>NZ_LABY01000287.1 GCF_001043975.1 Methylobacterium variabile
CCCGATCCCGCCCCCGCCCGCGACCCCGCGCACGAGGCGTCGTTGCGCGCCTTCCTCGGCGGCTTCGGCCCCACGGTGGCGCCGGAGGCCGGCGACGCGGCGCCGCCCGACTTCTCCGCCCAGTGCGAGGCTCTGCTCGAGGCCCGCCCCCCGGTCGTGTCCTCGATCATGGGGCTCTACCCGCCGGATTTCGTGGCGCGCCTGAAGGAGCGCGGCATCGCCTGGTGGGCCACCGTCTCGACGGTGGCGGAGGCGCTCGCCGCGCAGGATGCCGGCGCCGACGCGGTGGTGGCGCAGGGCGCCGAGGCCGGCGGCCATCGCGGCTCCTTCGTGGCCACGCAGGCCGAGGCCGGGATGGTCGGGCTGATGGCGCTGCTGCCGGCCGTCGTCGACGCCGTGCGGGTGCCGGTCGTTGCCACCGGCGGCATCGCCGATGCCCGCGGGGCCGCCGCCGCGCTGCTGCTCGGCGCCAGCGCCGTCCAGGTCGGCACCGGCTTCCTGCGCTGCCCCGAGGCCGGGATCCCGCCGGCCTGGGCCCAGGCGCTCGGACGCGCCCGCCCCGAGGACACCCGGCTCACCCGAGCCTTCAGCGGCCGGACCGGCCGCAGCCTCGCCACCCCCTACGTCGAGGCCGCCGCGCGGCCCGACGCGCCGTCGCCCGCCCCCTACCCGGTGCAGCGCGGCCTGACGCAAGGCATGCGCGAGGCGGCGGTGAAGGAGGACGACCTTGCCCGCATGCAGGCCTGGGCCGGCCAGTCCGCCGGGCTCGCCCGGGCGGTGCCGGCGGCCGAGGTGGTCACAGGGATCTGGGACGGGGTCGGGGAGCTGTTGCGGTAGCGGCCTGCCGTAGCGCCCATTCGTCGCGTCGGCAGGTCTGTCCGGGGAGACGTGCGACACAGGCAGGGGGCGGGATCGCCTCACCCGCTCGGAAGCGGGTCTCCCCGCTCCCTTGTCCCTCCCCCGATGGCCGCGCCCGCACCGGAGGAGCGCACGCCCCGACGGCCGCTCAGCCGACCGCACCGGCGCCGAACGTGCCGTCCGCGAAGGGCGAGCGGCCTTCGAGGGCGCCGTATTGCAGGTAGTGGGTGAGCGGATCGACACCGGCCGCCCTCACGTCGGCGTTGGCCGCGAGGTAGCTGGAGGTGTCGAAGCCCGCCGAGGGGTCCCGTCCCTCGCGCCAGCCGTACTGGTCGTAGTGCATCAGCGGGTCGACGCCCGCGGCGCGGACGTCCGCGTAGGCGGCGAGGTAGCCTTGCGTGTCGAACACGGCGTTCGGGTCGCGCCCTTCCCGCCAGCCGTACAGCTCGTAATGCTGGTAGGCGAAGTCGAGCGCATTGCTCCCGTAGATCGCCGCCGCCGCTACCACGTCGGAGTTGGACAGGAGGTAGTACTCCGCGTCGAACGATCCGTGGGTGAACGAGGAGGCCTTGCCGATGGCGGCGTAGGCTTGCCGGCCCTCGGCCCGGCCGTATTGCAGGTAGTGCGCGAGCGGATCCACGCCGGCGGCCGCGACATCCGGGTTGTTCTTGAGATAGAGTCCGGTGTCGAAGTCGGCCGAGGGATCGCGCCCTTCGCGCCAGCCGGTCTGGTCGTAGTGCTGCAGCGGATTCGCCCCGGCGGACCTGACGTCCTGGTTGGCGGCGAGGTAACCGGTCGTGGAGAAGAAGGCGTTGGGATCGCGTCCCTCGCGCCAGCCGTACTGGGCATAGTGCGCTTCCGCGTCCACGCCGGCGGCACGCACGTCGGGATTGCGGATGGCGTAGAACGCGTCGCCGACCAGGAAATTCCGGTCGATGATGTCGCCGTAGAACTGGGCGTAATCCTTGCCCGAGACGATCCGCGTGGCGTCGGCCAGCACGGGCGTGTCGTTCAGGAGAAGGTCGAGATCCTCGCCGTAGTTGGTGAGGGGATGCTTCTCCGCCGCGAGGGCCCCGATCCCGAGGAGCCCGGCGGCGCGCACCGGATCGCTGTTGCCCGGCGCGGCCGCGGCCGCCGCCGCGGCGAGGGCCGCGACCCCGGCGATCTCCCCGGTATAGGTCGGGTCGCCGACCCGCCGGATCGCGTCCGAGTATAGGAAGCCCCCTTCGATGTTGACCGGCGTGGCGCTGTAGTTCCCGACGGGATCGCCGTAATCGACGAAGTTCGTGAGGCGGCCGGCGCCCCCGAACGGAACCGACGTGGAGGAGAGCCCCGGCGCCGCGAAGGTCGTCCCGTCGAGGCCGGTCTGGGTCGAGGCGTAGGCCGCCTCGGCGGCCCCGAGGGAATGGCCGGTGACATGGACCCGGTCGGCCGGGATGCCCTGGGCCACGGCCGCGCCGAGCACCTGCTCGGCGAAGGCGGCCGCATCGCGCAGCGCCTGCGGGACCAGCCCCGTATAGAGGTTCACGTCCGCCTCGAGCTGCGCCAGCAGGAAGTCGGGGCGGGTTTCGAGGCCCGAGACATCGGTGCCCTCGAAAGCAATGATCACCTGCGGCTCGGCGCCCGGAACGAGGAATGCCGCGCCGTGAAATCCGCTCGGACGCAGACCAGAGTCGAATTGTCCCGTCTCATAATAGAACGGTGCCAGTCCGATCGGTATCGGCGGAAGCGAATTGTTGTCGGCGTAGCCGTAGACCCAGTTTGACGCGTCGAAGAAGTTCTGCGTGGTGGGAGTCGGCATGGCGTTTCCTCTGCGTTCACGCAAAATTTTTGGTATTATTTGACTTTTATTTTAGTATTTGCAGCATCGTCCGCTACAGAAGGTGATGACAATAGCTCTTTTTGTCATTCCGCGCCAGGGTGTACTTCGCTGGTCGAACGGCCATCAGGAGCATCAGGATCACGTCGGGTTCCCTGCGGCCCCAGGAGGTTCGTGGCTGTCTCGAGGATGTGCGGCCGCGCCGCCGGCGGAGACCGCGTGTCGCCTCCCTGCCGCCTGGTGGGACGGCTACTCCATCGCCAGGGGCTTGGCCACGTCCTCCAGCGACTTGCGCTCCGCCGCGACGCCCCAGATGCCCGCGACCGCCCCCGCGGCGATCATCAGCGCCGAGGCCAGGAGATAGCCGCCGAGGATCGCGGTGCGGGAATGCCCCTCGATCAGCACCCCGAACAGGGCTGGCCCGACCGCCCCGACCGAGGTGCCCACCGCGTAGAACAGCGCGATGGCGAGCGCCCGGATCTCGAGGGGAAACACCTCGCTCACCGTAAGGTAGGCCGCGCTCGCGGCGGCGGACGCGAAGAAGAACACCGCCATCCAGCACATCGTCAGGCTGGTCGCGGTGACGAGTTCCTGCTGGAACGCGAGTCCGCTCAGGGCCAGCAGCAGGCCCGACATCCCATAGGTGAAGGCGATCATCGGCTTGCGGCCGATCGTGTCGAACAGCCGCCCGAGCAGCACCGGCCCGAGGAAGTTGCCGGCCGCGAAGGGCAGGATGTACCAGCCGACCCCCTCCGCCGGCACCTTGTAGAAGTCGATGAGGATCAGCGCATAGGTGAAGAAGATCGCGTTGTAGAAGAAGGCCTGGGCGGACATCAGCGCGAGGCCGACGCCCGCCCGCTGCCGGTAGGTCTTGAGCGTGGACAGCACCTCGGAGAGCGGCGTGTGGCTGCGCTGGCGCAGCCGCGCCTTCGGGAACGGTCCGTCGCTCAGAACGTGGCCCTCGGCGCGGAAGCGCGCCTCGAGGCCCTTGACCAGGGCCTCGGCCTCCTCCGACCGCCCGTGGGTCATCAGCCAGCGCGGGCTCTCGGGGATCCAGGTCCGCAGGAGCAGGATCACCAGCCCCAGGCCCGCGCCGAGCCCGAAGGCGACCCGCCAGCCGGTATCCGGCCCGAACAGGGCGGGATCGAGCACGACGAGCGAGGTGCCGGCGCCGAGCACGGCGCCGAGCCAGAAGCTGCCGTTGATGACGAGGTCGGTCCAGCCCCGGGCCCGGGCCGGGATCAGCTCCTGGATGGTCGAGTTGATCGCCGTGTACTCGCCGCCGATGCCGGCCCCGGTGAGGAAGCGGAAGAGGCAGAAGCTCCACAGGTTCCAGGACAGGCCGGTGGCGGCGGTGGCGGCAAGGTAGACCGCCAGCGTGATGAAGAAGAGCTTCTTCCGGCCGAGCCGGTCGGTGAGCCAGCCGAAGCCCACCGCGCCCAGCACCGCGCCGGCGAGGTAGCTCGACGTGGCAAGGCCGATGTCGGTGTTGGAGAACTGGAGCGTCGGGCTCCCCTTGAGGGCCCCCGCCAGGGCGCCGGCGAGCGTGACCTCCAGCCCGTCGAGCACCCAGGTGATGCCGAGCGCCAGCACCACCAGGGTATGGAACCGGCCCCAGGGCAGCCGGTCGAGGCGGGCCGAGACGTCGGTCTCGATCACGCCGCCGGGCGCGGCGCGGGTCTCAGGAGGACGCGTCATCGGGGCCTTTCCGGCTCGCGGGCCTGACCAAGTCCCGGGGAAATGGCTCCCGGGCTCGCGACGGGAACCCGCAACACGCCAGAAACCTTCCGACCGGCGCCGGCCGGGGCCCGCCCCGCCGGACGCTACCCCTTCACGCCGACCGGCTTGAACACCCCCGTCGAGGTCGCCACCACCCGCCCGGCCTCGTCGCGGATCTCGGCGTCGCAAAAGAGGATCGACTGGCCGGCCCGCGCCACCCGTCCCTCGGCGACGAGCACGCCGTGGCCGGGCGAGAGGAAGCGGGTCTGCATGTCGAGGGTCACCACCGGGCGGCCGGCGGTGAGCCGGGCCACCGTGCCCATGGCGATGTCGAGGAGGGTGCAGAGGATGCCCCCATGGGCGATGCCGAGGTTGTTGCCGTGCTGCGGCCCGAGCGCCAGGCGCAGGCGCGTGCGCCCCTCGACGATCCCGAGGGCCTCGATGCCGCACAGCCGCGCGAACGGGATGTCCGCCCCGAAGATCGTGCCGTCGTCCGCCTCGTCCATCCATCCGCTCCATCTGTCCGGCGGCAGCTATGCGGAGAGTTCGCCGGCCTGGCAATTCGGCGCGTGAGCCTCCCTCCGGCGCGAGGGCGCGGGATGCGCCCGGTCGCGGACGCCGCGGCACCGACGTGTCGCCGCCGCGGCGCGATGCTATGAGAGGGGGGATGAGCGCCCAGACCCCTTCCCCCTTCGTCCGCACCCGCTGGTGGTGGGTGCGACACGCCCCCGTGCGGGGCGACGGCGGCCGCATCTACGGCGGCAGCGACATCCCGTGCGATTGCGGCGATGCCCACGTCTTCGCCGGCCTCGCCCCGGTGCTGCCCCGCGGCGCGGTCTGGGTGGCGAGCCATCTCGGCCGCACCCGGCAGACCGCCGAGGCGCTGTGGCAGGCCGGGGATTTCTCGGTGGACGGCGTCGTGCCCCGCCTCACCGCCCTGCCGGCCCTGGCCGAGCAGAATCTCGGGGCTTGGCAGGGCCAGGACCGGGCCCGCTTCTTCGCCGAGCGCCAGCCGCTCGCCGCGAGCTACTGGTTCGCTCCCGCCGACGAGCGCCCGCCTGGCGGCGAGAGCTTCTCGGAACTCTGCGAGCGGGTGAACGGCGCCATCGCCGAGATGACCGCCGAGCACAGCGGCCGCGACATCGTGGCGGTGGCGCATGGCGGCACGATCCGGGCGGCGATCGCGCTGGCCCTCGGCCTGTCCCCCCAGGGCGGCCTCGCCTTCGCGGTCGAGAACTGCTCGCTCACCCGCCTCGACCACTACGACAGCCCGGACGGGACGGGCTGGCGCGTCGGGATGGTGAACGCGCAGCCCTGGCTCGGGGCCGGAGAGGGCGGCGGGCCGGCGGCCTGAAGACCTGGAAGGCGGGGCGTACCGGTTTTTCAGCCCCGCCCCGCTTCGCCCGCAGTTGACAACCGGGTCCCCTTGTCAGGACCATGCACCCGGGCGCCCTCGACGGCGTACCGCAGGAACGAACGTCTCTCGCGAAGGACGGACCGGGTGAGGACAACGCTTCTGGCGGCGGCTCTGCTCGCCGCTTTTCCAGGTATGGCTTGGCAGGGAGTGGCTTGCGCGCAGCAGGCACCGGCCGCGAAATCCCAGAAGGTCTCCGACGGGGTCGTGCGCCTCGGCTTCCTGCTCGACATGTCGGGGCTCTACGCCGACGTGACCGGGCCCGGCAGCGCCGCGGCGGCCCGCATGGCGGTGGAGGATTTCGGCGGCACGGTGCTGGGCGCCCCCGTCGAGGTCATGGTGGCCGACCACCAGAACAAGCCCGACATCGCGGCCGCGACCGCCCGGGCCTGGTTCGACACCGGCGGGGTCGACGCGATCCTGGACGTGGCGGCCTCCGCCACCGCGCTCGCCGCCGCCGACATCGCCAAGGCCAAGAACAAGGTGATCGTGTTCAACGGCCCGGGCGCGGTGCGGCTCACCAACGAGGCCTGCTCCCCCGTCTCGGTGCACTGGGCCTACGACACCTACGCGCTGGCCAATTCCACGGCGCTCGCCACCGTCAAGGCCGGGGGCGATTCGTGGTTCTTCGTCACCGCCGACTACGCCTTCGGCCAGGACCTCGAGCGCGATGCCGGCACCGTGGTGAAGGCGAACGGCGGCAAGGTCCTGGACGGCGTGCGCGTGCCGCTCAACACCCCCGACTTCTCTTCCTTCCTGCTCCAGGCGCAAGGATCGGGCGCCAAGGTGGTCGGGCTCGCCAATGCGGGCGCCGACACCACCAACTCGATCAAGCAGGCGGCGGAGTTCGGCCTCACCCAGGGCGGCCAGAAGCTCGCCGGGTTGCTGGTCTACATCAGCGACGTCCACGGCCTCGGCCTCAAGGCGACGCAGGGCATGCTGCTGACCGAGGGCTTCTACTGGGACCTCAACGACGAGACGAGAGCCTGGTCGAAGCGCTACTTCGACCGCGTCGGCAAGATGCCCAACATGTCCCAGGCCGGCGTCTACTCGACGGTGACGCACTACCTCAAGGCCGTGAAGGCGGCGGGCACCGACGAGACGCAGGCCGTGATGAAGGCGATGCGCGAGACGCCGGTCGACGACTTCTACGCCCGCGGCGGCCGCATCCGGGAGGACGGCCGCATGATCCACGACATGTACCTGTTCGAGGTCAAGAAGCCGGAGGAATCGAAGGGCCCATGGGACCTCTACAAGCTCGTCGCGACGGTTCCCGGCGAGCAGGCCTTTCAGCCGTTGTCCGCCTCCCGCTGCCCCCTGGTGAAGAAATGAACCTCCGCTGGCGCCGTCGCCCGGACGGCTCGACCTGGGGCGATTTCGGCCCCGACGACGAGCTCGGCCGGCTCAACCTCCTGACCCCCGAGAAGGTGCGCCAGGGCGCGGCCGAGGTGCGGGAGGGCCTGACCTTCTGCCTCAGCCTGCCCCTCGACTATCCGGGCGGCAACGTGCTCAACCCCCGCCGGCACCCGCCGCAGATCCGCCCGACCGTGCGGGCGAGCGGCCGGCCGAACATGAACTTCCCGGTCTGCGAGGAGGTGCCGGACGTCACCGACGTCGTCAGCGACGACCTCGCGGTGCTGCACCTGCAATACTCGACGCAGTGGGACAGCCTCGCCCATGTCGGCTCGCTGTTCGATGTCGAGGGCGACGGCACGCCGCGCCCGGTCTACTACAACGGCTTCCGGGCCGGCTCGGACATCACCGGCCCGTCGACGCCGGAGGAGGCCGGCAGTCCCTCCCGGGCCCAGGCGCTCGGTATCGAGCGCCTGGCCGAGCGCGGCATGCAGGGCCGCGGCGTGATGATCGACCTCCACGCCCATCTGGGCGAGGACCGGGTGGCGGTGGGCTACGACACCCTCCGGCGCATCCTCGACGCCGACGGCGTCGCGGTCGAGCCCGGCGACATGGTCTGCCTGCATACCGGCTTCGCCGAGCGGCTGCTGGGAATGAACCGCAATCCCGACCCGGAGATCGTTCACAATCTGTGCGCCGGCCTCGACGGGCGCGACCGGCGGCTCCTGAACTGGATCACCGATTCGGGGCTTTCCGCCCTCATCGCCGACAACTACGCCGTCGAGGTCCACCCGGCCCTGCCGGGGGACGGCTGCTGCGCCACCCTGCCCCTGCACGAGCACTGCCTGTTTCGCCTCGGGGTCAATCTCGGCGAGCTGTGGCACCTCACCCCGCTCGCCACCTGGCTGCGGGCGAACGGCCGCCACCGCTTCCTCCTGACCGCACCGCCCCTGCGGCTGCCGGGCGCCGTCGGCTCGCCGACGACGCCGATCGCCACAGTCTAGGCACGAGATGACGTGAGCCAGAGATGACCGCGCAGCTCTTCACCCCCCTCAGCCTCCGGGACATCCGCCTCCGCAACCGCGTCGTGATCCCGCCGATGTGCCAGTACTCGGCCCGGGACGGGATCGCGGGCGACTATCACCTCGTCCATTACGGCCGCTTCGCCCTCGGCGGCGCCGGACTGGTGATCCTGGAGGCGACCGCCGTGGTGCCGGAGGGGCGTATCACCCACGGCGATCTCGGGATCTGGTCGGACGCGCACGGCGATGCCCTCGCCCGGGTCGCAGGCTTCCTCAAGGCCCACGGCGCGGCGGCGGGAGTGCAGCTGGCGCATGCCGGCCGCAAGGCCAGCATGCAGCGCCCGTGGGAGGGCAACGGCCCGCTCTCGGCTGACGAGATCGCCCGCGGCGAGGCGCCGTGGCCGGTCGTGGCGCCGAGCGCGATCCCCCTCGACGAGGGCTGGCTGATGCCGGCGGAGCTCTCGCCGGCCGACCTCGACGCCCTGACCGCCGCCTTCGCGGCGGTGGCCCGGCGGGCCGATGCCGCGGGCTTCGACGTGATCGAGCTGCACGCCGCCCACGGCTACCTGCTCCACACCTTCCTGTCGCCGCTGACCAACCGGCGCGAGGACGCCTTCGGGGGCGACCGGGCCGGGCGGATGCGCTTTCCCCTTGGCGTCGCCCGCGCCCTGCGGGAGGCCTGGCCGGCGGGCAAGCCGCTCTTCGTGCGGGTCTCGGCGGTGGACGGGCTCGACGGTGGCCTGACCCTCGAGGACACCCTCGCCTTCGCGGCGGAGCTGCGGGTGCTCGGCGTCGACGTGCTCGACTGCTCGTCGGGCGGCCTCGCCGGCTCCGCCACCGCCGCCCGGATCCGCCGCGACTACGGCTTCCAGGTCGGCTTCGCCGAGGCGGTGCGCCGGGAGACCGGCCTCGCCACCATGGCGGTCGGGCTGATCGTCGACCCGCGCCAGGCGGACGGCATCGTCACCGAGGGCCGTGCCGACCTCGTCGCGGTCGGCCGCGAGGCGCTGGCCGACCCGAACTGGGCCGTGCGGGCGAGCCGGGCCCTCGACGGCGCGGAAGAACCCGGGTTCGAGGCCTGGCCGCAGCAGGCCGGGTGGTGGCTGGAGCGGCGCGAGCGGGACATTGGCCGGCTCGGGCCGTGGCGGCCGGCGTGATAGTGGCCCACGAACCGCAGGCGATACTTCTCGTTCCTCCCCGTCATTCCGGGGCCGCGCAGCGGAGCCCGGAATCCAGAGACGAAGGTCTTTCCGAACAAGGCTGATGTCGCTCAGCTTTGTTCCACTCCACCTACGGTTCTGAGCCTGCCTTTGGCGGCCCGGGCTCTCGCCTTCAGCGAGCCCCGGGATGACGATGGAGGGTGTGCATGCATCGGCGAGAAGCCACCACTGCTTCGAACTTCTAAAAACACGTCACGGGAGGACCACATGAGCGAGATCGCGGTCGTCGGGGCCGGGTTGATGGGGCATGGCATCGCCCTGGTGCTGGCGCTGGGCGGGCACCGGGTGCGGCTGACCGACAGTCGGCCCGAGACCTTGCAGCAGGTTCCGGGCCTGATCGCCTCCGCCCTCGACACTCTGCGGGAGGCCGGCGCCGTCGCGCCCGAATGGACGCCCGAGCGCGCGGCGGACGCGATCCGCCTCGAGCCCGACCTGGGAGCGACCGTCGCGGGGGCGAGCCTCGTCATCGAGGCGATCACCGAGAACCCGGAGGCCAAGCGCGCGCTGTTCGCCGAGCTCGACCGGCTCTGCGCCCCGGAGACGCGGATTGCCAGCAACACCAGCTACCTCGACGTCTTCCCGCTGATCCCGGAGCGCCGGCAGGCGCGCGCCCTGGTGATGCACTGGTACACCCCGCCCTACATCGTCGACCTCGTCGACGTGGTGCCGGGGCCGCAGACCGACCCGGCGGTGATCGAGGAGGCGCGCCAGCTCGTCCTCGGCCTCGGCCAGGTGCCGATCGTGCTCAAGCGCTTCATTCCGGGCTACGTCGCCAACCGGATCCAGTCGGCGATCTCGGCCGAGGTCTACCACCTCCTCGACGAGGACGTGGCCTCGGCGCGCGAGATCGACGACGCCATCATCCACGGCCTGGCGCTCCGCATCCCGATCCTCGGCCACCTCGCCAAGGCGGACTTCACCGGCATCGAGCTCCTGCGCCACGCGCTCGCCAACGCGAGCTACAGCCCGCCGCCTGCCCGCACCCGCTCGGAGGCGATCGACGACCTGGTGGCGCGGGGCCGCACCGGCGTGATGGCCGGAAAGGGCTTCTTCGACTGGGGCGGGCGCGACCCGGCCGAGCTGTTTCGCGATCGCGACCGCCGCCTGCTCGCCCTCAAGCGGGCGATGAGGCAAGTCGGCAGGATGGAGGGATCTTGAGCGGTCGACCGGGGCCGCCGCGGCACTATAACCTGAAGCCCTGAGCGCGGAGGCGGCGGCCCATGTTCGATTTCCCGGTCCTGTTCGGCGACATCGGTGGCACCAATGCGCGCTTCGCCGTGCAGGAGCAGCCCGGGGTTGACCCGGTCGTGCTCGCCCACGACAAGACCGCCGACTATCCGGATCCGAGCGCGGCGATCCGCGCCGCGCTGGCGGCGGGCGAGACCGCCCCGCCCCGCTCCGCCATCCTGGCGGTGGCAGCCCGGGTCGACCGGCCGGCGGTCCACCTCACCAACGCTCACTGGGTGATCGAGGGCGAGCGGATCGGCCGCGACTTCGGGCTCACCAGCTGCCGCATCGTCAACGACTACGTGCCGGTGGCGGCCGGCGCCGCGTATCTCGACCCGGCCGGGCGCGACCGCTCAATCCTGGAGCCGATCGGGCCCGTGCTCTCGCCGCAGGGGGGCGCCCGCCTGGTGCTCGGCCCCGGCACCGGCTTCGGCGCCGCCGGCCTCGTTCCCTACGGCCGTCAGCTCGCCATCGTGTCGACGGAGGCCGGCCACACCGATTTCGGCCCCAGCGACGCCGAGGATGCCGAGTTCTGGCCGCGGCTGGCGCGGATCGAGGGCCGCATCACCGTCGAGTCCCTGCTATCCGGCCCCGGCCTCACGCGGCTCCATGCCGGCCTCAGCGGCGGCGAGGCGGAGCCGAAGGACATCACCGAACGCGGCCTCTCCGGCGAGGATCCGGCGGCGCAGCGCACCCTGAGGGTGTTTTCCAAGCTGCTCGGGCGGCTGTGCGGCGACCTCGCCCTCACCTTCCTGGCGACCGGCGGGGTCTATATCGGCGGCGGCATCACGCCGAGGATCCTGGAGGTGCTGAACGAGGGCGCCTTCCGGCAGGCCTTCGAGCACAAGCCGCCCTTCGCCGACCGGATGCGGCAGATCCCGACCTGCGTCATCACCGTGGCCGACCCGGCCCTGACCGGCCTCTCGGCGCTGACCTGCCACCCGGACCGCTTCGCCTATGACGGGCAGTTCTGGACCGCGTGAGACGGGGGCGAGCCCCCCTCAATACCCCTTCCACAGCCCCGGCGTCGCCAGCTCGACCAGGTGCCCGTCCGGGTCACGGAAGTAGAGGCTGACGCCGCCGCGCGGCCAGGTGGTGCGGCCCTCGATCGTGACGCCGTGGGCGGCGAGGTGCCGTTCCCAGGGTTCCAGCGCCGCGGCCGGGATCGACAGGGCGAGGTGCAGCGGGCCCGCGCCGTCATGGGGCGGGATGGTGCCGCCCGGGGTCTCGATCGGGTGCAGCGAGCCGCCGCGGGGAAACAGCAGCAGGACGCCGCGCCCGGCGACGTCGAAGGCCCGCATCCGGTGGTCCTCGTGAATGCAGGGCAGGCCCATCGGCCCGCCCCAGAACGCGGCCGCCCGCGCGAGGTCGTCGACGTAGAGGACCGTCTCGAGGATCCCTGCGATCTCCGGCATCGTGCTCCCTCCTGCCGGGAGAAACGCGCAGGGCCCCGGCGGGTTACGCCGCGGCCGGGTTGACCGCCTCCTCGGCGAGCTCGGACAGGAGCTCGTCGGTGTTCTCCTCCTCGACGAGGGTCTCCTTGATCAGCCCTTCCGCCTCGGTCAGGCCGAGCTGGCGGGCCCAGGCCAGCAGGGTGCCGTAGCGGGTGATCTCGTAGTGCTCGACCGCTTGCGCGGCGGCGATCAGGCCGGCATCCAGCGCCTCGCTGCCGGAAAACTCCTGCATCACCTCCTGGCCCTCGGCGATGATGCCCTGGATCGCCTGGCAGGTGACGCCCTCGGGCTTCTCGTCGAGGAGGCGGAAGACCTGGTCGAGGCGCTTGACCTGCTCGCGGGTCTCCTCGACGTGGACGCTGAGCGCGCCCCGCAGCTCTTCGGAGCTGGCGGCCTCGGCCATCTTGGGCAGCGCCTTCAGGATCGCGTTCTCGGCGAAGTAGGTGTCCTTGAGCTGGTGCAGGAAGAGCGCCCGAAGATTCTTGCCGTCGGCCATGAGATGCTCCCGTGGGGTACTTAGGTGCCCCAGCAACGCCTCGTCCGTGCCTTCGTTCCTGCGCCGGATCACGGGGTTGGGAACGGCGGCCCCCTGGTCCCGGCGGCCGGCCGTCGCCACAGTGACGATCGGGGACGCCGATCCGAGGGAGACCACCCCGATGATGAGTTCGTCCACGACGACGTTGTTCGACGAGCGGGAGCGGGCCTACGAGGCGATGTTCGCCCTCGACGAGGAGCTCCGTTTCCGCGCCCTCGCCCGACGCAACCGGATGCTCGGCGCCTGGATGTGCGAGCGCCTGAACCTGACCGGCCCGGAGGCCGAGGCCTATGTGCGGGAGCTGGTCGAGGCGGTCGCGGTCCTGCCGCAGGCCGGCCGGACGCCGGACGAGGCCCTGGCCGACCGGCTCCGCGCCGACCTCGCCGGCCGGGGCGCCGAGGCCGAGGCGGCCGCCCTGCCGGGCCTGATCGCCCGCTACGGCGCCGAGGCGGCCCGAACCGTGCGCGAGCAGGCGCGGCCGGGCTGAGCCGGCGCGGTCAGAAGAAGGTCGGCCGCGCGCTGGCGGTGTGCTCCTTGAGCACGGTGCCGGTCGCGGTGTCGACCTCCTTCATCAGCACGTCGTAGCCCCACAGGTCGGCGAGGTGCTGCAGCACCCGCGCCGCGTCGTCCTTGTTGAGCAGGACGCGGTTGAGCACCTTGTGGTGCAGGATCAGCTTGCGGTCGCCCTCGAGGTCGACGTCGATCACCTCGATGTCGGGGTCGAGCCAGGCGACGTCGTATTGCCGCGCGAAGGCCCGGCGCAGGCGCCGGTAGCCGCGCTCGTCGTGGATCGCCTCGACCCGGAGTTCCGGCTTGTCCGGATCGTCGGTGACGTGGAACAGCCGCAGCTGGCGCATCAGGCGCGGGCTGAGGAACTGGGCGATGAAGCTCTCGTCGCGGTAATTGGCCCAGACGTCGCGCAACACCCCCATCGCGTCACCGCTGCCGGCGATGTCCGGGAACCAGGCCCGGTCCTCCTCGGTCGGCTCGGTGCAGATGCGGGCGATGTCCGTCATCATCGCGAAGCCGATGGCGTAGGGGTTGTGGCCGCCGTAATGCCGGTCGTCGTAGGTCGGCTGACGGATCACGTTGGTGTGGGATTGCAGGAATTCGAGGTAGGCCGCCTCGTTGATCTGCCCCGTCTCGGACAGGCGGGTCATGATCCGGTAGTGGTTGTAGGTGGCGCAGCCCTCGTTCATCACCTTGGTCTGGCGCTGCGGGTAGAAGTACTGCGCGACGTGGCGGACGATGCGCAGGATCTCGCGCTGCCAGGGCTGCAGCCGCGGCGCCGCCTTCTCCAGGAAGTACAGGATGTTCTCCTGCGGGAGTTCCAAGAGGGCGCGCCGGCGCTCGGCCTGCGGGTCGGGCTTGCCGGCCTGGGCCTTGGCCGGCAGGGTGCGCCAGAGGTCGTTGTACATCCTCTCCTGGTGCTCCTGGCGCTCGCGCTCGCGGCGCTGCTCGGAGGAGAGGTCGGGGCGCTTCTTGCGCGGGTAGCGGTGGACGCCCTGGTTCATCAGGGCGTGGGCGGCGTCGAGCACCGCCTCGACGGCGTTGTGCCCGTAGCGCTCCTCGCAGCGCGAGATGAAGGTCTTGGCGAATTCGAGGTAGTCGAGGATGCCCTCCGCGTCGGTCCACTGGCGGAAGAGATAGTTGTTCTTGAAGAAGTGGTTGTGGCCGAAGGCGGCGTGCGCGATGACCAGCGTCTGCATCGTCGCCGTGTTCTCTTCCATGATGTAGGAGATGCACGGGTCGGAGTTGATGACGATCTCGTAGGCCAGCCCCATCAGGCCGCGGCGGTAGCCGGCCTCGTGCTGGGCGAAGTGCTTGCCGAACGACCAGTGCTTGTAGAACAGCGGCATGCCGATCGACGCGTAGGCGTCGAGCATCTGCTCGGCGGTGATGATCTCGATCTGGTTCGGGTACCAGCTCAGGCCCAGCTCCGGTCCGGCAATCGCCTCGCAGGCGTCGTGGATGCGCCGGATGGTGTCGAAGTCCCAGTCGTTGCCGGTGAAGAGCGGGCCGTTGGTGCTGATCACGGCCGGGCCGGCGGGCCGCGGCGGTACGCCGAAGGTGGCGGAACTCATCGGGCGTCGGACCTCTCGGTGCCTGGGGCGTCCCGGCGCGGGGACGCGATCTGGAGAATGGCGGCGCGGCTCCGAACGGCTCGGGGCCGCCCCTGGCGTCACGGGGAAGCGGCCTCCTGTCCGGCCTTGCGGGCGAACAGCTCGCGGAAGACCGGGTAGATGTCGCGGCGGTGGTTGACCTTGCGCATGGCCAGCACCGAATTGGTCTTCGAGACCGGCTCGTAGGTGCGCCACAGGGTGGTGCGGTGCTCGACGAAGCCCGCCCGCGGCCCGCCCTCGTCGCCGACCTCCAGATAGGCGAAGTACTGGCAGGCCGGCAGGATCGCGGAGCGCAAGAGCTCCTGCGAGGTGGCGCCGTCGCTCGACACGTTGTCGCCGTCCGAGGCTTGCGCGGCGTAGATGTTCCAGTCCTCGGGATTGTAGCGCTCGGCGATGATCCGCTTCATCTCGACCAGCGCCGAGGAGACGAGCGTGCCACCGGTCTCCCGCGAGCCGAAGAAGGTCTCCTCGTCGACCTCCTTGGCGTGATCGGTGTGGCGGATGAAGACGATCTCGACGTGCTTGTAGCGCCGGGTCAGGAAGATGTGCAGCAGGATGTAGAACCGCTTGGCGAGGTCCTTCATGTGCTCCGTCATCGAGCCCGAGACGTCCATCAGGCAGAACATCACCGCCTGAGCCACCGGCCGCGGATAGGGCTCGAAGCGCCGGTAGCGCAGGTCGATCGGGTCGACGTAGGGGATGCGCTGCGAGCGGGTGCGCAGGCGCTCCAGCTCGGCCCGCAGCTCGTCGAGGATCACCGCGTCGGGCTGGCTCTCCTCCAGCGCCCGGATCTCCTCCGCCAGCGCCTCCATCTCGACCGCCTTGG
>NZ_LABY01000288.1 GCF_001043975.1 Methylobacterium variabile
CGGGCAGCGCCCGGCGGCCGCGACGCCGCAGGCGAAGCCGCAGAAGCGCAGCGACGCCTTCGACCCGTCCCAGAACCCGGGCGCCCCCGGCGCCCCCCAGTCCCTCGGCGCAACGACGCCCACGCAGGCCCCCCGGGCGGCCGCCGGGCGCTGCCCGCCCTTGCTCTCCTGGAACCGGTACTCGACGTCCTCCTGGAACTTGCGCAGCTGTTCCTTGAGCTGCCGGTTCTCGTACTGGAGCGACTCGATCTGGCCCGCCATCTGGCGCGACTGGTTCTCCAGCCGGTTGAGGCGCACCACGAACTCGGCGGCGTCCTGGGCCGCGGCCGGTAGCGCGGCGGCGAGGGCCAGCCCGGAGACGGCGAGGGCGGGGACGAGGAGCAGGCGGCGAAGCATGGCGGGGCGCATCACGGCTCGAGTCAGCGGCGGGTCCGCTTCTGGCGGCGCGGGTTAGCAGATGCCGCGCCGGCGGGCAAAAGTGGGGCGGCGCAGGCCGCCCCGCCCGGATTCGCCCCGGGCGCCGATCAGGAGCCGGCGCCGCCGTCCAGCACCGTGACGGCGCGCCGGTTTTGCGACCAGCACGAGATGTCGTTGCAGACCGCGACCGGACGTTCCTTGCCGTAGGACACGGTGCGCATGCGGTTCGCGCCGATGCCCCGGGAGGCGAGATAGTCCCGCACCGCCTGGGCGCGGCGGGCCCCGAGCGAGAAGTTGTACTCGCGGGTGCCGCGCTCGTCGGCGTGGCCCTCGATCAGGAAGGTGTAGCGCGGGTAGCGCGACAGCCACTGCGCCTGCTTGTCGAGGGTTGCGGTGGCGGTCGGGGTCAGGTCGGTCGAGTCGGAGTCGAAGAAGACCCGGTCGCCGATATTGACCACGAAGTCCTGGGTGCTGCCCGGCGTCGCGGCGCCGCCGCGCCCGCCGCCGGCCCCGTAGGCCGCCGACGCGTCGGAGAGATCGTTGTTGCTCGCGCAGGCCGCCATCGACAGGGCGAGCCCGAGGGCGGCGGTGATCTTGAGCGCGCGCAGGGGCGCGAGCGGCAGCGACATCGACCCAAACTCCCTTGGCGGTCCCGAAGGGGCCGCGTTCGGCGAAGACCGAGCCGCACCACCGCCCGGCCACGCCATCAAACAACACGCGATCGTCTGTAGTCCCGGCCCGTTAAGCGAAGGTTCCGTCAACCCTGATGGGATCTTGCCTGACGGGACCCTGCCGAACGGGGCCTCGCGGCCCTGGCCGGACCCCGCCGGATGTGCGGGGCAGCGGCCAGACACCGTTGAAATACGGCCACGCTGCGGCGCGGAGCGGCGCGGGATCGGAACGGGCCGCCAGCGTTGCAATCGTGCAACATGCGGTGCGGGCCCAGCGGCCGGGCACTGGTTGACGTTTCGTTAACCAATTCGGCCGACCGTCGCCGCTTCGACGGCCGAGATCTCCTCGCGATGCTTGCCACCCAGTCTCAACCCCGGATGCTCCAGGCCAGCGCCAAGCCTCAGCCCGACGCAAAGCCTCGCGTGCTGATCGTCGAGGACAGCTACATGCTGCTCGAGCTGCTGGTGACGCTGTGCGAGCAGCACGGGGTGGAGACGCTGACCGCCTCCAGCGGCGAGGCGGCGCTCGTCCTGCTGCGCGAGCACGGCGCGGGCATCGACTGGCTCCTCACCGACATCCGGCTCCCCGGCCGCGTCGACGGCTGGAGCGTGGCCGAGGCCTACCGGCGGATCCAGCCGCACCGGCCGGTGATCTACTCCTCGACCACCGCCGACCTGAGGCGCCCGGCGGTGCCCGGCAGCATCTTCGTCAGCAAGCCCTTCGTGATCCCCGACATCCTGCGGCTCGCCCGGATGATGGGGAGCGAGAGGGACGCGTCGCGCCAGCTCTGCGCCTGACGCTGAGTCAGGAGCCGGTGGCGGCCCGGGCGGCGGCGGCGGCCTTGGCGTTGGCGGTCTCGGCGGCGGCGTCCACGACCTCGCTGAGGCGGAAGTCCCGCGCCCGCGCCTCGCAGCGGGCCCGCAGGACGTCGAGTTCCTCCTCGGTCAGGTGCTCGATGCCGATATAGGCGTTCTGGGCCGCGCTCGCCCGGATCAGCTCGTCGAGCTTGGCCTGGATCGCCGCCCCATCGCGATTCTGGGTGTTCTGGATCAGGAAGACCATCAGGAACGTCACGATGGTCGTGCCGGTGTTGATGATCAGCTGCCACGTGTCCGAGTAGTGGAACAGCGGGCCGGTCATCGCCCAGACCACGATCAGCAGCAGGCTGAGCGCGAAGGTGCCGGGGCGGCCCGCCGCCCGGGCGACGGCGGCCGCGAAGTCCGAGAAGGTGCGTGGGCGTGTCGTTTCCATCTCGGCTCCCGCGGCGGTCCGGCGCCGCGCCCCGAGGCGTGCCGGCTCATGAGCCCCCGTCTACGAATCCTCACCCTGCGCCCGCGGTTCCCCTCTTGACGCAGCACCGCGCCCGGCGCAGTGACGGGCCGCTCGCGGCGCGCCCCTGCGCCGCAGCATTCCCGGACAACCCGCACGTCATGCCGAGCGACAGTCACAGTCGACCGCCCTCGCCGTCTCCGGTCTGAGGTCACGCGCGCTCGCCATCGGCGGCTCACCGCGACCGGCCGGGGACGGCCGGCCGACGCCCCGCGTCCAGCGGACGACGTTTCGCCTTTAAGTGGGCGACAGGAAGGTGAGCCATGACCGACACCGTGACCGACGCCCCCGTCGGGCCCGCTTCCCTCGCCGCACGCCTCGCCGAGGAGAGTGCCCCCGACATCGTCGAGGCCCTGAACCAGGAGGCGCCGGAAGTGGCCGCCGCCATCCTGCTCAGCCTGCCGCACGAGCGCGCCGTCGAGGTGCTGGACCAGCCGGAGCTGGACTGCGCCCCCGACATCATCGAGATGCTGCCGCGCGACCGCGTCGCCTCGTTCCTGTCGGGCATGTCGGCCGACCGGGTCACCGACGTCTTCAAGGACATCGAGGAGCCCGGGCGCTCGGACCTGCGTGCCCGCCTCGATGCCGAGACCCGCGGCGCCGTCGACGCGCTGATCGCCTATCCGGAGGAGAGCGTCGGCTCGATCATGACGACCGAGTTCGTCGCCGTGCCGACCACCTGGACCATCGGTCTCACCCTCGACTACATCCGCAAGGTCGAGCGCACCCGCGAGACCGTGTACTCGATCTTCGTGCTCGATCCCCGCACCGGGGCGCTGGCCAAGGCGGTGCCGCTGCGCCGGCTGATCTCCGGCAACCCGGAGGACAACATCCTGTCGGTGGCGCCGAGCCGCCGCCCGGTGGTGGTCTCGGCCGATGCCAGCCGCAACGAGGCGGCGCGCCTGATCTCGAAGTACGACCTCTTGGCGATCCCGGTCGTCGACGCCACCAACCACGTCGTCGGCATCGTCACCGTCGACGACGTGATCGACGCGATGATCCAGAAGCAGACCGAGGACGTGCAGCGCTTCGGCGGCATGGAGGCGCTCGACGAGCCCTACATGTCGATCAACTTCCTGACCATGATCCGCAAGCGGGCCGGCTGGCTCTGCGTGCTCTTCCTCTCCGAGATGCTCACCGCCAGCGCGATGCAGGGCTTCGAGGGCGAGCTGGAGAAGGCCCTCGTCCTCACCCTGTTCATCCCGCTTATCATGAGCTCGGGCGGCAATTCCGGCTCGCAGGCGACCTCGCTGCTGATCCGGGCGCTGGCGCTGCACCAGGTGCGCCTGGCCGACTGGTGGCGGGTGGCCCTGCGGGAGATTCCCGCCGGCCTGACGTTGGGCGCGATCCTCGGCACGATCGGCGTGGTGCGGATCGTGCTCTGGCAGAAGCTCGGCTTCTACGATTACGGCGAGCACTGGTTCCTCGTCGCCGCCACGGTCGGCACGGCGCTCATCGGCATCGTGCTGTTCGGCTCGCTCGCCGGCTCGATGCTGCCCTTCATCCTCCAGCGCGTCGGCTTCGACCCCGCCACCGCCTCGGCGCCGTTCGTCGCCACCCTGGTCGACGTGTCGGGACTGGTGATCTACTTCACGGTTGCCCTGGTGATCCTCAAGGGGACGCTGCTGTAGGAGGCCGAAGGCAATATTCCGCAGATGCCGATCTCAGTCTCCATCGCCATCCCGGGCTCCGCTGCGCGGCCCCGGAGCGACCCGGCGGGTAGCACGTCCGCACCGGGCCTCCGGGCGCCCGGCGTCCCTACCGCTCCTCGATCGTCAGCTTCTGGAACCCCTTAGCCGCGAGCTTCGGCCGCTTGGCGCTGAGGATGCGGGAGTTCACCCCGGTCCAGCCGATCTCGCCCGAGAGGCGGCCATACTCGATCTTCGGGCAGCGGTTCATCACCACGGTGACGCCCCGCGCCTCGGCGCGCTCGGCCGCCGCGTCGTTGCGCACGCCGAGCTGCATCCAGATCACCGACGGCAGCGGGTCGAGGGCCAGCGCCTCGTCGACGAGCGGGCCGGCGGCCTCGGAATTGCGGAAGATCTCCACCATGTCGACCGGGTGGGGCAGGTCGGCGAGGCGCGCGACCACCGGCCGGCCGAGGATCTCGCCGCCGGCGAGGCCCGGATTGACCGGGATCACCTGATAGCCGCGCTCGAGCAGGTACTTGGTGACGATCCAGCTCGGCCGGGCCGGGTTGGCGGAGGCGCCGACGAGGGCGATGCTGCGCACGCGCCGCAGGATCGCCCGCAGGGCCTCGTCGTCGTAGCGGTCGTGGCGGGCGGGACCGACGCTCATCGGGCGGCCTTCCTGTCGAGGAAGGCCGCGATGCCGTCCTCGGCGGCGCGGGCCAGCATGTTCTCGGTCATCACCCGGCCGGCATGGGCGTAGGCTTCCGCCAGCGGCATCTCGAGCTGCTCGTAGAAGGCGCGCTTGCCGACCCGCACGGTGTAGGGGCTGCGGGCCGCGATCCCGGCGGCGAGCTCCTGCGCGCGGGCCAGCGCCGTGCCGGCGGGCACCACCCGGTTGACGAGACCGAGATGCCTGGCCTCCTCGGCCTCCGCCATCTCGGCGGTGAGCAGCATCGCCATCGCGGCCTTCCGCGACAGGTTGCGCGACAGGGCCACCATCGGGGTCGAGCAGAAGAGGCCGATCTGCACGCCGGGCGTGGCGAAGCGGGCCTCCTCGCCGGCCACCGCAAGGTCGCAGGAGGCGACGAGCTGGCAGCCGGCGGCGGTGGCGATCCCCTCCACGGCGGCGATGACCGGCTGCGGCAGGGCGGGAATCGCCATCATCACCGAGGAGCAGAGGTCGAACAGGTCCTTGAACCGCGCCGCGCCGCGATCGCCGTCCGCCCGGTAGGCGGTCATCTCCTTCAGGTCGTGGCCGGCGCAGAAGGCCGGCCCCTCCGCCGCGATCACCACGGCGCGGACCTCCGGATCCTCGACCAGTCGCGCGAATTCCTGCGACAGGGCCGTGAGCATCGCGTGCGACAGGGCGTTGCGGGCCCGCGGCCGGTTGAGGGTCAGGGTCGCGACGCCGTCGCGGTCGTCTCGGAGGAGGAGGGCAGGGTCTGACATGCGGTCTCGGGTGATGTGGGCAGGGGACAGGGGGAAGGGGATATGGGGAAGGATGGCCTATTGTCCGGTGCCGGGCGCCGTGCTGCAAGATCGTGCATAACGACAATCGGAAACGTCCCCTGCATGCGCCCTGCCCTGATGATGGACCGCGACGCGGTCGCGGCCTTCCTCGACGAGGTTTTTCCACAGATCCACCACGGTGGTCCCGGTCCGGTGGTCGAGAGCGTCGGGCCGCTCAGCGCCACGATGCGCCTGCCCTACCACGAGCGCCACCTGCGGCCGGGCGGCACGCTGTCGGGCCCAGCCATGATGGGGCTCGCCGACGTGGCGCTCTACGTCGCGATCCTGGCCCAGATCGGCCCGGTGGCGCTCGCCGTCACCACCAACCTGTCGTTCAACTTCATGCGCAAGCCGGCCAAGGCCGATCTCCTGGCCGAGGCCCGCCTGCTCAAGCTCGGGCGCTCGCTCGCCGTCGGCGAGGTGCTGATCCGCAGCGCCGGCCAGGACGAGATCGTCTGCCACGCCACCGGCACCTACGCGCTGCCGCCGAGATGACGGTATCATAGTACCGCTATATCGAAGCCGCTCGAAAAACTGGCGTTTTTGCCTTCCTGGAATCTCCGCATCGCTTGACGCCGGCGTGATCCTCGATTACTGAGCCGGCCATCGCCGCCGCGCGCTCATCCCTGACCGCGGCGGCGTCCTATTTTTCGTCAAGACTTCCGGGACTCTCTCGCGATGAAGACCTTTTCGCTGAAGCCCGCCGACGTCGACAAGAAGTGGGTGATCATCGACGCGGAGGGCCTCGTGGTCGGCCGCCTGGCGTCGGTCATCGCGATGCGTCTGCGGGGCAAGCACAAGCCCCAGTACACGCCCCACGTCGATTGCGGCGACAACGTCATCGTCATCAATGCGGAAAAGGTGAAGTTCACCGGCCGCAAGTATAACCAGAAGGTGTACTACCACCACACTGGTTACCCGGGTGGCATCAAGGAGCGCTCGGCCAAGTTCATCCTCGAGGGCCGCTTCCCCGAGCGCGTCGTCGAAAAGGCCGTGGAGCGCATGCTGCCGCGCGGCCCGCTCTTCCGGCAGATCCTGGGCAACCTCCGGGTCTACAAGGGCAGCGAGCACCCCCACACCGCCCAGCAGCCGGAGACGCTCGACGTCGCCGCTCTCAACCGCAAGAACGTGAGCGCGTAAGATGGCGACCCTTCAGTCCCTCGCCGACCTCGGCCAAGCTAACAAGGCCCAGAACCTCTCGCAGGGCGAGAACGAGGCCCCGGTCCACGTCCAGAAGTTGGACTCCCTCGGCCGCGCCTATGCCACCGGCAAGCGCAAGGACGCGATCGCCCGCGTCTGGATCAAGCCCGGCGCCGGCAAGATCACGGTGAACGACCGCCCGGTCGACACCTACTTCGCCCGCCCGGTGCTGCGCATGATCCTGCAGCAGCCGCTCCAGATCGTCGACCGCGTCGACCAGTACGACATCATCGTCACGGTGGCGGGCGGCGGCCTCTCCGGCCAGGCCGGCGCGGTGCGCCACGGCCTCGCCAAGGCCCTGACCTACTACGAGCCCGAGCTGCGCAGCCCGCTGAAGCGCGAGGGCTTCCTGACCCGCGACCCGCGCGTGGTCGAGCGCAAGAAGTACGGCCGCAAGAAGGCCCGCCGCAGCTTCCAGTTCTCGAAGCGCTAAGCGACCTTCGGTCATTGCGACAGGGAAAGGGCGGGCCCTCGCGGGTCCGCCCTTTCTCGTTACCGGTCAGTCATCGGCTGCGCCGTCCTATCGAGGCGCGGAATCTCTCCTCTCCGCGCCCGCAGCGTGAACCCGCGAGCCTCCCCCGCGGACTTCAGCCTCAGGCGTTCAGCGCCCGCTCCAGCTCCCCCTTCGACATGGTGGAGCGGCCCGGTATGTTCTTCGCCCGCGCCTTCTGCATCAGCTCGGCCTTGGTCGGTCCGCCGTCCCGGCTGCCGGTCTTGTGCGAGGCCTTGCGGGCCGCAGCGGCCTTCTTCGCCACGTCCTTCGGCTGCTTCGAATGCTGCTTGCCCTTGGCGCTGTCGGCGCGCTTCTTGGCGGTGGAGCGCTTGTACTCGTCGTCGGAGAGATCCTCGCGGGCCTTCTTCGGCAGGTAGCGCTCCCCGGTCTCGCCGCTCTTCCGGCCGGACTTGGTGCCCCACTCCTCGTCGGTCCACTGCTTGAGGTGGTTGTCGGACGACTTCTTGCCCTCGTAGCCGCCGCCCTCCTCCTTGTATTCCTGCACGGCCATCTGGGCCTTGCGGGCCGACCACTGGCCGGGCTTGCCGCCCTTGTCAGACCGGGTGACGTCCTTCTTGACCTTCTCCCAGAGCTTCGGGTCGGTCTTCTTGGCGGTTCCAGCCATCGCTGCGCTCCTGACGTCGTCTGCCGTCGATCTGGCAGCACAACCGGGGCGGCTCCGGCCGGGTTCCTCTGGGGCGCTCTCGCCTGTGGATGACCGACATGAGATCGTCGCACGAGCCGCGCCACACTCGGGCGCGGCGGTACGTCCCGCCGGCATCGCGGATCGTCACCGATGATCGTCCCGGACGATTGACTTGACGACCACTCGACCCCAATCAGCGGGCGCGTCGCTCGGCATCGGCCGATCCGCGCCACGGAGCCTTGAAGCCCATGACCCGCAAGCACAGCCCGAGCGTCTTCATCGACGGCGAGGCCGGCACGACCGGTCTCGGCATCCGCGAGCGCCTGGAAGCCTTCGACGACATCGCCCTGCGGTCGATTCCGCACGAGAGCCGCAAGGACCCGGAGGCTAAGCGCGCCCTCCTGGCCGAGGTCGACCTCGTGGTCCTCTGCCTGCCCGACGACGCCTCGCGGGAGACCGCGGCGCTGGCCGATTCGCTGCCGGGCGGCGGCCCGCGGCTGCTCGATGCCAGCACCGCCCACAGGGTCGCCCCCGGCTGGACCTACGGCTTCGCCGAGCTGACGCCGGAGCAGCCCGCCACCATCCGGGCCTCGCGCCGGGTCGCCAATCCGGGCTGCTACCCGACGGGCGGCATCGCGCTCCTGCGCCCGCTGATCGATGCCGGCCTGATCCCGGCCGACTTTCCCATCAGCATCAACGCAGTCAGCGGCTACAGCGGCGGCGGCCGCAAGATGATCGAGGCCTACGAGGCCGGCACCGCGCCGGCCTTCGAGCTCTACGGCCTCGGCTTCGGCCACAAGCACCTGCCCGAGACGCAGACCTACAGCGGCCTGACCCGGCGCCCGATCTTCGTGCCGTCGGTCGGCAACTTCCGGCAGGGCATGCTGGTGTCGATTCCGCTGCACCTCGACCTGCTGCCCGGCCGCCCGACCCCGGGCGACCTCGAGGCCGCCCTCGTCGCCCGCTACGCCGACACGAAGCTGGTGCGGGTGGTGACCGGGGCCGAGGAAGGGGCTCACCGGGAGCGCATCGAGCCCGAGGCGCTCAACGACACCGACGCTCTCGAGCTGCGGGTGTTCGGCTCCGACAGCCACCGCCACGCGGTGCTGGTCGCGCGCCTCGACAATCTCGGCAAGGGCGCGTCGGGCGCCGCGGTGCAGAACCTGCGCCTGATGCTCGACCTCGACTGAACGCGCCGGCCGGAGGGCGCCACCGCCCTCCGGCTCGCACGATGACCGGTCTTCAGTCCCGCGGCGGGATCTCCAGCCCCCGCTGCACCGCCGGCCGGGCGAGGCCCCGTTCCAGCCAGGCCGGCACGTGGGTGAGCGCGTCGAAGTCAACCAGCTCCCGCGCCTCGTAGAAGCCGATCAGGTTGCGCACCCAGCCCAGCAGCGCGATGTCGGCGATGGTGTAGGCCTCGCCCATGATCCAGTCGCGGCCGGCGAGCCGGGTCTCCAGCACGCCGAGCAGGCGCTTCGACTCGTCGCGGTAGCGCGCCAGCGGTCGCTTGTCCTCGATCTCGCGGCCGGCGAACTTGTGGAAGTAGCCGAGCTGGCCGAACATCGGCCCCACCGCCGCCATCTGGAAGAAGACCCACTGGGCCGTCTCGTAGCGCCCGGCCGGATCGGACGGGATCAGCCGGCCGGTCTTCTCGGCGAGATAGAGCAGGATCGCGCCCGACTCGAACAGGGCGAGCGGCTTACCCCCCGGTCCGGCCGGATCGAGGATCGCCGGGATCTTGCCGTTGGGGTTGAGCGACAGGAATTCCGGGGTCCAGGTCTCGTTCTTGCCGATGTTGACGGCGTGCGCCTCGTACGGGAGGCCGAGCTCCTCGAGCGCGATCGAGACCTTCACGCCGTTCGGCGTCGGCCAGGAATAGAGCTGGATCCGGTCCGGGTGGCGGGCCGGCCAGCGCGCGGTGATCGGGAAGGCGGAGAGATCGGACATCGCGAGGTTCCCTCGTGCGGGGGCCGCGACGATACAGGCCCGCTCCGGCCGGGCAAGCCGCGTGTCGTACCATCCCGCCGTCGAACGGAATCGCTCGACGGCGCTGCGGTCTCAGCCCTTCGCGGCGAAGTGCTTGACGATCACCGGCAGGTGATCGCTCCCGTGCCCGGCGTCGACCAGGCCGTCGAGGTCGGCGAGCACCCCGCCGGCGACGGCGCGCTCCGCCCCGAGTCCCTCGGCCATCGCCACGTAGTAGCTCAGGTCCTTCCGGGCATTGGCGATCGAGAACTTCATCGGCGAGGAATCGCCGCCGAGCACGTAGGGGCCGAGCCGGTCGAGGGCGGCGCCGTGGCCGCCGCCCTTGCGCAGAACATCGACCAGCACTTCCGGGGCGATGCCCGCCTTGCCGGCGCAGGCCGCCGCCTCGCCGAGCAGGGTGACGAAGCCGAGCGAGACGAAGTTGTGCAGCAGCTTCAGGGTGTGGCCGGCTCCGGCCTCGCTCCCGGCATGGAAGATGTTCTCCGCGAACGCGGCGAGCAGCGGCTGCATCGCGGAGAACAGCGCGGGCTCGGCGCCCACCAGCAGGTTCAGCCGCCCCTCCGCAGCCTCCCTCGGCGTGCGGGTCATCGGCGCGTCGAGGAAGCGACCGCCCGCTTGCGCCACCGCCGCCGCGACCCGCGCCGTCGACGCCGGCACCGCGGTCGAGCAGTCGACGATCACCGTACCCGGCCGCAGGGTCGCCAGGAGCCCGCCCTCGCCCGTCCCGCCGAACAGGACGTCCTCGACCTGCGGCGTGCCGGTGACGCACAGGATGATCACCTCGCTCGCCCGGGCCAGGGCGGCGCGGTCGGCGTGCCGCGTCGCCCCGAGGGCGTCGAGGTCGTCCGTCGGCTGGTTGCCCGGATGGTCGAGGTAGCCGAGGGGCCAGCCCTTGCGGGCGAGGTTGAGGGCAATGCCGTGCCCCATCAGGCCGACGCCGACGAGGCCCACGCTCTGCTTCGCCATGGTGATGTGTCTCCTTCCGACAGTCAGGCCAGGGCCCGGCGCACCGCCTCGGCGACCTCGGTGCAGGACGCGCTGCCGCCGAGATCGCGCGGCACCGCCCGCCCCTCGCGCAGGACCGCGCCGACCGCGTCCTCGATCCGCCCGGCGGCCTGCGCCAGCCCGGCATCGTTCCTGGTGTCGAACAGCCAGCGCAGCATCATCGCCCCCGACAGGATGGTGGCGACGGGGCTCGCGAGGTTCTGCCCGGCGATGTCCGGCGCCGAGCCGTGAGCGCCCTGGAACAGGGCGTGGCGGTCGCCGATCTCGGCGGAGGGCGAGATGCCCATGCCGCCGACGGTGGCGGCGCCGAGGTCCGAGATGATGTCGCCGAACATGTTCTCGGCCACGATCACGTCGTAGAAGTCGGGCCGCTTGAGCATGTGCACGGTGATCGCATCGGCGTAGGCGTAGTCGATGGCGATGTCCGGATAATCCGCGTGGACCTCGTCGCAGACCCGGCGGAAGAAGGCGTAAGCCCGCAGGATGTTGGCCTTGTCGCACACGGTGACCCGGCTTTGCCCGTCCCGCGGCGCGCCGCTGCGCTTGGCCGCGAGGGCGAAGGCGAAGCGGGCCACCCGCTCGGTGCCCTTGCGGGTCACGACCAGGCTGTCCGAGGCGATCTCGTCGCGCAGCACCACCCCGGCGCCGCGGCTGGCATAGAGCCCCTCGGTGTTCTCGCGCACGATGACGTAGTCGATGCCGCCGCCCTCGAAGGCGCGCAGCGGCGAGAGCACGCCGGGCAGGAGCTTGATCGGCCGCACGTTGGCGTAGAGGTCGAGGCGGAAGCGAAGACGCAGGTGCAGGTCGTTGCCGACCTCGGTGCCGTCCGGGTACACCACCCCCGGCAGGCCCGCCGCCCCGTGCAGGATCGCGTCGGCGTCGCGGCAACCCGCGAAGGTGTCGTCCGGCAGCACCGCGCCGCTCTTCTGATAGTGACCGGCGCCGCCCTCCAGCATCTCGAAGGCGAGGGTTCCGGCGCCGCAGGCCTCCTCCAGCACCGCCATCGCCGCCCGCGTCACCTCGGGCCCGATGCCGTCGCCCTCGATCGTGGCGATGCGATAGTGCGCCATTTCTCAGCTCCTCCCTTGAGATCCGCGCGCGGAGCGGAACCTTTTCCAGGGCGCCTAGCACGGCGTCGCCGGCCGCGGCATCCGGTCCGGCGCATGGCCAGGGGAGGAGCCACCCGATGACGGGACAACCGTTCACCTATCACGTTCCGGACGCGGCGCTCGCCGACCTGCGCGAGCGCCTCGCGCGCACCCGCCTGCCTGACCAGGCGCCGGAGGCGCCGTGGACCTACGGCACCGACGTGACCTACCTCGCCGACCTCGTCGCCTATTGGCGCGACCGCTTCGACTGGCGCGCCGAGGAGGCGGCGCTCAACGCCTTCCCGCAGAGCATCGTGCGCGTCGACGAGATCGACATCCACTGCCTGCACGTGCCGGGGAAAGGACCGGCGCCGCGCCCCCTGCTCCTGTGTCACGGCTGGCCCGGCTCGGTGTTCGAGTTCCTCGACCTCATCCCGCGCCTGACCGACCCGGCCCGCTTCGGCGGCCGCCCGGAGGACGCCTTCACGGTGGTGGCCCCGTCCCTGCCCGGCTACGGCCTGTCGTTCCGGCCGGGGCAGCCGCGCCTCGGGGTCGAGGAGATCGCCGACCGCTTCGCCGGGTTGATGACGCATCTCGGCTACGACCGCTTCATGGCCCAGGGCGGCGACTGGGGCGCCTTCATCACCACCCGCCTCGCCTGGCGCTACCCGGAGAGGGTCGAGGGGCTGCACCTCAACATGCTGCCGGTGCGCCGCGACCTCTCCGGCCGCGACGCCACGCCGGAAGAAGCCGCCCATTACGAGCGCGTCGGGGCGTGGCTCAAGGAGGAGACGGGCTACCAGTGGATCCAGGGCACCCGGCCCCAGACCCTGGCCTTCGCCCTCACCGACTCGCCCGCCGGCCTCGCCGCCTGGATCGCGGAGAAATTCCGGGCCTGGTCGGATTGCGGCGGCACGATCGAGAATGCCATCTCCCGCGACCGGATGCTGGCCAACATCTCGCTCTACTGGTTCACCGGCGCCATCGGCTCGTCGTTCCATCCCTACTACGCCCGCATGCACCGGCCCTGGCCGGTCCCGGACGGCGAGCGGGTGCGGGTTCCGGCCGCTTACGCCGCCTTCCCGGAGGAGATGGTCCGCCCGCCGCGCTCGCTCGCCGAACGCACGATGTTCGCGGACCTGCGCCGCTGGACCGAGATGCCGCGGGGCGGCCACTTCGCCGCCCTCGAGCAGCCGGACCTCCTCGCCGCCGACATCCGCGCCTTCGCGGCGTCCCTGCCGCGGTAGGGCGAGAGCGTCCCGGACGGTCCGGATCTTGCGGCCGGCGCGTACATACCCATCTAGCCCATCTAGGGTACATACCGGCCGCGCGGGCCGGGCAGGCCCCCTGCCCCGCTGTCTGTCGCATCGGCCGCAGCCTTCGGGCTCCGGGCGAGTTGACAGGCGAGCCGGCTACCCTTAGATGACCCCTCACCGACGGGGCGCCGAGACGAACGGCCCGCCCCGAAGGACTTCCTCAGAGACGAGCAAGCAGGGGCCAGGATAACCTGGCGCCACTTCCTGTTCTCTGAAGGACGAGATCCGGCTCCGGCCCGATCAGCTCTTTGACAAGTGCATCTGAGAAAGAGAAGCGTGGACGGCGTTGTCCCTGCGGATCCGGGTTTTGGCCTGGATCGTGAGTAGGATGATGCTGGTTCGACGTTTCG
>NZ_LABY01000289.1 GCF_001043975.1 Methylobacterium variabile
GGGCTCGGCGCGGGCTCCCCCGGAGGAGCCCGCACCGAACCCGACGCCGCCCTCGGTCCAGAACCCGTTCTCGGTCGAGGAGATCGAGGCCGAGTTCGCCCGGCTCCTCGGCCGGCCCCTCGACAAGCGCTGAGGCTCGGGCGCCGGCGCTGTTGCAGCGGAACCGCGCCCGCCCGCCCTCGACGGGGCGAGGCGGGCGCGGCGCTTGCGGGCCTCGGGTCGCAGGCCCCAGGGTGCGCCGCCATGGCGCCCCCGAATCGCTCGTCCCTCCTCCCGGCCGCGTGCCGCATCGCCGCGCTCCTGCCGCCCCTGCTGCCGAGCCTGTGGCGCGCGGCGGCGCTCCTGCTGCTCCTGCCCGGCGCCGCGCTCGCGCAGAGCCTGACGGTGGACCTCGGCCCCAGCGGCGGCGTCACCGAGCGGGCGCTCCAGCTCGTCGCCCTCATCACCGTGCTGGCGCTGGCGCCCTCGGTCCTGGTGATGGCGACCTCGTTCACCCGCATCGTGGTGGTTCTGTCGATCCTGCGCTCGGCGCTGGGCACCCAGACCGCGCCGCCGAACTCGGTGATCGTCAGCCTGTCCTTGTTCCTCACCGCCTTCGTGATGGCGCCGACGGCGCGGGAGGCCTACCGCACCGGCATCGAGCCGCTCATCGCCGGGCAGATCCAGCAGGCCCAGGCCTTCGAGCGGGCGAGCCAGCCGTTCAAGGCCTTCATGCTGCGCAGCGTGCGCGAGAAGGACCTCAAGCTGTTCCTCGACCTCGCCCGGGCCGGGACGCCGGCGACGCCTGAGGCCGTCGGCCTCGAGGTGCTCACCCCCGCCTTCATGATCTCGGAGCTGCGCCGTGCCTTCGAGATCGGCTTCCTGCTGTTCATCCCGTTCCTGATCATCGACCTCGTGGTCGCCTCGATCCTGATGTCGGTCGGCATGATGATGCTGCCGCCCGCCACCGTGGCGCTGCCGTTCAAGCTGATCTTCTTCGTGCTGGTCGACGGCTGGACCCTGGTGGCCGGCTCCCTGGTGCAGAGCTACGGCGGCTGACCGGCCCCGGGCGGCACGCCCGTCCGGCTCGACACGAGGCGCAGGGCCTGGCCGGCGAGGTGCTCCGGCACGCCGAGGCGCATCAGCCGGTCGCGGCGCGCGGTCCGGGCGAGGCGCGCTGCCCGGGCCTCCGCGGCGTCGATGATCGGCTGCGTCCAGGCCTCGAGCCAGGCGATCTGGACCGCGAGGCCGAGGAGGATCATCTGCCCGGCGAGGGTCTGCGAGGCCGCCAGGACGCGCTCCAGCTGCTCGTCCAGGGCAATGCCGCGCGGCGGTCCGGCGGGTGGCGGGAGAGTCATGGGCGTCCGGCCGGCCCGCGCCGGGCGGGCGGCATCACTGCAGGGTGCCGTCCGGGAGGGCGATGCCTTGGAGGGTGGTGGCTTAGAGGGCAGCGGCTTGGAGAGCAGCTGCTTGGAGGGCAGCGGCTTGGAGGGCAGCGGCTTGGCCGGTCGGGACGGCCTCGATCACGTGCGGGGACGGGACGGCGTCCAGGGGCTCCGGCGGATTGTACGGCCGGTTGTAGCAGCGACCGATCGCGCGCCAGAACGCCTCGCGGTCCGCGGGCCCGAAGCGGCGCAGGCAGGCGTCGAGGGCGTCCTGCCCGGCGAGCGCGAGGCGCTCGCGCTCGTCGTCCCCGATGAACTCAGGCTCGAGGGGCTCAGGCGCGAAGGGCTCGGCCCTTGCGCCGGCGGGCGCGGCGAGGTCGATCGCGCGAAGGTCCGGGTCAGCCGGGATCGGCCAAGGCGGCGCGCCATCGCGCAGGATCACGGTCAGTTCGGGCGCGGTCGGTTCGGACACGGCACGGCTCCCACACGGTTCCCCATGTGAGGCCTAACGCCCATCGCTCCGCTTCGATCCAGGCCGCCCGTCAGGGCTCGGGGAAGAAGGGCGGCGGGATGTTGTAGATCGGCAGGTTGGTGTTGCGCGGCAGCCAGGCGTGGAAGACCGTGCCGTCCGTCTCGCCGTAGGAGACCGGCTGGATCGCGGGGCCGCGGCGCAGGCCCGCGTAAGGCCCGTGATGCCCGCGGGGGCGGACCCGCGCGAGGGCCGGCCGGCGCGTCCGCCGGTACTCGGCCGGCACCCCGCCGTACCCGGCGGGAGCACGCCCGTAGCCGGGGGGCGGACCGCCGGGGCCGTCGGGATCGCCGTCCGCCGCCGCGGGGGCGGCGAGCGCCAGGAAGATCAGACCGGCGGTCAGGGCGGGGCGCAGCATGCGGGCGGTCTCCGAGACGCCGCCAGCCTAGGCCGCCGAGTCCCACCAAGGCCTTAACAAATCCCATCAGGGACTTGACTGCTCCCCGGGGGCTTCAGCCGCGGCTCGCGATCGCCACCCCCGCCACCGCCACCACCATGCCGAGGAGCTGCACCGGCGCCAGGGTCTCGCCGAACAGGACGAACGCCATCGCGGCCGAGACCGGCGGGACGAGGTAGAAGAGGGCGGCCACGCCCGCCACCGCCCCGCGGCGGATCAGCCCGAGCAGGATCAGGATGCCTCCGACCGAGAGGCCGAACACCGCCCAGGCGAGGCCGAGGAGCAGGGGCGTGGAGAAGTCGAACTGGCCGCCCTCGGTCAGGAGCGCGAGGGGCAGGGTCAGCGCGAGGGCGCCGACGAACTGCGCCGCCGCGTTGGTGCGCAGGTCGACGGCGGCGGCCTTGCGCTTCTGCCACAGGGTGCCCAGCGTGATGGCGATCGTGCCGCAGAAGCAGACCGCGAGGGCCTCCGGCGGGATGCCGCCGGACGCGCCGATCCGCGGTGCCAGCACCAGCCCGGCGCCGACGAGGCCGACCGCGATGCCGAGCCAGCGTCGGGCCGAGACCCGCTCGCCGAGGAGCGGCCCAGCCACCGCGGCAGTCAGCAGCGGCTGCAGGCTCGCCACCAGGGCGGCGATGCCGGCGGGCAGGCCGCGATGCACCGCCCAGAACACCGCGTCGAGGTAGATGCCGTGGATCAGCACCCCGGCCACCATGGCGTCGTGCCAGCCGCGCCAGCCCTGCGGCCAGCGGGCGCCGGCCGCGAGGGCGATCCCGGTGAGCACCAGGGCGGTGAGGCCGAAGCGCACGGAGAGGAAGGTCAGCGGCTCGGCGTGCGGCGCGACGAGGCGCGCCACCACGAAGCCCGTGGCCCAGATCAGCACGAACAGGCCGGGGGCCAGCGGCGCCAGGCGGGTGGACCAGGATGCGTCGGAAAGAGGCAGGCGGCGGCTCATCGTGCCTGCGCACGGAGCACGAGCGCGGCGGTTCCGCAACCGGCGCCGGAGCCGGATCGCCACGCCCGGCGCGCAGGGCTCGCCCGCCCGCACGTTCCGCCCGGCCCCGTGCCCCGGAGGACGCGGATGCCCGATTTCTGCCGCTGCGGCTTCCCAGGACTGGCAGCCGCGCTCTACCTGAGGCGGCACGTTCGCCCGAAGTCAGGTCGACCAGCCGGAAAGCCAGCGCGCCGTGATCCGTCCCCGCACCGCCCTGGAGATCGCCGCCATCGCGGCGCAGCGCTTCGTCGCCCATGACGGCTGGGCGATCGCGAGCCACATCGCGCTCTCGCTCCTCACCTCGCTTTTTCCGTTCCTGATCCTGCTCACGGCGCTCGCCGGCGTGTTCGGCACCAAGTCGCTCGCCGACGAGGCCGGCAACCTGCTGTTCGAGATCTGGCCGAGCGAGGTGGCAGGCCCGATCGCCGGGGAGGTCCACCGGGTGCTGACCGAGCAGCGCGGGGGGCTCCTCACCCTCGGCGCGGTGCTGGCCCTGTACTTCTCGTCGAGCGGGGTCGAGAGCCTGCGGGTCGGCCTCAACCGGGCCTACGGCCTGCGCGAGATGCGGCCGTGGTGGCTCACGCGCCTCGAATCGATCGGCTACGTGATCTGCGCCGCCTTCGCGATGCTGGCCTTCACCTTCCTGGTGGTGCTCGGGCCGCTGGTCTGGCGCGGGCTGGTGCTGGTGGCGCCGGGACTCGAACCCCTCGGCCTCACCGTGGCGGTGGGCCGGGTGGCGGTGACGGTGCTGCTCGTCTCGGTCGTGCTGGTGATCGCCCACAAGTTCATCGCCGCCGGGCGCCGGCCCTGGCACATGGTGCTGCCCGGCGTCTTCGTGACCCTCGGCCTGTGGGTGCTGGCCGGCCTCGGCTTCGGGCTGTATCTCGACCGCTTCTCCAGCGCCTACGTGTCGACCTATGGCGGCCTCGCGACGGCGATGGTCTTCCTGGTCTTCGTCTACTGGCTCGCCGCGATGTTCCTGTTCGGCGGCGAGATCAACGGCACGGTGATCGCCGCCCGCCGCCGACGCCTCCAGGCCCGGGCCCAGAGCCGCCGGGACACCATCAAGATGTTGTAATACCGCCGCGCCTTCG
>NZ_LABY01000029.1 GCF_001043975.1 Methylobacterium variabile
ACGGTCCGCCACATCGCGGTGAACGTCGCAGCCCGCAAAAAAGGAAAGGATTCCATGCGCCTCGCCCTCAAAACCGCAGGCTGGGACGACGACTACCTCGTCAGGCTCGTTGCCCCATGACACTTCACCCGATTGCCCTGACCCGCGACGCCCAGTGAACCCGTCCCTCCGCGGGAGAGAGGGTTACACGTCCATGCTCTACGAAGCGCGAGGAACCAGCGTCACCGCCCCGCTCTCCGCGTCGTAAGCCACACCGCGATAGAAGCAGTCCCGCCGCCCGGTGTGGCAGCAGCCGCCATCGCCGCCGACGCGCACCCGCAGCAGGAGCGCGTCCTGGTCGCAATCGACCCGCATCTCAACGAGGGTCTGGATCTGCCCGCTGGTGGCGCCCTTGTGCCAGAGTTCACCCCGCGAGCGCGACCAGTACCAGACCTCGCCGGTGGCGAGCGTCCGCGCGAGGGACTCGGCGTTCATGTGGGCGAGCATCAGCACCGCGCCGCTGTCGGCATCGACCGCGAGCGCGGTGATCAGCCCGTCGGCGCCGAAGCGGGGCGTGAAGGTCTCGCCCTCCTCGAGGTCGCGCTTCGCGCCGGGAGGGGGGAAGACGGGAAGCGGGTTCATCGCCGGTCGCGCACCAGGGTGAGGAAGCGGACCTGCTCGGTCGGGTCCTGCTTGAACACGCCGGTGAACTGGGTGGTGATGGTCGAGACGCCGGATTTCTGGACGCCACGCATCGCCATGCACAGGTGCTCGGCCTCGACCATCACGGCGACGCCGCGGGGATGCAGCACCGAATCGATCGTCTCGGCGATCTGCGCCGTCATCGTCTCCTGGGTCTGGAGCCGGCGGGCGAAGGCATCGACGACGCGGGCGAGCTTCGACAGGCCGACGACGCCGCGGCGGGGGTAGTAGGCGATGTGGGCCTTCCCCATGAACGGCACCATGTGGTGCTCGCAATGGGAGTGGAAGGCGATGTCGCGCACCAGCACGATGTCGGAATAGCCCTCGACCTCCTCGAACACCCGGTCGAGGATGGCATCCGCGTCCTGGCGGTAGCCGCCAAAGATCTGCTCGTAGGCCTTCACCACCCGCTGCGGCGTCTCGCGCAGGCCCTCGCGCTCCGGGTCGTCGCCGGCCCAGCGCAGCAGGGTGCGCACGGCGGCCTCGGCCTCCTGGCGGGTCGGCCGCTCGGTGACGCGCTCCGGCCGGGGGGCGTCGCTGCGCTTGTCGGCCGCCTCCGGGGCCCGGACCGACAAGGACTTCAGCACCGCATCCATCACGCCTCCAAGGTCCCGGCTGCCCAGCCTCCCGACTGCTCAGGATACGGGCAGCCATGCCGGGGATTGAGATGCGCCCCGATCCGGCCGCGCCTCGCGGAGCCGGGCAACGGCGCCTATATCGTGGGTCCGGCCCGGCCACGCAATGCACCGGGCGCGCAGCAGGTCACCGCACGCCCGACCATCCCCCCGTCAAGCCAAAGTCGACCCCACCCGGTCAAGCCCGATTCGTCCGTCCCACGGCCCCTCTCGTCCAAAGTACGACCGCCATGCTCGACGACATCTACAACGCCCGCATCCTCACCCTCGCGGCGGATATCCCGCGCCTCGGCCGGTTGCCGGCCCCGGAGGCGAGCGCGTCCAAGCACTCGAAGCTGTGCGGCTCGACCGTGACGGTCGATCTCGTCACCGACGGCGGCACCGTGACCGACTTCGCCCACGACGTGAAAGCCTGCGCGCTCGGCCAGGCCGCGTCCTCGCTGATGGCCCGCCACGCGGTCGGGTCCACCGCGACGGAGTTGCGCTCACTTCGCGACGCGGTGCGCCGGATGCTGAAGGAGGGCGGACCGGCGCCGGAGGGGAAGTTCGCCGACTTCGCGGTGCTGGAGCCGGTGCGGGACTTCAAGGCGCGCCACGCCTCGACCCTGCTCACCTTCGACGCCGTGGTCGACGCCCTCGACCAGATCGCCGCCAAGGGCGAGGCCGAAGGGGAAGCGAAGGGGGAGGCGGTGCCGGCGTGAGCCCGACCCGCCGCGCGGCGCACCTCGCCATCCGCGGCTACCAGCTCTCCCTGTCGGGGCTCGTCGGGCGCCAGTGCCGGCACTGGCCGTCCTGCTCCGCCTATACCGACGAGGCGATCCAGCGCCACGGCCTGTGGGCGGGCGGCTGGATGGGCCTTGCCCGGATCTGCCGCTGCGGCCCCTTCGGCACCCACGGCATCGACCTCGTGCCGGAGGTGCGACCGCCGGGCTCCGCCTGGCACCGCCCCTGGGCCTATGGCCGCTGGCGCGGGGTCAACGCCCCGCCGCCGCTCTGCGAGGGCGTCGACGGCTGAGGCGCCTGGCGCCGCATGAAGGCGACGGCGTCAGGGTGTGACTGTCATTTCGCGCCATCGCTGCTATGACGGCACCCGTCCGGCGCGCGGCCTTCGGTGCCCGCCGGACATCATCCACCACCCGGCTTACCTGCACCGTGCGCAGGAGTGAGCCCCGAGGAGTCTTCAAACGATCCCATGCCGATCCTGACATTTCCCGATGGCGCCACGCGGTCCTTCGACGGCGCCGTGACCGGCCGCACCGTCGTCGAAGGCATCGCGAAGTCGCTGGCCAAGCGCACCGTCGCCATGGCTCTCGACGGCACCGTGCGTGACCTCGACGACACGATCGCGGAGGATTCCCGCATCGAGTTCCTCGACCGCACTGACCCGCGCGCCCTCGAGCTGATTCGGCACGATTGCGCCCACGTGCTGGCCGAGGCGGTGCAGTCGCTGTGGCCGGAGACCCAGGTCACGATCGGCCCGGTGATCGAGAACGGCTTCTACTACGACTTCCACCGCGAGACCCCGTTCTCGCCGGAGGATTTCCCGGCGATCGAGGCGCGGATGCGCGAGATCATCGCCCGCGACGCCCCCTTCACCAAGGAGGTCTGGGCGCGCGACGACGTGCGCCAGCTGTTTGAGGAGAAGGGCGAGGCGTTCAAGGTCGAGCTCGTCGACGCGATCCCGCCGGGCGAGGACCTGCGGATCTACCGCCAGGGCGAGTGGTTCGACCTCTGCCGCGGCCCGCACATGACCTCGACGGGCAAGGTCGGCACCGCCTTCAAGCTGATGAAGGTGGCCGGCGCCTACTGGCGCGGCGATTCGACGAAGCCGATGCTGAGCCGCATCTACGGCACGGCCTGGGCCTCGCAAGGGGACCTCGACGCCTACCTCAACCGCCTGGCCGAGGCCGAGCGCCGCGACCACCGGCGGCTGGGGCGCGAGATGGACCTCTTCCACTTCCAGGAGGAGGGGCCGGGCGTGGTGTTCTGGCACCCGAAGGGCTGGACCCTGTTCCAGGCCCTGATCGCCTACATGCGCCGGCGCCTGAAGGGCGACTACCAGGAGGTCAACGCCCCGCAGATCCTCGACAAGGCCCTGTGGGAGACCTCGGGCCACTGGGACTGGTACCGGGAGAACATGTTCGTCACGAAGACCGAGGACGAGCGCGTCTTCGCGATCAAGCCGATGAACTGCCCCGGCCACGTGCAGATCTTCAAGCACGGCCTGAAGTCGTACCGCGACCTGCCGCTGCGGCTCGCCGAATTCGGGTCGGTGTCGCGCTACGAGCCCTCGGGCGCCCTGCACGGGCTGATGCGGGTGCGCGCCTTCACCCAGGACGACGCCCACGTCTTCTGCACCGAGGACCAGCTCGCCGCCGAGTGCCTGAAGATCAACGACCTGATCCTCTCGACCTACGCCGATTTCGGCTTCGACGAGATCGTGGTGAAGCTCTCGACGCGGCCCGAGAAGCGCGTCGGCTCGGACGCCCTGTGGGACCACGCCGAGGAGGTGATGACCCGGGTGCTCGCTCAGATCGAGGAGCAGTCCGGCGGACGGATCAAGACCGCGATCAACCCGGGGGAGGGCGCCTTCTACGGGCCGAAATTCGAGTACGTGCTGCGCGACGCCATCGGCCGCGACTGGCAGTGCGGCACCACGCAAGTCGACTTCAACCTGCCCGAGCGGTTCGGCGCCTTCTTCGTCGATGCCGACGGGCAGAAGAAGACGCCCGTGATGGTCCACCGCGCGATCTGCGGCTCGATGGAGCGCTACACCGGCATCCTGATCGAGCACTTCGCCGGCCACTTCCCGCTCTGGCTGGCGCCGCTCCAGGTCGTGGTGGCGACGATCACCGGCGAGGCGGACCCTTACGCCCGCGAGGTGCTGAAGGCCGCCGGCGCCGCAGGCCTGCGGGCCGAGGCCGATCTTCGCAACGAGAAGATCAACTACAAGGTCCGCGAGCATTCCCACGCCAAGGTGGCGGTGATGCTGGTCGTCGGCCGCAAGGAGGGCGAGGAGCGCACCGTCTCGATCCGCCGGCTCGGCAGCCCGCAGAGCCGCACCCTGCCCCTCGACCAGGCGCTCGCCGAGCTGGTGGCCGAGGCGACCTTCCCGGACTTGCGCCGGGCGCAGGCCGTAGCCAGCAGCGTGCCGAGCGCGGAGGCGACGCTCGACTCGCATCACGGGCAGGCGCCTGTGCCGTAATCACGCCCGGGCGGACGACGCCCGGTGCAGCCTGAAATGGAGCCGGCGCCCGATCGCATCCCCGATCGGGCGCCGGTCTCGTTGGAGACGGGACCTGAGCACCGCTCGGCCGGCGCCGAAGCGGGCCCCGTCCGGCGGTGAGAACGCTGGAGGAACACGAAAGCCTCCAGCGGAACGGCGTCTCACAGTCCCGCTCAAGGCGCCGCCGAGGAAACGGCGATCCTTGAGGCGGTCGCAGGTTCGGCCCGGACCGTCCTCAATTTGGCGAAACAAGGCTCACTGCGTGAGGCGGGCGACCTTCAGCGCCTGCTCGAACATCGCGTTCAAGGCAGCAGTGATGTTCTCCGGCGAATCGGCGGTGCGGAAGTAGCCCGGCGAGGCGCAGGCCTGCAGCGGCGTGGCCAGGGTCGGGCTGAACTTGTTGACCTTCGTGTTCTCGTCGGCGACGACGCCGCCCTTATCGACGAAGGTGATCTTGTTGTAGGGGATGTAGAGGATCGAGATCGTCGCCCCGGCGTCCTTCAGGGCCTTGCAGTTGGCAGGGTCGATCTGGGACGGCTTCGAGCCGTCCCACCACGCGTCCGCGTAGCCCTTGAACTTCGACGGGCTGCCCGGATAGGCGGTCTTGCCGTCCTTCGCGGTGAAGAAGTTCTGCCCGTTCTGCATCCCGTCGGTGACGAGGAAGATGAACGGCTTGCGGGCGGAGCTGGTCGAGCCGTTCCCGTAGCCGTTCTGGCCCACGATCGTCTTCATCTGGGGGAAGGCATTCTCGAAATGGGTGCCGCCGGAGCCTGTGCCGGTGGTCGGATCGTTGCCGGTGTAGAGCTGCGTCGTGCCGGTATCGAGGAGGTTGGTGAAGGCGAGCGGCCAGCCGAGGGAGCACTGGGCGGCGGTCTTCAGGGAGGCCACGTCGCTGGTCAGGGGAGCGAGCGTCGCGAGCTGGTTGATGAACGGATAGATGCCGATCCGGTACTGGCCGGGCACGACCGGGAACGAGGCCCGCTGGATCAGCGCGCAGACCGCGTTGTTCACCGCGTCCGACCGCAGCTGGATCTTGCCCGCCGCCAGGCCCCAGCCCTTGTTGCCGGGGAAGTGGCAGGCGAACTGGCAATTCTGCTTGTAATCCCCGAACATGTCGTCGTTATTCTTGGCCAGCTGCGTCATGCCGGCCTCGGTCGAGGGCAGTCCCATCGAGCCCGACACGTCGACCATCAGGTAGAAGTCAAGGTAGCTCGGCAGGTCGGCCTCGGCCGTGACCGTGTTGGTCACCGTCGTCGTCGGCACCATGAACAGCTTCCCGAAGCTGTTCTGGATCGTCGCCGTGTAGGTGATCGACGAGCTGAGCGTCTGCCCGACGAGCTTCACCTGCGGCGGCTGCAGCGACACGCTCGTCAGCGGGACGTTGCCGATGTTGACGTTGAAGGTGTTGACGGCCTGGGTCTTGCCGGCGTTGACGGCGGCGGTCATCACGTCGCTCTGGGACGAATTGGCGGCCACGTAGGACTTGGCGGTCACGACAGCAGCGAGCGCCGCGGCGTCCGCCGCGCGGTCGAGCTGGGCCCTGCTGTTGACCGCCATGCCGTAATCGACCCCGAATCCGACGAGGCCGACGAGCGGGACCAGGCTGAGGCCGAACAGGATGGCGATGCCGCCGTCGCGGTCCTTCCACAGGGACTTCGCCGCTGCGGCAAGGCGGCCGGCGCAACTTAGAAACCGGGACATCTCTTGGCCATTCCGTCGCTGTTGGTGGTGTCGTAGTTGACGAGGGTGGCGTAGCGCGGCTGGACGTAGGCCGACCGCGCGATCCGCACCGGCGGGAAGAACTGCGCGCCGAAGGTCGGCGTGAAGGTGAACACCACGTCGATCACGATCAGCGAGGCGGGTCCGAAGACGGAGCGCGGCAGGGCGGACCGGCTCGGGGCCGCGGAGTTGTCGGCGGGCGTCTGCGCCACGCCGCAGGGCCGGTAGGCCGCCCCATCCGCCGGCTGCGTGGTGCCGGTGCTGGTCCAGACGACATCGGCCGTGTAGCAGGCGCTTAGGTCGCTGCTGTTGGTGCAGTTCGTCGCCTGCTGCGTGAACTGGATGCCCGCGTAGTTGATCGTGATGACCTGCCACCACTCCTTGCCCTGACGCTTGCCGTCGGCCATCAGGTAGGGGAACAGCACCAGGGCCGCGTCGTAGCTGAAATGCAGGTCGGCGGCGGTGACGAGCCCGACGGTCGAGGTCGAGTTGGCCGGGGGCGCCACCTGGGACAGCATCTGGCTGATCGACCGCACGACGAGGTCGATCTTGCGCATCGCATTGATGTAGGCGACGAGCTGGAAGCCCCCGAGCATCAGGGCCAGCAGCACGGGCAGGATGAGCGCGAGCTCGACCGCGGCGAGCCCGTCCTCGGCCGCCCGGAAGCGCCGGATCCGCGCGCCGACCCCACCTGCCGCTGCAAGCCTGGTCAGGCCGGGGAACGGCCTCGCGGCGCGGCGTGGGCGGGCGGGCGCGGCGCTCATCAGAACTGTTCATTGCGGAAGGCGGCGGTGGAGACGATGAGGTACGCCGCCTTGCCCTTGTACGTCGTTCCGCTGCTCAGCCAGTCCGTCAGCAGGGCGGGCACGAAGGTGACCGGGTAGATGACCTGCAGGTACTGGTAGTCGCCGCTGGTGCCGAGGTTGAACTGGCCGCCACCGGCCGTCAGCGTCGGCAGCTTCAGGCCGCTCATGTCGGAATTGGCGTAGGCGTAGTAGCCGCCGGGCTGGGCCGCCTTGTTCACGACGTAGAGGTTGACGATGACGTCGTCGCAGGACATCGCGGCGGGCAGGTACTCGCACAGGGCCGTCGTGAAGCTCGCGAGGGAGACCGGCGGCGACTGCGACTGGGCACGGCCGACAATGATCTGCCTCGACGCCTGCTCGGTGGCGAAATCGAGCTGCTGGTTGAAGTAGAGGAGCTGGGCGACGACCATCGTGAACAGCAGGGCCGTGATGAACAGCGCGCCGACGAGGGCGAACTCGACCGCCGTCGATCCCTTGATGTCACGGAGAAGGTCCAGCACGCGTCGCATGCCGGGCACCGTAGCGTCAGGATGTTAAAACACTGATAATCGAATCGGATAGGCTCGAATGCCTATCCGATGACCCTCCGGAAGTGCGGGGCGCGTCGCGTGATGGACTGGTCTTGCCGCAGCACCGGCCGAGGCGGGGCGGGCGGCGGTGGTCCGGTCACGGATCCTTGGCGATCGCCTCGATGTCGCGGTCGATCCCGCTCTCGACCTTGAAGTCCTGGGTGTAGACCTTGCCGTCGTGACGGGCGATGAGCTGGTACTCGCCCTCCGCCAGGGTCACCTGCGGGAAGGCGCCGATCGCCTCCCGGATCGTGTCGCCGCCGGGGGTGAGCACGCTGAAGGCAGTGCCCGCGAAGGCCTCGGTGCCGGGAGCGGCGACGAGCTTCAGGGTCACGGTGGCGGCACGGTGGTTCAGGGTCGCGTCGGTAAGGCGGCCGTTCTCGACCTTCAGGTCGGCGCGCTGGATCGCGTTGGAATCGCCCCAGGTCGAGACGACGTGGTAGGTGCCCTCGGGCAGGCGCACGACCTCGCCGGCCTTGACACCGTCGCGGACGAGCCGCCCCTCCGGGTTGTTGCCGATCGGCACGAAGACCGCGAAGGCGAGCTGTCCCGGCTGGATCTTCGCGTCGCCGACCGCACCGGCGAGGCGCAGCGCCCCGGCGTTGACCGTGAGCTGGTCGCTCGCCGTCCCGGACCCCAGGGTCACGCGCTTGGAGGTGCTGACGAAGCCGTAGGTGACGTTGGCGAGGTAGGTGCCGGGGGGCAGCCGGAAGATCGGCTGCGCCTCCTCGGAGCGGGCGAGCACCACCGGCTTGCCGCCCTCCGGCCGGTCCTCGTAGATCCGCCAGGTCAGGCCGCCACGCAGGGGCTTGGCCTCGCTGGTCAGCACCGCCCGCAAGGAGAGGCTGGCCTCGGCGGGGGCCTGCGCCAGGGCAGGGCCGCCCGAGAGCGCCAGCAGCGCCAGGGCCTCACCGAACCGCCGTCTCGCCCGCATCGTCGTCCCTCGCCAGGAGTTCGCTCGCCGCCGCCATCAGGTTGCCGACCGAGAGCGGGCGGAACCGGAACTCGACCACGTGCTTGCCCGCCGGCACTTCCACCCCGCGGAAGAGCAGGTTGGTGCGCAGGATCGGGCGGCGGGTGCCGTCGACCCGGGCCTGCCAGCCCGGATAGAAGATGTCGTGCAGCACCAGCACGCTGTCGCGGTCGGTCTCGACCTCCACGGTGACGACATTGCGGCGGTAGGCGAGGATCGTCGCCGTGCCCTTGGCCGCCGTCACCGGGGCGGCGGGGTCCTTGAGGCCGAACTCGCCCCTGATCCGCGGCACGCTCTCCTGGTCGACCAGCGCGGTCTCGCTGCCCTCGAATTCCGGCAGCTCGTCCTGGCTGAGCACGCTCTCGGAATCCACCGGCACCAGGCGGGTGGCCAGGTAGGCCCGGGGCTTGGCCGGGTCGAGGCGGTAGATCCACATCGAGCCGGAGCCGTAGAGGAGCTTCGCGCCGGTCAGCTGCGGGAAGTGCCGCGGCAGGCGCTCGGCCGGCCGGTCGAGCACGAGGTATTCGAGGCCGAGCAGGCTCGCGAGGCGCGAGCGGTAGCCGCGGAACAGGCCGGGGAACTGGCGCAGGTTCGGGTCGGCGGCGTTCTCGCCGGGGCCGACGGCGCGTTCGTAATCGGCGAGCCGCAGGGGGTTGTAGCCGATCGTGTCCTCGAGCCCGAGCACCATCGAGGCGTTCTGCCAGGCCCCGCCGAGGCCGAGGATCTCGACCCGCGGGTGCTCGCCCTTGGCGTGGCGGGCGTCGAGCTCGGCCTTCAGCAGCGTCAGGCCCTGGAGCTGCTCCGGCGGCAACTGCTGGAACACCGCGTAGCGGCCCGCCGGCTCGGCGTTGAGGGAGGAGCCGGCATTGCGCCAGACCAGCTCGGCGCCGAGGATCGCGACGAGGCAGGACGCCGCCAGCGCCCGCCGGCGCGGGCCGGCGCGCAGCAGCACGGCCGCCACGACGGCGGCGATCGCGGTGCCGATCAGGCCGTCGCGCAGGGCGTCCGCCAGGTGCTGGGCCTTGGCCGCGTAGGCGTAGGAGACGAAGAGGACACCGCCGAGGGCTGCGAGCGCCAGGGCGGGCAGGGCGAGGGCGGTCAGGGCGGCCCGTGCCGCCGCGCCACGGCCCGCGGCGGCGGACCACAGCCGGGGCGCGCCCTCCGTCACGTAGCGGTGGACGAGGTATCCGGCGGTGAGCGCGATGCCGATGTTGATGACGAAGGTGGCGTCGGCGGGCCGGCGATAGAGATCGACGCCCGGGACGTGGTCGAAGATCGGGGCGAAGAGCGGGGTGTAGCGCCCGAGGGCGTAGAGCACGGCGGCGGCGAGCACGATGACCGGGTAGCGGATCTCCCGGGCGGCGAGGCGCCCGCCCGCCACCCCGTGCCAGAGGATCAGCACCGCCGGCAGGGTGCCGGCGAAGAGGTAGTTCACCGCCCGGTCAGTCCAGGTGTTGCCGTCCATCGACTGCCAGTCCGGGCCCCAGTAGTCGTAGGTCCAGCGCAGCGAGCCGAACACGTCGGCGAACAGCGCGGTGGCGAAGCTCGAGGGCGGCAGCGAGCCCATGATGGCCGCGCCGTAGCCGAAGGACGGCCGGGTCGAGGTCATCAGGAACTGCATGGTGAGGAGCGAGGGCACCGCCAGCAGCGCCCCGCCGACCAGCCCCATCACGGCGAGCACGCCGAGGCGCCCGCGCAGGTAGAGGAGCGGCGCCGGCGCGGTCAGCACGGCGTGGACCGCGACTCCGATCAGGCTGAGGCCGCACAGGAAGGCAACCTGGTCGCGCCCCACCGTCATCGCGGCGGCCACCACCGCGAAGGCGAGGCCGTAGGCGTAGGAGCGGCGGGCGAGCGCCTCCTCCAGGAGCCACCAGGCCAGGGGCACGAAGCCGTAGGAGATGATCATGCCGGTGTGCTGCAGCCGGGCCGAAGCCGAGCCGCCGAGCACGAACACCATCGCGGCCGCGACCGCGCCGACCGGGTGCCAGCCCCGGCGGCGGAACAGCAGCAGGGTCGCGACCGCGCCCGGGATCAGGTGGGCGAACACCACCGCGTCGAACAGCTCCATCGACGGCGAGGGATCGAGCCACGCGAAGAACAGCATGGTCGGCGTGAAGAGGAGCGATTGCGGATCGGCGACCGAGGGGTGGCCGGCGAAGTGGTAGGGGTTCCAGAGCGGCAATTCGCCGTTGGCCAGCGCCGCGCCGAGGTAGCGCAGCATGGGGTAGAAGTGGTTCTTGGAATCCCACGGCACCACCGCGCCGTTGAGGGGCCAGATCGCGGCGGCGGCGGCCCAGAACAGCATCACGGCGGCGAGGGCGAGCCAGAACTCCCGGGAGGTCCAGGGATGGGGCAGGGCGAGGGGGGCGGGATTGCGCGTCATGGTGCAGTCGGCGTCCTCGGCTCCGGCTGGTCCGGCTACTCGTCGTCACGCCCGGCCGTGGCCGTCCGGGTCGGAAAGGTGCTTAAAGGGGTGATCGGGACGTCAGGATGGCAACGGACGCCTGCCTCACCGGCAGCCGGGGCCACTCCCGCAGTCGACCGGTCGCCGCGACCGCAGCCAACCTGTCCCGCTCGATGTAGCTCAAGCCACTGAAGCCGAGATGAACGCAACCCTCGACCTTCTCCGTACCCGCCGCTCGGTGCCGCCGGCGCAGCTCGCCGGCCCGGGCCCGACCCCCGACGAGCTCGACGCCATCCTCTCCGCCGCCTCCCGGGTGCCGGACCACGGCAAGCTCGCGCCCTGGCGCTTCATCCTGATCGAGGGCGAGGGGCAGGCCCGCATCGGCCGGGTGGTGGCCGAGGCCTACCGGGCCGACCACCCGGAGGCCGACGACAAGCGCCTCGCCCTCGAGGCCGGGCGCCTCGGCCTCGCGCCGCTGGTGATCGCCGTGGTGTCGCGGGCCGGCCCGCACGTGAAGATCCCGGACTGGGAGCAGGTGCTCTCGGCCGGAGCGGCGACGATGAACCTCGTCGTGGCGGCCAATGCCCTGGGCTTCCGCACCGCCTGGCTCACCGAGTGGATGGCCTACGACCGCCGGGTGCTCGACGCGCTGGGCCTCGACCCGGCCGAGCGCCTGGCGGGCTTCGTCCATGTCGGCCGGGCCGCTGAGGTGCCGAGCGACCGGCCGCGGCCGGCGCTCTCCGAGATCGTGACCCGGTACTGAGCGGAGCCGGGCTGGCGCGGCCCCCCCGGGATGCTCTACTGCGCGGCGGGCGGCCCGCGCCGGCGGGCCCGCCGTCCGTTCTTGAGCATCAACCGGGGCCGCCGATGCATTACGACGCCGAGACCCGCACCCTGCCGCACAACCCGTTCAAGGCCCTGGTGGCGCCGCGCCCGATCGGCTGGGTCAGCGCCATCGGCGCCTCGGGCCAGCTGAACCTCTCGCCGTACTCGTTCTTCAACGGCGTGGCGGACAGCCCCGAGATGGTGATGTTCTCCTCCTTCGGCCGCAAGGACGCGCTCACCTTCGCGGAGGAGGGGGGCGAGTTCGTCTGCAGCTTCGCCACCTTGGCGCTCAAGGATGCGATGAACCAGACCTCGGCGCCGCTGCCCCGGGGCGAGAGCGAGTTCGACTTCGCCGGCCTCGCCACCGCGCCGTCCCGCAAGGTGCGCCCGCCCCGGGTGGCGGCCTCTCCCGCCGCCCTCGAGTGCAAGTGGCTGCAGACCATCCCGCTGACGCCGGCCGGCGGAGGCGAGGCGTCCTACTTCATGGTGATCGGCCAAGTGGTGTCGATGTACATCGACGACCGCTTCGTGACGCCGGAGGGCCGGGTCGACACCGGGGCGATGCGGCCGATCATGCGCGGCGGCTACTTCGATTACTTCACCGTCGAGCCCGAGGCGCGCTTCGAGATGCGCCGGCCAGCCGGCGGGGGCGACGTGCCGCGCCGCTGAGCGTCGACGCCCTGCGCTGTCCGGGGTGCGGGGCGGGCCCGCGAGGTTCATCCCGCCTGCGCGGGCGTTTCCGCGACCGGAGGGTTCTTCCCTGAGCGCTCGCGTCGTCGATCGCGAACCCGCCGAAGACGTGACGCCGCAACAGGTGACATGCGCCCACAGGTAGGATTTTATGCTACCGTCACGGGTGACCATTGCGAAGGGTCCGATCATGCAAGCCGCTGAGAAGATCAGCATCACCATGACGGCCGAGCAGCTCCGCGCGATCCGCGAGAGCGTCGCGGCGGGCGAGTACGCCTCCACCAGCGAAGTGCTGCGCGACGCGGTGCGCCTCTGGCAGCGCCGGCGCCAAGAGGATGCCGAGCGCTTGAACGCCATCCGCGCCCGCATCCGCCGTTCGCTGGACGATCCCCGGCCCGATCTGACCGGCGACGACGTGCAGGCCGATCTGGATGCGCTGTTCGCCGAGGCTGAGGCCGAGAACGAGATCAAGCGTGCATAGGCTGCCGGTAACCTACCGGACGGAGGCGCTGGCCGATCTGCGCGACATCTTCCGTGTGGTCCTACGCGCCAGCCGCCATCTGAAAACCAGCAAAGGCTTCGTGCAGCGGATCAAGGATCGCTGCGAACGCATCGGCGACGCTCCGCGCGGGGGACGCCCACGCGACGATCTGGAACCCGGCCTGCGCACCGTGCCGTTCGAGCGCGTGGCCGTGATCGCCTACCGCGTCGAGCCGGGCCGGGTGCGGATCACCAACGTGTTCTACGGCGGACGGGATTTCGAGGCCCTGTTTGGCGGTCACGAGCCGGGGGAGACGCAGGAAGGCCTTGCGCGGGACGCACCCGTCCCGGTCCGCTTCAAGCTTCCTTTACCATAACGCCATCATCCTCGGGCCCATGAGAGAGCCGGCCCGCGCGTCGCGGCGCCGCTCCGGCGGGCCGCCATGTTCCTGTTCACCAGCACGCCTTCCCGAGGACAAGCCAGCCAGGGGGCCGCCACCCAGGCGACCGCCGCCACCGGCCGCGCCGCCGCGGGCAACCCGGTGATCGAGGCGATCCGGCAGGGCGCCGAGAAGACCGGCGCCGCCTTCGACTACCTGCTCTCGACGGCGCAGCGCGAATCGAGCCTCAATCCCTCCGCCAAGGCCGGCACCTCCTCCGCCACCGGGCTGTTTCAGTTCATCGAGCAGACCTGGCTCGGGGTGATGAAGCAGGACGGGCCGGCGCTCGGCCTCGGCGCCTATGCGGACGCCATCACGCCGCGCGCCTCCGGCGGCTATGCGGTGAGCGACCCGGCCGCCCGGCAGACGATCCTCGACCTGCGCCGGGACCCGGAGATCGCCTCCGCCATGGCCGGGGCGCTGACCCGCCGCAACGCCGACGCCCTCTCGGACGCCCTCGGCCGCTCGCCGAACCGGGCCGACCTCTACGCCGCCCACCTCCTCGGCGTGCGGGGCGCGCTGACGCTGATCCGCGCCGCGGAGGGCGCGCCCGGGCGGGCGGCCGCCACCGACCTGCCGGAGGCGGCGGCCGCCAATCGCGGCCTGTTCTACGACCGTACCGGCCGGGCGCGGAGCGCCTCGGAGCTCTACGCCGTGCTGGGCACGAGCCCGGGCGGCACGCCATCGGCCCAGGCTGTGGCCCAGGCCGTGGCCCAGGGTGCGACGGCCGCCGAGCCGCTGGCCTACGCGCCGGAGGCCGGCAGCGGCCTGCGCTCGCTCTTCCAGACCGACGCCCGGCGCGGGCCCGTCTCCGACAGCGTCGCCCGCCTGTGGGGCGGCCGGAGCAGCGGTGCCTCGGCGCCGAGCTACTTCCCGCGCTCGAGCGAGGAGCCGGTCCTGGCCTCCGCCGCGCCCGCGACCGCGCCGGCCACCACCGCGCCGGCGGCGGACACCTTCCTGGGCGGCGTGCCGCTGCCGCCCTCCCGCCCGCGGGAATACGGCGGCGGTCGCGCCGGCCGCCCGCCCTCGCCGATCCAGTCCTGAGACGCCGTCACGGAGCCGCGCCGATGGTCATCCGCCAGTTCCTGCTCTGGACCCAGCACGAATCCGCCGGCCGGCGGGCCGAGGCGGCCTCGTCGCTGGCCCGGGCCTACCTCTACGCCAACCTCGACGCCGCGGCGCGCTGGGAGGCCAAGACCGCCGTCACGGCGCTCCTCGACGATCCGTCGCCCCTGGTCCGGCGGGCCCTGGCGGAGGCCTGCGCCAACGCCGCCGAGGCGCCCCGCAGCCTGGTGGTGGCCCTGGCGCAGGATCAGCCGGAGATCGCCGGCCTGGTGCTGTCGCGCTCGCCGGTCCTGTCGGATGCCGACCTCGTCGATTGCGCCGCCGTCGGCGACGAGGCGGGCCGCATCGCCATCGCGGGCCGGCCGCACCTCTCGGCCATGCTCTGCGGCGCGCTGGCGGAGATCGCCGGCGCCGCGGCCCTGCGGGCCCTCGCCGCCAATCCCGGCGCGCAGCTGACCCGCGGCAGCCTCCTGCGGATGGTCGAGCGCCACGGCGACGACGCGGCGCTGCGCGAGGCCCTGCTCGCCCGCGCCGACCTGCCGCTAGACGTGCGCCAGGCGGTGACCGCCCGCCTCGCCAGCGCGTTGTCGGACTTCGTGAGCGGCTGCGGCTGGCTCTCGCGGGAGCGCAGCGAGCGGGTGACCCGGGAGGCGCGGGAGCGCGCCACCCTGGGGCTCGCCGAGGGTTCGGGGAGAGCCGACCTGCGCCGCCTCGTCGCCTACCTGCGCGAGGCCGGCCAGCTCACCCCCGGGCTGATCCTGCGGGCGATGCTGTCGGGCCGGATGGCCTTCACCGAGGCGGCGCTGACCAACCTCTCGGGACTACCAGCCGAGCGGGTGGCGGGTCTCCTGCACGATCCCCGCGGCAGCGGGCTGGCGGCGCTCTATCGCCGGGCCGGCCTGCCGCCGGCCCTCGAGCCCGCCTTCGTGGGGGCGATGACGGCCTGGCACGAGGAGGATGCGGGTCTGCGCGAGAGCAGCGCCCCGGCCCTGTCGCGGCGGATGATCGAGCGGGCGGTGACCGCCTGCGAGCGCCTGCCCTTCGCCGACGCGCACGCTATCGTGGCCCTGCTCAACCGCTTCGACGCCGAGGCGGCTCGCGACGAGGCCCGGGTGCTCGCCCGGACGCTCGCGAGCGAGGCCGCCGTGGAGGCCGTGCTGGATTCGATCCCCGCCGCCCTGATGGAGAGCTACCGGCAGGATCGCCTGCGGCTCGCGGCCTGAGGCCCTAGCGTCGGGCAGCCCGCCTGTCGGCGCACATGACCGCGGCGGCGAGATAGCCGGCGAGGGAGACGATCACGGCCTGGGGATGGATCGGCGAGATGAAATGGGCGGTGACGCTCATCAGGTCCTCCCGAATCGATGACGTCGCAAGGCTACGACACGCCGCGTCCGGCCGGCAAGCCGGACGCGGCAAACATTGCCGTGTCGAGGACTGGATGATCCCGGCGGCGCGAACCGTGCTGTGCCGCCGGGACCTTGCGACCGGGCGCCGGACGGGGTTTCAGGTCGCGGCGGCACCGGGCCGGGGCGCCAGGGCGGCGAAGAGGGCCGCGTCGTCGTCCCGCTCCGCGTTCGGCGTCGTCAGCAGGGTCTCGCCGGAGAAGACCGAGTTCGCCCCCGCGAGGAAGCACAGGATCTGCGCCTCCCGACCGAGCTGCGCCCGGCCCGCCGACAGGCGCAGGACCGAGGCCGGCAGGACCAGGCGCGCCGTCGCCACCATGCGCACCACATCGAGGGGATCGATGTGCGGGCGGTCGGCCAGCGGCGTTCCCTCCACCGGCACCAGGGCGTTGATCGGCACGCTCTCCGGGTGCGGCGTCAACCCCGCCAGCACCCGCAGCAGGGCGGCCCGGTCCGCCATGGTCTCGCCCATGCCGAGAATGCCGCCGCAGCACAGCGCGATGCCGGCCTCCCGCACCGTCGCCAGGGTGTCGAGCCGGTCCTCGTAGCGGCGGGTGGAGACGATCCGCCCATAGAAGTCCGGACCGGTATCGAGGTTGTGGTTGTAGGCCGTCAGCCCGGCTTGCGCCAGGCGCGCGGCCTGGTGGGCCTTCAGCATGCCGAGGGTGACGCAGGCCTCCATCCCGAGGGCGCGCACGCCCTCGACCATCGCCACCACCGCGTCGAACTCCGCGCCGTCCCGCACCTGCCTCCAGGCCGCCCCCATGCAGAACCGCTCCGCGCCCGCCGCCTTGGCCCGGGCCGCGAGCGCCAGCACCTGGGCCGGGTCCATCAGCCGGTCGCGCGTCAGGTCGACCGCCCGGTGATGCGCCGATTGCGGGCAGTAGGCGCAATCCTCCGGGCAGCCGCCGGTCTTCACCGACAGGAGGCTCGCCCTGCGGATCCAGTTGGGATCGTGGAAGCGCCGGTGGACGGCGTTGGCCCGACCGACGAGTTCGAGCAGCGGCAGGTCGTGGAGCGCCGCGACCTCCTCGGTCGTCCAGTCATGCCGGACGGCCCCGTCCTCCATCGGCGGGCTCATCGGGCGCGGATCCGGCGCAGCCCCGGCGGGGCGGCGGCGCCCGCCGCGACGAGGCCGACCTTGACGAGGTCGCCGACGAGGAAGGGCGCGAGCCCGAGGGCGACGAGACGGTCGGCCGGCACGAAGAGAGCGAGCCAGGCGAGGCCGCAGCCGTAGACCACCGCGAGGCTGACCAGCATCGCGGCGACCCGGCCGAGGAGTCCGCGCCCGGCGGCGAGCCAGCCGACCAGACCGGCGGCGACGAGGTAGCCCGCCAGGTAGCCGCCCGTCGGTCCCGCCATGTAGGCCAGGCCGAGGCCGCGCTCCGGCGTGCCGGAGAAGACCGGCACGCCGGCCGCACCCGCCGCCAAGTAGCCCAGCATCGTCGCGACGGCGAGGCGGGGGCCGAGCGCCAGTGCGAGAGCCATGACCGCGAGGGTCTGCAGCGTCATCGGCACCGGCCAGAACGGAACACTGACCTTGGCCGCGAGGGTCACGAGGAGCACGCCCGCGACGACGAGGGCGACGTGTCGGGCCGCGCGCAAGGGCACGCGACCGGTGACGACGGTGGTCATCGGTTTCTCCATTTTTATAGATAAAAAATGCCGGTCGGCACGCCCAAAGATCCACACCTGCCCGTTCGACGCAATGGTCCGGCAAAATAATAGATAAAATGTCTGTCAGCTCTCGCGGCGTGGCGCCGGTCCGGCGCGATGCCCGACCCACTGGACGTGCCGGGCGAGGACGGCCGCCGCGGCATCGACGTCGCCGGCCCTCAGGGCGACCAGGATCGCCCGGTGATCGCGGTCCGTCGGCGTCTCCCACTCGGCGCGCCAGCCGGCGAAGAGGAAGCGGGCGCTGGCGGCCTGGAGGTCGTCGATCGCCTTCAGGAGCCGGGGCATGCCGCAGGGGACGAGGATGAGGCGGTGGAAGCTCCGGTTGGCCTCCTCCCAGGCATGGACGTCGCCGGCGCGGTCTCCGGCACGGGTCGCCGCCTCGGCCCGGTCGAGGATGGCGGGGGTGAGGTGCGGGGCCGCGTGGCGCAGCGCCAGCACCTCGAGGGCAGCGCGCATCTCGGCGACCTCGCGCACCTCCTCCGGGCTGAACCCGGCGACCCGCACGCCGCGCCGCGGCTCGCTCATCACCAGCCCCTGCGCCTCAAGACGGCGGAACGCCTCGCGCACCGGCACGTGGCTGGCGCCGAACTCCGCCGCGACATGGTCCTGCCGCAGCCGGGAGCCCGCCGCGAGGGCGCCGGAGATGATGCGCTCGGCCAGGGCCCGGCTGATCCGCACCGCGATCGGTTCGTCTTTCGCTCTCGTCATGAAATTATCGATAATCGAGCGCCGTCGACTCGTCACGTCGGGCGTGGTCGGCGGCGCGCCGGCATGCGAGATGCTGCCGCCAGGGGACTTGCGCGAGGCCGCGATGAGCGATGGTTGGGACGACTCCGCCGCGGCCTGGATCGCCGATATGGGCGAGGACGGCGATTTCGGCCGCGCCCACGTGCTCGACGCGCCGATGCTGGCGCGCATCCGGGGCCGGGGCTTCCGGCGCGCCCTCGACGTCGGCTGCGGCGAGGGCCGCTTCTGCCGCCGCCTGCGCGATCTCGGCATCGCAATCGTCGGGATCGATCCCACCGACGCCCTGCTGCGCCAGGCCCGGATCCGCGACCCGGAGGGCGTGTATCTCCCCGGCCGCGCCGAAGCGCTGCCCTTCGCGGACGGCGCCTTCGACCTCGTCGTCAGCTACCTGACGCTGATCGACATCCCGGACATCCGCACGGCGATCCCCGAGATGGCCCGGGTGCTCGCCCCCGGCGGCTCGCTCCTGGTCGCCAACCTCACGAGCTTCGCCAGCGCCGGCGGGTGGAGCGGGGAAGCCGACGGGGTCCGACGCTTCAGCCTCGACCGCTACCTCGACGAGCGGGCGGACTGGGCCGAATGGCGCGGCATCCGCGTCCGCAACTGGCACCGGCCGCTGTCGCTCACCATGGGCCTCCTGCTCGATCAGGGGCTGGTTCTGAGGCACTTCGACGAGCCGGTTCCGCAGGGCGGCGACCCGGCGACCGTGGCGCGCTATCGGCGGGTACCGTGGTTCATGGTCATGGAGTGGGAGAAGCTGGACGGCCGTGCGGTCGTGCTCAAGGAGGACTGACCGCATGCCGCTGCCGTTCACGATACGTCGCGCCGACCTGACCGACGCCGAAGCGGTCACGACTTTGCTGTCGGCCAGCTATCCGGTCCTGATGGCAGCCGCCTACGAGGTGGATGTCCTGGTGCGCGCACTGCCGCTGATGGTGCGAGCAAACCCAGTCCTCCTTGCATCCGGCAGCTTTCATCTGGCGGAGACGCCGGGCGATGTCGTCGGCTGCGGCGGCTGGACGCCGGAACGGCCCGGCACCGGCGAGGTCGAACCAGGCCTCGGCCATATCCGTCACTTCGCCGTGGACCCGGGTTGGACAGGACGCGGTGTCGGGCGGTCCCTGTTCGAGGCCTGCCGCGCGCAGGCCCGGAGCCGCGGCGTCAGCGTCTTCGAGTGCTACGCGAGCCTCAATGCTCAGCCGTTCTACCAGGCTCTCGGTTTTTCCAGGCTTGAGCGACGCGAGATCGCGATGGGCGACGCCGTCCGCTTCCCCGCCGTGCTGATGCGGTGCCGGCTCTGATCGGCTCACCCCGGCACGAAATACCGGCGCGTCGCAGGCCGCTCTGCCCCCTCTCCGGGTCTGTTCCAGACCCGGAGAGGGAAGCCTGCCTCACCCGCCCAGCCGGCCGAGCCGGTCGAGCAGCGCCCGGTCGTGCAGCAGCACCATCCTCTCTTTCGGGGTCAGCCAGGCGGCCGCCTCGTCGATGGTCTCGGCCTCCACGACCTTGGCCTGGGCCATGACGTGGTCGGGCTGGAGCGCGCCGCGGGGGCGGGGCTCCGCCGGGGGCAGGAAGGCGAGGTGGCCGGCCTGGAGGTCCGGATCGGCGTGGAGGGCCCGCAGCCCATCCGCGTCGTCGTAGCCGAGGGCGGCGTTCCTCGCCTCGATCGCCCTGGCGGCGGTGGCGATCGGCGGCGGCTCGCGCTCCTCCGGCGTCATCAGCAGGCCGGCGCGCTTGAGGGCGAGGCCGAGGGCCAGCTGCCCGCTCGCCCAGGAGATCGGGATCGCCAGGACGAGGCCGAGGATCGTCGGCGACATCCAGAGGAACAGCGAGGTCGCGATGGCGAAGGCCGACACGCCGGCCACCAGGCCGAGGATCGTGTGCCAGCGGTGCCGGCGCACGATGTCCGACCACGGGATCGAGCCGTCGTCCCGGCGCTGCGGGTTCCAGCCGGTGTCGCGCCCGAGCAGGATCTGGATCACCGAGCCGGACTGGACCAGCATGGCGATCGGGGCGATCAGGGCCGAGAGCAGGGTCTCGATCAGGGCCGAGAGCACGAGGCGCAAGCCCCCGCCGCAGGCCCGCCGCACCGCACCGTCGAGAAGGCCGAGGATCAGGCCGAAGAGTTTTGGGGCGAGCAGGATCCCCATGGTGATCCCGAACAGCTGGAGCGCGCGCACGGGGTCGAAGCGCGGCCAGACGGGGTAGAGGCGGAACTCGTTCGAGAAGTATTCCGGCCGGATGTAGGCGGTCTGCAGGGCGAGCGCGATGCCGACCACGAGCTGCGCGGCCCAGAGCGGCGAGGCGAGGTAGCCGGCGATGCCGGTGGCGAAGTGCTGGCGCGAGGCGAGCCTCAACCCCGCCGTGCCGATGATGCGGCTGTGCTGCAGGTTGCCCTGCGCCCAGCGCCGGTCGCGGATCGCGATATCGATGAGCGAGGGCGGGCTCTCCTCGTAGGAGCCCTGCAGATCCGGGAGCATGTACACGCTCCAGCCGGCCCTGCGGATCAGCGCCGCCTCGACGAAGTCGTGGCTGAGCACGTGGCCGCCGAAGGGCGGCTTGCCGCTCAGGTCCGGCAGGCCGCAATGGGCCGCGAAGGCGCGCGTCCGGATGATCGCGTTGTGGCCCCAGTAGTTGCCGTCGCGGCCCGACCACAGCGACAGGCCGGTGGCGATCACCGGGCCGTAGATGCGGGCCGCGAATTGCTGCACCCGGGCGAACAGGGTGTTGCGGTTGATGATGAGCGGCAGCGACTGGATGATGCCGGAATCCGGGTCGGCCTCCATGGCGCGGGCCAGCGTCACGACGCAGTCGCCGCTCATCAGGCTGTCGGCGTCGAGGACCAGCATGTGGTCGTAGCGGCCGCCCCAGCGGGTGACGAAGTCCGCGATGTTGCCGGCCTTGCGGTGGTGGTTCTTCGGCCGGTGGCGGTAGTACAGGCGCGCACCGTCGCCCAGCCGCGACCGAAGCGCGAGGTAGGCCCGCTCCTCGGCGATCCAGGCATCGGCCTGGGTCGAGTCGGACAGGATCCAGTAGTCGAAGGCCGCGCCCTCGCCGGTCTCCTCGATCGATGCGCGGATCGCCTCGACCGCCGCGAAGGTGCGGGCCGTGGCCTCGTTGTAGACCGGCATCACCACGGCGGTGCGGGTGGTGAGAGGGCCCGGCGGCGTCGCCGGCCGGCCACGCCTCAGGCGCTCGCGCAGGAGAGCCAGGAAGCCGAGGAGGCCCGACGTGAAGGCGAGCGCGATCCACGAGAAGTTGAGGGTGAAGAGGGCGAGCAGCAGCCACTGCAGCCAGGTGGTCGAGCCGGCGACCGAGACCACCTCGTACATCTGGACGGCGCCGTAGGCGGTGAGCAGGGCCCCGCCGCCGAACACGAAGGCGCGGGCGGCCCAGGGCGCCCGCCGGCCCGGCACCCGGTGCTCCTGCGCCTCCGACCACTGGCGCAGGTCCTGCACCGGCATGGCGAGGGGCGCCTCGGGCGGCACCGCGGGCGGGATCGTCGGGGCGGGCTCGTCCTCGGTCGCGGCGTCGCGGGGTTCATCGAGGAGGGGGGCGAAGGTCACGGGGTCCACCGGTACAGCCATGTCTCACTGACGGGTTTGTCGCCGGCCTTGACGACCAGGCGCAGCTCGCTGGCGGTCTCGTTGCCCGGATCGAGCTCGAACACCGCCCGCACGGTCTTGCGTTCCGGGTAGGCGTAGAGGCTCTGGCGGGTGATGCTGCCGGGCGCGGCGTGCAGGCCGAGCCGCAGGGAGCCCGGGTCGGCCCCCTCGGCGAAGGGCGCCTCGCCGTTGAAGTCGACGAGAAACAGCCGGCGCTTGCCGGACGCGCCCTTGCCGACCCGGGTGCCGGTGCAGGCGGCGAGCGGCGGCGCCCCCGGCACCGCCCAGCACCAGAACTGGCGGTAGCTGAAGGCGGTCTCCTTGGCGACCGGGTCCTTGGGCCGCCAATAGGCCAGGATGTTCTCGTTGACCTCGGACTCGCTCGGGATCTCGATGAGCTGGACCGCGCCGGGGCCCCAGCCGTGCTGCGGCACGTCCGGCCCCCAGCTGCCGAGGGGCTCGACCCAAAGGCTCGGGCGCCTCTCCCAGCGCTGCACGTCGTCCTGGTAATCGGCGTAGGCGCGGTCGCGCTGGACCAGGCCGAAGCCCTTCGGGTCCTGGTCGAGGAAGGCGGAGATCTGCAGCGTCTCGGGATTCTGCACCGGGCGCCAGATCGCCTCGCCCCAGCCGTTGCGGATCTGGAGGCCGTCGCACTCGTGGGCGGCGGGCCTCGCGTCGTCGACGTTGCGGTGGTCGGTCGGGCCGAACAGGTAGGCGCCGGTCATGCCGGCGATGCCGACATGCTCGAGGGACGTGCGCGGGCAGAGCGTCGCCTCGACGTCGACGATGGTGGCCTCGCCCGGCCGCAGGGTCATGCGCAGGGCCGCGGTGGCGGACTCGGAATCGACGAGGGCATGGATCACGATCTGCCCGGTGCCCGCCCCCGGCCGCTCGAGCCAGAAGGCGCGAAACAGCGGGAATTCCTCGCCCCGCGCCTCGGCCGGCTTCAAGGTGAGGGCGCGGGCGGTGACGCCGTAGCTCTGCCCGGCGGCGAGCGCGCGGAAGAACGAGGCACCCTGGAAGATCGCGCAGTCGGCCGGGGCCGCGCCGTTGAAGCTGGCGTAGAGCCGGAAGCCCGAGAAGCCGAGGTCGCGCCCCTCGTCGGGGGCCTTAAGCTTGCCGAAGGTGAAGCGGTTGCGGTCGTAGGCGATGCGGCGCACCACCCCGTCCTCGACGGCGTGGAGGGCGACGGGCGTGGTGAACACGAAGCCGCGGTGCAGCGGCTCGACCACGAAGCCGCGGCCCTCGCCGGCCCAGAGCAGGGCCGGGGCTTGCGCCCGCACGCCGATATACTGCTCATAGGTGAGGTTGTTGAAAGGGTCGGGCAGGTCGGCCGCGGGCGCCGCGTAAGGCTTCTTCGCGAGCGCGCGGGCGAGCTCGACCACCTGGCCGGCATCGAAGCGCTGGCCGTCCGAGAGGGGCGTGGCCGGCTCCGCGGGCTGCGCGCCCGCCGCACCGGCATAGGCGAGGCCGCCGCCGGCGAGCGCCAGCACCGCGCGTCGGTCGATGGCTGTGCGGGGGGGCGGAACGGTCGGAGGCTGCGTCATCAGGAGAAGGGGTACCGTGCCGGATTCAGGGGAAAGGACGCCGGCCGTTTACCACGATCCGGGCTGAACCGGGGGTTAAGAATCGCCGCCGGAGCGCCGCTGGGGTAGGAGCCCGCGCGCTTGCCCCGGCGGGACGATCGGCTAGACGGTCGTGACAGCCGCGAACGAACCCTCGCTAGAGTACGACAGGCCGCCGATGACCGTGACGCCGAAGCCCGCAGAGGCCCGCTCCCTCCTTGCCGTCGTGCTCGCCGCCGGCAAGGGCACGCGGATGCGCTCCGCCCTGCCGAAGGTGCTGCACCCCCTCGCCGGGCGGCCGATGCTGGCCCACGTGCTCGCCGCGGTCGCGGAGGCCGGGGCCGGACGCATCGCCGTGGTGGTCGAGCCCGGCCGCGACGACGTCGCCCGGGTCGTCTCGGGCTTCCCGGGCGCCGAGACCTACCCACAGGCCGAGCGCCTCGGCACCGCCCACGCGGTCCTGGCGGCGCGCGACGCCCTGGCGGCGGGGGCGGACGACGTGATGGTGGCCTTCGGCGACACGCCGCTGATCGGCCCCGAGACCTACGCGCGCCTGCGGGCGCCGCTCGGCCAGGGCGCCGCCGTGGCGGTGCTCGCCTTCGAGAGCGAGAACCCCACCGGCTACGGACGGGTGCTGGTCGAGGACGGCCGGGTGACGGCGATCCGCGAGGAGAAGGACGCGAGCGAGGCGGAGCGCCGCGTCACCCTGTGCAATGCGGGCCTGATGGCGCTGTCGGGCTCCCTCGCCCTCGGCCTGCTCGAGCGGATCGGCAACGCCAACGCCAGCGGCGAGTACTACCTGCCCGACGCCGTGGCGCTCGCGGTGGCGGACGGGCACCGGGTCGCGGTGGTGCCGGTGGCGGAGGCCGAGGCGCAGGGGGTCAACGACCGGGTGCAGCTCAGCCTCGCCGAGGCGGCAGTGCAGACCCGGCTGCGCCGCCGCGCCATGCTCGGCGGCGCCACCCTGATCGCCCCCGAGACGGTGTTCCTCAGCCACGACACGGTCCTCGGCCGCGACGTCGTGGTCGAGCCCCACGTGGTGTTCGGCCCCGGCGTCAGCGTCGGCGACGGCTGCACCCTGCACGCCTTCTCGCACCTGGAGCAGGCCCGCCTGGCGCCGGGCGTCCAGATCGGGCCCTATGCCCGGCTGCGGCCCGGCGCGGTGCTGGAGCAGGGCGCGCGCATCGGCAACTTCGTCGAGGTGAAGAACGCCGCGATCGGGGCGGGCGCCAAGGTCAACCACCTCTCCTACGTCGGCGACGCCGAGGTGGGGGAGGGCGCCAATCTCGGGGCCGGCACCATCACCTGCAACTACGACGGCGCGAACAAGCACCGCACGGTGATCGGACCCGGCGCCTTCGTGGGGTCGAACTCGGCGCTGGTGGCGCCGGTGACGGTCGGAGCCGGCGCCTTCGTGGGCTCGGGGTCGGTCATCACGGACGACGTGCCGCCCGGCAGCCTCGCGATCGGCCGCGGCCGGCAGGTGACCAAGACCGGCTGGGCCAAGCCAACGAAGGGGTGAGGAGCGCCCTCGCACCCGCGCGCGACGGCGCGCCAGTCTCACACGTGCACCGCGCCGTCCCCCTCGTCGCGGCGGCCGGCGCGCAGGGCGGCGGCGAGGAGCCAGGCGTAGAAGCACGCCACGGCCGCGAGCACGAGCCAGCCCGGCAGCGGCCCGAGGCCGGCGCCGGCCAGGATCTCGGGAAGACCGTGGACGGTTTCGGCGGCGCCCGCCTCCGGGAGGCGGGGTCCCGCATCCTGCAGGCGCGCGGAGGTGATCTTCAGCACCCAGGCGAGGAGCAGGATCCCGAACATCCAGCCGTAGTTGCGCCGCAGCCGCCGGCCGAAGGCCTCCCGCAGGCCGATATGGAACATCGGGTGGCGCAGATCCTCGGCCAGCATCCGGGCCCAGCCGGGATCGGCCGTGGCCCCGGGGTCGAAGACCTCGGCGTAGTAGTGCCGCTCGAGCCGGCGCACGCGGGTGCGGTAGACGTCGAAGAAGCGGTAGCGCCGGGCCTCGATGCCGAGGAGCAGCAGCACCAGCAGCATGGCGAACAGGAGCACGCCGTGATGGGCCGTCGGCGTCGAGAGCGAGACCGACAGCATCGCCGCGATAACGGTGATCGCCCAGTTGGTGGTGCGGTCGATCCGGTCGCGCCAGCCCGCCATGCGGGCGATCTCGGCCCGGTGGTAATGCGCCAGCACCGTGATCGTCTCGGCGGGCGTCCTCGGCAGCGGTAGCGTGACGGCCTCCGTCGGCGCGGCGATCATGGCGGGCCTCCCCGGCCCGGGCCTCCTCGCCCGGGCGTCGCGCCCATCATGCCGCAGGAGTCGGGCTGGATCGAAGGGTTTCCACCCGCCATCACGCCGTGAACCTTGGCCGTCATAATCCGTTATGGAAGTTGACTGGCCTCCCCACCGGCCGGCCCGGTAGAAGGGCCCGAAGCGAGGCGGGTGCGGCGCGGCAAGGGACTTGCCGTGCGTCCCGCAGAAGGGCCGGAGCGTCCCGGAACGGGACGCGAGAGGCCGAGCGAGACGTGAGGCGGTGAGCATGTGCGGGATCGTTGGAATCGTCGGCCGGAGCGCCGTGGCGGGACAGGTGGTCGATGCGCTCCGCCGGCTCGAGTACCGCGGCTACGACTCGGCCGGCATCGCCACCCTCGAGGCCGGCCGGCTCGAGCGCCGGCGGGCCGAGGGCAAGCTGTCGAACCTGCAGCTGAAGCTTTTGCAGAACCCGCTCGCCGGCGCCATCGGCATCGGCCACACCCGCTGGGCCACACACGGCCGGCCGAACGAGACCAATGCCCACCCGCACGCCACCGAGCGCCTGGCGGTGGTCCATAACGGCATCATCGAGAACTTCCGCGAGCTGAAGACCGAGCTCCAGGCCGAGGGCTGCGCCTTCGAGACCGAGACCGACACCGAGGTGGTGGCCCAGCTCGTCAGCCACCTGATGCGGCAGGGCCTCGGCCCCGTCTCTGCCGTCGAGGCGGCGCTGCCGCGCCTGCGCGGCGCCTTCGCCCTCGCCTTCCTGTTCGCCGGCGAGGAGGACTTTTTGATCGGCGCCCGCCATGGCGCCCCGCTGGCGATCGGCTTCGGCGACGGCGAGACCTATCTGGGCTCCGACGCCCTCGCGCTCGCGCCCTTCACCGACGAGATCACCTATCTCGACGAGGGCGACTGGACGATCCTGACCCGGGACGGGGCCGAGATCCGCGACAGTGCCGGCAACGTGGTGGCCCGTCCGCGCCAGAAGATCGCCACGCAGGCCTTCCTGGTCGACAAGGGCAACTACCGCCACTTCATGGCGAAGGAGATCTACGACCAGCCCGAGGTGGTGGGCCGCACCTTCGCCCACTACGTCGACCTCGCCGCCGGCCGGGTCGCCTTGCCGGAGGCGCTGCCCTTCGATTTCGCCAATCTCAGCCGCATCTCGATCACCGCCTGCGGCACCGCCTACTATGCCGGTCTCGTCGCCAAGTACTGGTTCGAGAAGCTGGCCCGGCTGCCGGTCGAGATCGACGTCGCCTCCGAGACCCGCTACCGCGAGCCGCCGCTCGAGAAGGGCGGGCTCACCCTCGTGATCTCGCAGTCGGGCGAGACCGCCGACACCCTGGCCTCGCTGCGCTACGCGAAATCGCAGGGCCAGCACACGCTGGCGGTGGTCAACGTGCCGACCTCGACCATCGCCCGCGAGGCCTCGGCCGTGGTGCCGACGCTCGCCGGTCCGGAGATCGGCGTCGCCTCCACCAAGGCGTTCTCGTGCCAGCTCACGGTGCTGCTCTGCCTGGCGCTGGCGGCGGGCCGCGCGCGAGGCACCCTCGACGAGGCCGAGGAGAAGCGCCTCGTCGACGCCCTGATCAAGGTGCCGGGCCTGATGGCCGAGGCGCTCAAGCGCGAGGAGGAGATCGAGGTCCTGGCCCGCGAGATCGCCAAGGCCCGGGACGTGCTCTACCTCGGCCGCGGCACCGCCTACCCGATGGCCCTCGAGGGCGCGCTGAAGCTCAAGGAGATCTCCTACATCCACGCCGAGGGCTACGCCGCCGGCGAGCTGAAGCACGGCCCGATCGCGCTGATCGACGACGCGGTGCCCGTGATCGTGATCGCACCCCACGACGCGACCTTCGAGAAGACCGTCTCGAACATGCAGGAGGTGGCGGCCCGCGGCGGCAGGATCGTGCTGATCGGCGACGCGCGGGGCGCCGACGCCGCCGGCCTCGACACGCTGGCCACCCTGATGATGCCGGACCTCGACGCCGTCGTCGCGCCGATCGTCTATGCGGTGCCGGTGCAGCTGCTCGCCTACCACACCGCCGTGGTGCTCGGGAAAGACGTCGACCAGCCGCGCAACCTGGCGAAGTCCGTCACGGTGGAGTGACCCGGTCCCGCAACGACCGGACGACGGAGACGCGAGAGCGGGCCGCCTCACGCCGAGGCGGCCCGCTCTCGCGTCGGGAGGTCGCCGGTCGTACCCGCCATCAGGGTGCCACGAATTCTTCGGATTCGCTCGATGTCATTTAGCCGGGATTAACCAAAAGCCCTCTCAATACGAGAGCTTAAGGTTGATCCTTTCCTAAGCGGCCGATCTCGCCGGCCCGCCGCGCTTCCCTGCGCCGGCGGTCGGCCGGGCGGGTCCGTGCGGGAACTGCCATCGAGTACAGGCCGCATGGACCTCGTCGCGTATTCGTCCGGGCGCCTCGCCCCGGGCTCCGTCCGTCGCCGCCGCCGCAACCGGCGGGTCCTCCTCGCCACCGTGCTGGCGGGCATCGGCGCCGCCGGCGGCTTGATGCCGCGCGAGGAGCCCCAGCCGCCGGTCGCGGCGGCTTCGGCGCAGACCGAGTCGGTCGCGCCGGGCCGTCAGGCCGGAATCGCCCCGGCCGAGCTCGGCTGGATGCTCGCGCCGCTGCCGACCCCGGGGCGCGAGACGGCGACCTTCGTCCGGGAGGCTCCGGCCGAGGCAGCCCTGCTGGTCGCAGCCGTGCCGCCCGCGACGGAGCCCGTAGCCGCGCCGCTCCCCGAGGCGCCGCGCCTCGCCGAGGCCGGGCCTTCCATCCCCCAGCCCCTCGCCGCCATCCCCTTGCCGGTACCGCGTCCGCCCGAGCTGCGCCCGTCGCCGGCCGTGCTGGCGACTCGCGCGCCGCGGCGCCCGGTCCAGGCCGTGGCCTCGACCCAGAGCGTTTTCCGCGCCGCGCTGCCGGAGGAGCCCTCGCTGCTCGACCGGATCTTCGGGGGAGGGGGCGAGCGCGCCGCGCCGGCCCAGACCCTCGCCTACGCGGCGCCGGGCGCCCTCGAATCCGCCCCGCGCCAGCGCCTCAGCGCCAGCCCGGGCATCGCGGTCTACGACATCAGCGCCCGCGTGGTGACGCTGCCGAGCGGCGAGACGCTGGAGGCGCATTCGGGCCTCGGGCCGCACATGGACGACCCCCGCAACGTGCACCTGAAGATGCGCGGCGCCACGCCGCCGGGCACCTACGACCTCACCGAGCGCGAGGCCCTCTTCCACGGCGTGCGCGCCATCCGGCTCAACCCGGTGGGCGGCAGCGGCGCCATCCACGGACGGGTCGGGCTCCTCGCCCATACCTACATGCTCGGGCCCAGCGGCGCCTCGAACGGCTGCGTCTCGTTCCGGAACTACGACCGCTTCCTGCAGGCCTTCCTGCGGGGCGAGGTGCGCCGCCTCGTGGTGGTGCCGGGCGCCGGCGCCAGCGACCTGCCGCGCATCGGCCGGGGCGGCCCGTCGGACCGCTCCGCCCGAGGCTGACGACGAGCCGGGATCTCCGGGGGGCTCGCCTCCCGGAGCCTGCTCACGTACCGCCGCTCATTCGCCGTCGATCTTGGACCCGATCAGCGCGATGGCGCGCTGGTAGACCGAGGCGGCGTTCCAGCCCTGGATCGCCGCGAAGTTCGGCTCGCCGGGCTGGTAGCCGGCGCCGGCGCGCCAGCCATGGGCCTTGAGGAAGTTCGCGGTCGAGGCGAGGGCGACCGAGACGTTGTCGAGGCTGCCGCCGGTGCCGTAGTTCAGGACGCTCTTCGGCAGGAACTGGGTGTGGCCGACCTCGCCGTGGGCCGCGCCCCGGGTGGCGGCGGTCAGCACGCCGCGGTCGACCAGGGTCAGGGCGGCGTAGAGCTGGTCGGTGAAGAAGGCCGAGCGGCGGCAATCATAGGCGAGCGTCGCCACCGCCGAGAGGGTGTTGACGTTGCCCTTCACGGCGCCGAAACCCGTCTCCATGCCCCAGATGGCGAGGAGCGGCCCCGGCGGCACGCCGTAGCGCTGCTCGATCGAGTCGAACAGGGCTCCTTGCGAGCGCTTCAGGGCCCGGCCGCGGGAGATGATCGCCGGCCCGCCGCGCTTGGCCAGGAACTGCTCGAGGGACAGCTTGAAGCTCCTCTGGCCCCGGTCCGCCGCGATGGTGGCGGACGAGTAGGAGGTGCCCATCAGGGCCGAGATTGCGGCCGGGCTGGCGCGCCCGCGGGCCTCCTCGGCGAACTCGCGCTTCCAGGACTCGAATCCGGCGGCCGAGTTGCCGCACTGCGCCGCCTCGGCGCCGCCGGCCAGCACCGCGAGGCCCGCGGCGATCAGGGCCCGCCCGTAACCGCTTCTGGTCATCCAACACTCCCTCTGAGCCGCGCCGCAGGCCCTGGGACGTCGGACCGTCGCGGCTCCCATTCCGGTTTTCATGCCTGCCCGATGGGCGATGCTACAGTCCGGCCGTCTGCGGAATCTTTACGGCGGGAATGCAACTCACCCTGATCCCGGCCGGCCGTCCCGCGGGAACGCACGACCGGGACCGTTCACCGGTATGTAGTCCCGGGGGCGGGAGAGCGAGGATGAAAGCCCGCGGGCGTGACCTTCCGGCCACGCCGGGCCGGATCAGGCGGCGAGCCCGAAGATCGCCCGCGCCTCGGCCGGGCTGGCGGGGGCGCAATCGAGATGGGCGAGCAGGCTCACGGCCTTCTCGACCAGGGCGGCGTTGCTCGGGGCGAGCTGGCCCCGCGACAGGTAGAGGTTGTCCTCGAGCCCGACCCGGACGTGGCCGCCGGCGGTGGCGGCGAGGGCCACCATCGGGAACTCGGCCCGGGAGATGCCGAAGCCCGACCACACCGCGTCCCGGGGCAGGCGGTCGCGCATCTGCAGCAGGGTCTCGGGCGTCGCCGGCGCTCCCCACGGGATGCCGAGGCAGATCTGGAACAGCGGCGGGGAGGCGAGGTGCCCTTCGGCCAGGAGGTGGCGGGCGAGCTCGATCTGGCCGAGGTCGAACACCTCGATCTCCGGCTTCGCTCCCGCCTCCCGGATCAGGGCCCCCATCGCCCGCAGGTGGGCCGGGGTGTTCATGAAGGCGTGCTCGCCGAAATTCATCGTCGCCACGTCGAGGGTGCAGATCTCCGGCCGCAGCGCCGTGACGTGGCGGGTGCGCGCCTCCGGCGAGGCGAGGGTCGTGCCGGGTCCCGCCACTGCCGGGTCGGGGTCGCCGGCCACGTACCGCCCGCCGGCACCGGTGGTGAGGTTGAGGATGACGTCGGCGTTCCGCTCGCGGATGCGCTCCACCACCTCGCGGTAGAGGGCGAGGTCCATGCTGGGCCTGGCCGTTTCCGGGTCGCGGACGTGGATGTGGACGATCGCCGCCCCGGCCTCCGCCGCCTCGAGGGCCGATTGCGCGATGGCCCGCGGGCTCACCGGCACGGCGGGGTTCTTCGCGGGCGTGTCGAACGAGCCGGTGAGGGCGCAGGTGATGACGGTCTTGCGCGACATGGATCCCCCCCTCAGAGCATGCCGCCGTCGACCACCAAGGTCTCGCCGGTGACGTAGGCCGCGCCGGCGGCGAGGAAGAGCATCGCCTCGGCGATGTCCTCGGGCTTGGCGAGGCGCGCGAGCAGCGTCCGCGACACGGTCTCGGCCTTGCGCGCCTCGGGCCAGGCTTCCGTCCAGGGCGTCTGGACTAGGCCCGGCGCGACCGCGTTGACCCGCACCTCCGGAGCGAGCGCCCGGGCGAGGCTGCGGGTCAGGTTCACCAGCCCCGCCTTGCTGGCCGAGTAGGCGATGCTCGAGCCGCGCCGCCCGAGACCCGCCACCGAGGCGGTGTTGACGATGGCACCCTTGGCTTGGCGCAGGGCCGGCGCCGCCGCGCGGGCACAGCGATAGGGGCCGACGAGGTTGGTCGAGAGGATCGTCTGCCAGAACTCCTCGGTCATCGCGTCGAGGTCGGTGAACTCGATCGGCGTGGTCGAGGCCGGGGTGCCGGCATTGTTGATGAGCACGTCGAGGCCGCCCAGCGCGTCGATGCCACGCGCGACCATGCCTTCCGCTTCGCCCGGCACCGCGACGTTGCCGGGGAGCGCCCGGACCTTGAGCCCCTCGGCAGCAAGGCGCGAGGCGGCCTCGGGCCCACGGCCGTCCTCGGCCAGATGGTTGAGCACCACGTCGGCGCCGCAGCGCGCGAACAGGGTGACGGCGGCGAGGCCTATCCCCGAGGCGCCGCCGGTGACGAGCACGCGGCGGCCGTGCAGATCCGCACTGATCATTGAACTTTCCACCCTGCGAAATGTTGTTTCGCGGGAGAGTGGCAGGAGCGGACGGAGCTTGTCCAGCTTCGTGTGCGCATCCGGGGTGCGCCTGCGGCGCAGGCTTCGCCCGGCCTGCCGCGCGCCCTCAGTCGACGATCCCGAGCGCCCGCATGCGCGCGATGGTCTCGAGCAGCTTCGGGCCGGTGTCGCGGCGCAGGACATCCTCGGTGAGCAGGAAGGCCGGGCCGCTGATGTTGACCGCGAAGTGGCCGCGGCCGCCGGGGGCGTGGATCGGGGCCGCGACGGCGTTGATGTCCTGGTGCCAGATGCCGATGCCGACGCAGAAGCCGTGCTCGGCGATCTCCTGGGCGCAGCGGCGGTAGGTGCGGTCGAGCCGGCCCGCATCGGCGCCGTCGCGGCGCAGGCGGGTGAAGAGGGCGCTGCGCTCGCCCTCGTCGAGGCTCGTCAGCGTCGCCATGCCCATGGCGCTGCGGGCGAGCGGCAGGCGGAAGCCGACCTCGCTCGACAGCACGATGCGCTGGCCCTGGCCGCGCCAGAGCTGGACGTAGACGCTCGACAGCCCGTCGAGGAGGCCGAGGGCGACGTGGGCCTGCACCGCCGTGGCGAGGTCCTGCAGGAAGGGCTTCACCATCTGCGGGAACGAGTTCTGCCGCAGGAAGGCGGCGCTCAGCGCCAGCACGGCGGGGCCGAGGCCGTAGCGCTCGCCCTGCGGGTCGTGCACCAGGTAGCCGAGGGACAGGAGCGTGTGGGTCAGGCGCGAGACCGTGGGCTTCGGCAACCCGGTGCGGGCGGCGATCTCGCGATTGCCCAGCATCTCGGCCGCGTCCCGGAAGGCGCGCAGGACCTGGAGGCCACGGGCGAGGGCCGTGACGAACTGCCGGTCGGAATCCTCGGTCTCCGCCGGGTCCTGGGTGATCGCGCCGGCGCGCGCCGCCATCGCCTGTGCCATGCTGCCGCCTCCCCCCTTTCCCCGCGGCCGGGGCCCCGGGGCGTCATAAGGTGACCGGACGACGCCGGCTCGGCAACTTGTTTCGCGATGCGGATCATCATTTCGCGTCTTGACCGGTCCCGGACGGGGATGCACTGTCGGTCTAAGGCGGGCGACGACCCGCCGGCGACGCCGAACACGGCGCGCCGTCAAGAACCGGAAACGCCAGTTCAGGAGGACGCCTTGGTCAAGACCCTCGCGCGCATCACGGCCGCCGGCCTCGTCGCCCTGGCGGCCTCGACCGCGCTCGCCGCGCCGATGAGCCTGAAGATCGCCTTCGTCGATCCGCTCTCCGGCGGCGGGGCCAGTACCGGAGAGGCCGGGCTGAAGACTTTCCAGTTCATGGCCGAGCAGCTCAACGCCAAGAACCCCGACCTGAAGCTCGAGGTGACCGGCTACGACAACAAGCTCAACCCGCAGGAGAGCCTCGTCCAGCTTCAGAAGGCGATCGATTCCGGCGCCCGTGTGGTCGTGCAGGGCAACGGCTCCTCGGTCGGCGCCGCGCTGATCGACTTCGTCGGCAAGTACAACGATCGCAATCCTGGCAAGGAGATCATCTATCTCAACTACGCCGCGGTCGATCCGGCGCTGACTAACGCCAAGTGCAACTACTGGCACTTCCGCTTCGACGCCAATTCCGATATCAAGATGGCGGCCCTGACCAACTACATCAAGGGCAAGCCCGAGATCAAGAAAGTCTACCTCATCAACCAAGACTACTCGCACGGGCACGCGGTGCGCACCGCCGCCCGGGCGATGCTGAAGGAGAAGCGGCCCGACATCCAGATCGTCGGCGACGAGGTGGCGCCGTTGCAGAAGGTCAACGACTTCTCGCCTTACATCGCCAAGATCAAGGCGGCCGGTGCCGACACGGTGATCACCGGCAACTGGGCGCAGGACATGGCGCTGCTGCTCAAGGCGGCGGGCGATGCCGGGCTCCAGGCCAACTTCTACACCTATTACGGCGGCGGCAGCGGCGGCCCGACCGCGATCAAGCAGGCCAACCTGCCCGACCGGGTCTTTCAGATCGCCGAGGGCTACGCCAACGTCGACTCCAAGGCCGGCCACGACTTCGAGACCGCCTTCCGCGCCAAGACCGGCCAGGAGCTGACCTATCCGCGGGTCGTCAACCTGATGAACATCCTGGCCAAGGCGACGCTCACCGCCAAGTCGACCGACCCGAAGGCGATCGCCAAGGCGATGGACGCGATTCACAACGACACGCTCTACGGCAAGGACAGCTTCATCCGGCCGGACGACCACCAGATCTTCCAGCCGATCTACATCTCGCGCTTCGGCCCGGTCGACACCTCCAAGGTCCTCGACAGCGAGAATACCGGCTGGGGCTGGACCGGCGCCGGCGAGGTGAGCGCCCAGGAGACCCTGCTGCCGACCACCTGCAAGATGGACCGGCCGAGCTGAGCCGATACGAGTGGCATCCCAGGATAATGGGGTGCCCTTTACGCGGCGCGAATGAACCGGCCTGAACCACCGTTTCCCGAACGACCCAAGAGAAGCGGAGGGAGATCCGGGATCCAGCAGGGAAAGCGCCGCGAAACGGCTCTATCTTTGCGGCATTGCAGACAAGCGGTCGCTTCGTGAAATTTAGTTGCTGGATCCCGGATCTCCTTCCGCTGACGCTCCAGCCGTCCGGGAAAGGGCGGGGTTGAAACAGCCCGGGCCGGCGGGTTTTCCCACCCGGTCACCACCAAGACAGCGCCCCGCACCGGCAGGAGACCCCGCGTGCTCGAACTCGTCATCGTCTCGACGCTGAACGGCGTGCTCTACGGGATGCTGCTCTTCCTGATGGCGAGCGGCCTGACCCTGATCTTCAGCATGATGGGCGTGCTCAACTTCGCCCATGCCAGCTTCTACATGCTGGGCGCGTTCTTCGGCTATCAGATCAGCCGCTTCACCGGGTTCTGGGTCGGCCTCGTCGCCGCCCCGGTGCTGGTCGGGGGCCTGGGCGCGCTCGTCGAGCGCTACGGCCTGCGCAACGTCCACCGCCACGGCCACGTCCCGGAGCTGCTCTTCACCTTCGGCCTCGCCTACGTGATCGAGGAGGTGGTGCAGATGGTGTGGGGCAAGCTGCCGGTCGACTACCGCGTCCCGGCCGCCCTCGACTTCCCGGCCTTCACGGTCTTCGGCACCAACTATCCGGCCTACAAGCTGTTCATGCTGGTGATCTCGGTGGCGATCTTCATCGCCCTGCTGGTGGCCCTGACCCGCACCCGGGTCGGGCTGATCATCCAGGCGGCGCTGACCCACCCCAACATGGTGGCGATGCTGGGCCACGACGTGCCCAAGGTGTTCATGCTGGTGTTCGGCGTCGGCACGGGCCTGGCCGCGGTGGCGGGCGTCATCGCCGGGCCGGCGCTGGTGACCCAGGCCAACATGGCGGGCCTGCTCGGACCGATCCTGTTCGTGGTCGTGGTCGTCGGGGGCCTCGGCTCGCTCACCGGTGCCTTCGTGGCCTCGCTGCTGATCGGGCTGGTGCAGACCTTCGCCATCTCCCTCGACGTCTCGGTCGCCAGCGTCCTGCGCGCCGTCGGCATCGACGCCGCGCCATCGGGCGGCGTGCTCGGCGACCTCTGGAACGTGACAATCGCCCAGGTCGGGCCGATCATCCCCTACCTCCTGCTGGTCCTCGTGCTGATCGCGCGGCCGACCGGCCTGCTCGGGAACCGCGAAGCATGAGCGATCTCGCCGACGTCGCGCCGTCCGGATCTTTCGCGCAGGCCGGGGCCCGCCCGTCGATCCGCCCGCGCGGAGCGGGGCTCGCCGCCCAGGTGCTGCCCTGGCTCCTGGCGGCCGGGATCCTGGTCGCCGCCCCCCTCGTCTTCACCAGCGGCACCGCGCTGACCATGATGAGCCTGATGGGCATCATGGTGGTGTTCTCCCTGTCCTACAACATGCTGCTCGGCCAGACCGGGCTCCTGTCCTTCGGGCACGCGGTCTATTACGGGCTCGGCGCGTTCTTCACCGTCCACGCCATGAACGTCGTGGCGGGAAACCGCCTGCCGATCCCGCTGCCGCTGCTGCCGCTGGTGGGCGGGCTCGCCGGCCTCGCCTTCGGGATCCTGTTCGGGATGATCTCGACGCGGCGCGCCGGCACCGTGTTCGCGATGATCTCGCTTGGCATCGCCGAGCTGGTCGCCTCGGGCTCGCACATCCTGCACAGCTTCTTCGGCGGCGAGGAGGGCATCACCGCCAACCGCACCAAGATGCTGCGGCTGTTCGACATCGGCTTCGGGCCGCAGATCCAGGTCTACTACCTCATCGCCGCCTGGTGCCTGATCTGCGCCGTGGCGATGTTCGCGATCACCCGCACGCCGCTCGGGCGCCTGTGCAACGCCGTGCGCGAGAATCCGGAGCGGGTCGAGTTCCTCGGCTACGAGCCGCAGACGATCCGCGTCACGGCCTTCTGCCTGTCGGCGATGTTCGCCGGGGTCGCGGGGGCGCTCGCGGCGATCAACTTCGAGATCGCCAACTCGGCCTATCTCGGCGTGCACCAGTCCGGCGTGGTGCTGCTCGCGACCTTCATCGGCGGCATCGGCACCTTCGTCGGCCCGGTCGTCGGCGCCGTGGTGGTGACGCTGCTGCAGGTCTCGCTCAGCGACCTGACCGAGATCTGGCAGCTCTATTTCGGGCTCCTGTTCATCGCCATCGTGATGTTCGCCCCCGGCGGCATCGCCGGCCTGGCGCTCATGCACGGCCCGCTCCTGCGCGCCGGCACCGCCCACCGCCTGATCCCGGCCTACCTCCTGGCCCTCGGCCCCTTCGCCCTCATGCTGGCCGGCGGCATCGCGCTCATCGAGATGGCGTTCCGGGTGCTGGTGAAGGCGAGCGAGGGCACCGAGACGAGCCTCGCCGGCATCCCCCTCGATGCCGGCCACGTCCTGCCCTGGTGCGTGGCCGGCGCCATGGCGGCGGGCGGTGCCTTCGCCCTGCGGGCGGTGCTGCCGCGGGTCGCCGCCGCCTGGCACGAGGCCTCCGCCGCCGCCAAGGAGAAACTCGCATGAGCGCCCCCGCGATCGAGCTGTCCGGCGTCCACAAGAGCTTCGGCCCGGCCAAGATCATCAACGGCGTCGACCTCGCCGTGCCGACGGGCGAGCGCCACGCCATCATCGGGCCGAACGGCGCCGGCAAGTCGACCCTGTTCCACCTCATCAGCGGCCGCTTCGCGCCGACGAGCGGCACGATCCGGCTCGAGGGGCAGGACATCACCGGCTGGCGCCCGGCGGCGATCAACCGGGCCGGCCTCGCCCGCAGCTTCCAGGTCACCAACATCTTCCCGAAGCTCAGCGTGTGGGAGAACGTGCGCTGCGCGGTGCTGCGGGCGATGGGCCACGGACCGTCGTTCTGGCGCGGGGTCGAGGGATTGCCGGGCGTGGCCGAGCGCACGGAGGAGATCCTCTCCCGCATCCGCCTCGGCCACCGCGCCTCGGTGGCGGCGGGGCTGCTGGCCTACGCCGAGCAGCGGGCGCTCGAGATCGGCATCGCGATCGCGAGCGACGCCAAGGTCATCCTCCTCGACGAGCCGATGGCCGGGATGAGCCACAGCGAGAGCGAGCACGCGACCCAGCTCATCCGCGAGGTCACGACCGGGCGCACGCTCGTGATGGTCGAGCACGACATGGCGGTGGTGTTCGGGCTCGCCGACCGCATCTCGGTCCTGGTCTACGGCCGCATCATCGCCACCGACACCCCCGCCCGCATCCGGGAGAACCGCGCCGTGCAGGAAGCCTATCTGGGGGTCGCCACCGGGGAGGAGGCCGCGTGAGCGCCGCCGTCGCGATGCCGGCGGCGCGTGCCGCCACCGCGCCCGCCCTCCTCGAGGTCGAGGACCTGCATGCCTATTACGGCAAGAGCCACATCCTGCAGGGGGTGAGCTTCCGGGTCGGCGCCGGCGAGATCGTCTCGATCCTCGGCCGCAACGGGGTCGGGCGGTCGACGACCCTCAAGGCGATCATGGGCGACGTGCCGCCCCGCGGCCAGATCCGCTTCAAGGGCCAGCCGATCGCCGGCCTCAAGCCCTACACGGTCGCCCGCCGCGGCCTCGGCTACGTGCCGGAGGAGCGGGCGATCTTCCCCAAGCTCACCGTGCGGCAGAACCTGGCGCTCGGCGAGAAGAGCGGAAAGCGCGGCGGGCGCTGGTCCTACGCCGACATCTTCCGGCTCTTCCCTCGCCTGGAGGAGCGGATCGACACGCCGGGCGGCGTGCTGTCGGGCGGCGAGCAGCAGATGCTCACGATCTGCCGCACCCTGATGGGCGACCCCGACCTGATCATGATCGACGAGCCGACGGAAGGCCTCTCGCCCCAGATGGTCGCCCGGGTCGCCGAGATGATCGGCGAGATCGCCGCCCGCGGCGTCTCGGTGCTGCTGGTCGAGCAGAAGCTCACCATCGCCCTCAAGCTGTCGCAGCGCCTCTACGTGATGGGCCACGGCCACGTGGTGTTCGAGGGCACGCCGGCGGCGCTCAGCGCCAACGAGGCGGTGCGGCGGGAGTGGCTGGAGGTGTAGAATCCGACCGGTGAGCCTGGGCCGGATCTGCGCTCAGGTTGACAGACTCTCCGCGTCATCCCGGGCCCGCGAAAGCGAAGCCCGGGATGACCCTGTGCGGTGGAACCGTCGCGACGCGTTGGTGATGGCCGCGTCGAACAGGCTTCAGCGCATGCCGAGCAGCTCGACGTCGAACATCAGCGTGGCGTTCGGGGGGATCACGCCGCCGGCGCCGCGGGCGCCGTAGCCGAGGTCCGGCGGGATCACCAGGGTGCGCTTGCCGCCGACCTTCATGGTCGAGAGCCCCTCGTCCCAGCCGCGGATGACCTGGCCGGTGCCGACCGCGAAGTTCAGCGGCTGCTTGCGGTCGAGGGAGCTGTCGAACTTCGCACCCTTCTTGCCGTCCTGATAGAGCCAGCCGGTGTAGTGGACGCTGACGGTCTGGCCCGTCTTCGGCTGCGGGCCGGTGCCGACCACCTCGTCCTTGTACTTGAGGCCGGAAGGGGCGGTGATGAACGAGTCGGCGGAGGCTGAGGCGGTCATGGCGATCGTGATCACTCCGGCAAGGGCGAGGGGCGAACGGCGCATCGACGGGATCGTTCCTGTGCGTGACGTCGGGGAGAGTGGTTAGAGCATTGCCCGGCCGGCCGATAGGCCTGTCGCCCGGCGGGCCGATAGGCCTATCGGCCCTCGGGGCGCCTCAGGCCCGCGGCAGGGACTCGGGATCGATGGTGCCGCCCTCGGCCCAGCCGAGGAGCAGCGCCCGCACCGCGGCCGGATCGGCGAGCCGGTATCG
>NZ_LABY01000290.1 GCF_001043975.1 Methylobacterium variabile
ACGCTGATCGAGCTCGGCGAGATGGAGGAGGACGCCGCCAGCATCCGCGAGGGCGAGGAGCAGATCCGCGCCGTGCAGGCCGAGGCCGCGCGCCGCCAGATCGAGACCCTGCTCTCGGGCGAGGCCGACGGCAACGACACCTATCTCGAGGTCCATGCCGGGGCCGGCGGCACCGAGAGCCAGGACTGGGCCAACATGCTCCAGCGCATGTATGCCCGCTGGGCCGAGCGCCGGAAGTACAAGGTCGAGATCGTCGAGTGGTCGGACGGCGAGGAGGCCGGGATCAAGGGCGCCACGCTCCTGATCAAGGGCCACAACGCCTATGGCTGGCTGAAGACGGAATCGGGCGTGCACCGCCTGGTGCGCATCTCTCCCTACGATTCCAACGCCCGGCGGCACACCAGCTTCGCCAGCGTCTGGGTCTATCCGGTCATCGACGACCGGATCACGATCGAGATCAAGGAGTCGGATTGCCGGATCGATACTTACCGCTCGTCCGGCGCCGGCGGCCAGCACGTCAACACCACC
>NZ_LABY01000291.1 GCF_001043975.1 Methylobacterium variabile
CCGATGGAGATCCAGGGCACGAGGATGACGACGACGAGACCGGCGAGCAGGGCCAGCATGTAGCCGATGATCGGCCGGATGCCCTCGTCCGGGTGGATCCGGCTGATCGCGCAGGCTGCGTAGTACCCGACCCCGAACGGCGGCGCGAACAGGCCCACGCCCATCGCCAGGATCACCACCATCGCGTAGTGCACCTCGTGCACCCCGACCTGCCGCGCGATCGGGAACAGGAGCGGGCCAAACAGCACGATCGCCGGGATCCCCTCCAGAACAGACCCCAGGATCACGAACGCCACCGCCGACACGAACAGGAACCCGAGCGTCCCGCCCGGCAGGCTCTTCATCATCACCGCCAGGCTCTGCGAGAACCCCGACTGCGTCAGCGCCCACGCCATCCCGGTCGCCGCCCCGATGATCAGCAGGATCGCCCCCGACAAGGACGCCGTCGACACCAGCATCGGGTACACCCGCCGCCAGTCGAACTGACGGTAGATCACCAGGCCCGCCACGATCGCGTAGACGATGCCGATCGTCGACACCTCGGTGGCCGTCGCCACCCCCTCCACCACCGCCGCGCGGATGACGAAGGGCAGCGCCAGCGCCGGGAACGCGATCACCAGCGTCCGGCCGATCTCGCCCCAGGTGGCGCGCTTGACGTGGCTGAGATCCTCGCCCCGGTAGCGCCACCACACCAGCATGCACAGCGTGATGCCCAGCACCACGGCCGGCATCAGCCCGCCGGTGAACAGCGCGGTGATCGACACGCCGGTCACCGACCCGATGGTGATCAGCACCAGCGAGGGCGGGATGGTCTCGGTCTGCGCGCCGGTGGCGGAGAGCAGCGCGACGAGGTCGCCCTCCTTGGCGCCGCGCTTCTTCATCTCGGGAAACAGCACCGGGGCCACCGCCGCCATGTCGGCGGCCTTGGAGCCCGAGATGCCCGAGACGAGGTACATCGCGCCCACCAGCACGTAGTGCAGGCCGCCGCGGACGTGGCCGAGCAGCGAGGCGAGGAAGCCCACCATGGCTTTCGCCATGCCGGTCATCTCGATCAGCAGGCCGAGGAAGACGAAGAGCGGCACGGCGAGCAGGATGAGGTGGCTCATGCCCTCGTCCATGCGCCCGACCACCACCATGGCGGGGGCGCGGGTGGTGAGCATCAGGTAGCCGAAGGTGGCCAGGCCGAAGGCGAAGGCGATCGGCACGCCGGTGAAGACCAGGGCGCCGACGCCGAGGACGAAGAAGATCAGGAGGTTCCAGTTGCCGAGGGAGCGCAGGACCGGCTCGGCGAGCATCAGGGCGGCGATGATGAGGCCGCTGAGCGCCACGGCGCCGGCGGCATGGCGCCAGTCGGCGCACTCGATGAGGCGCAAGCTTGCGACGACCAGCATGAGGGCGAAGCCGACCGGAAGGGCGGCGGCGCGCCAGGCGTTGGTGATCTCCAGCGCCGGGGTCTGGACGAAGATCTCCTCGGCGGCGAACTCGTAGGCCGGGTGGAGGAGCATGACCACGAAGGCGAGGCCGGCGGCGAGGGCCACGGCCTCGAGGAAGGCCTGTGTCCTGGGCGAGGCCATGCTGACGAGGGCGGTCATGCGCATGTGCTCGGCGCGGCGGTAGGCGACGACGGAGCCGAGCATGGCGAGCCAGAGGAAGAGGATCGAGGCGAGCTCGTCGGACCACACGATGGGCGCGTGGAAGACGTAGCGGCTGACGACGCCCGCCAGCAGCACCACGACCTCGGCCACCACCAGGAGGGCGGCCGGGATCTCGATCAGGGGCCCCAGCGCTTTATCGAGGGAGCGCGCCCAGGCGCGCTTGGCCGACGCCGCCGGCAAGGCAGGCGCCTCCGCGAGTTCGATTTGCATGTCGTCCTCCCTTGAAGCCGCTCTCTCCGGTGCGGCCTCCGGAGAACCGGGCCGCATCGGGACAGTCGGCGCTTGTTGTTCGCGGTCGACGCAGAAGGCCGGGCCGATGGTCGGCTCAGACCTTGATGACGAAGGGGTCCTGGACCTCGCTGCTCAGCTCGCACCAGACGCTCTTGGTCTGGAGGTACTGGTCGATCGCGTGGATGCCGTTCTGCCGGCCGAGGCCGCTGTCCTTGTAGCCGCCGAACGGAGAGTTGAAGGCCATCGCCCGGTAGGTGTTGATCCACACCGTGCCGGCCTGGAGCTTGCGGGCCATGGTATGGGCGCGGGTGAGATCCCGCGTCCAGACGCCGGCCGCGAGGCCGAACGGCGTGTCGTTCGCCGCCGACACCACCTCGCTCTCGTCGTCGAAGGGGATCACCCCGAGGACCGGCCCGAACACCTCCTCGCGCAGGAGACAGTTGTCGGCCGAGAGGTTGTGCAGGATGGTGGGTGAGAAGAAGTATCCGTCGGGGAACGCCGCGACGGAGGCGCGCCCGCCGCCGAACAGGATCTCGGCGCCGTCGGCGACGGCGCGCCGCACCATCGTCTCGTCCTTCTCGAGCTGAGCCGCCGTCGCGACCGGGCCCATCTGCGTGGCCGCATCCATGGGGTCGCCGAGCACGATGCGGCCGGCGCGGGCGACGAGCCTGTCCACGAAGCGCTCGTAGATCGGGCGCTGGATGTAGGCCCGCGAACCCGCGACGCAGGTCTGGCCCGCCGCCGCGAAGATGCCCGCGAGCACGCCGGCCTCGGCCCGGTCGAGATCGGCATCCGCGAAGACGATGTTCGGGCTCTTGCCGCCCAATTCGAGCACGGTGCTGACGAGCCGCTTGCCGGCCGCCGTCGCGATGGCGCGGCCGCCCGCGTCGCCGCCGGTGAAGTTGATCTTCGCCACCTTGGGATGGTTGACGAGCGCCTCGCCCGCTCCCCGCAGGCCCGTCACCACGTTGATCACGCCCGGGGGGATGCCGGCCTCCTCGGCCAGGCGCGCGAGCTCGATGGCGGAGGCGGAGGTGACCTCGGAGGGCTTGATGACCACGGTGTTGCCCGCCGCCAGGGCCGGCGAGAGCGCCATGATCGTCAGGAAGGTGGGGGAGTTCCAGGGCACGATGACGGCGACGACGCCGAGCGGTTCGCGCAGCGTGTAGTTGAAGACGCTGGTGCGATCGAGCGGGATGACGGTTCCCTCGACCTTGTCGGCCAGGCCGCCGAAGTAATACAGCCAGTCCTGCACGAGGCGGGCCTGGGTGTGCATCTCGGCGTAGAGCTTGCCGTTCTGGGCCGTCTCGAGGGCGGCGATGCGGTCGGCGTGCTCCGCGATCCTGTCGCCCCATTTCATCATCAGGCGCCCGCGACGGGTCGGGGACAGCCTGCCCCACGGCCCGTCCAGGGCGGAGGCGGCCGCGCCGACGGCGGCGTCGACGTCGGCGGCCGAGGAATCGGCGAACACGCCCCAGGCTTTGCCGGTCGTCGGGTTGTAGGACTGGAACGTGCGCCCATCCGCGGCCGGGGCGTCGCGACCGGCGATGAAGTTCGCGTAGACGTTGCGCGCATCGGGCGCGAGCGAGGTGGTCATGAGGGTCACTCCGCGGCAGGACGAATCGGCGGCCTGGATGTCAGGCGCCTGAGGGGGTGGTCTCGGGGGAGGCGCAGCGCTGGGCGACGCGCCAGACGGCGCTGTCGAGGGGCGCGCCGCGCCACTGCGCGAGGTGGCGGTCGCTCGCCGTGAGGGCCGCCTGGTCGATGCCGGTGCGCACCCCCATCGCCTCCAGCATGGACACGACGTCCTCGGTCGCGACGTTACCGGTGGCGCCGGGCGCGTAGGGGCAGCCGCCGAGGCCGCCGATGGCGGTGTCGAAGTGGACGATGCCGGCCTGCAGCCCGGCCAGGGTGTTGGCGAGCGCGCAGCCGCGGGTGTTGTGCAGGTGCAGCTCGAACACGATGCCGGGGAATCGCGCGATCAGCCCTTGAGACAGCCGGAAGACCTGCACCGGATCGGCGACGCCGATCGTGTCGCACAGGCCGATCCGCTCGCACCCGCCCTCGACGAGCCGGGCCACGATCGCGTGGATGCGCGCCTCCGGCACATCGCCCTCGAAGGGGCAGCCGAACACCGTCGAGAGCGAGATCCGCCGCAGCAGCCCGTCCGCTCCCGCCGCCGCGTGCAGGTCGAGGATCTCCACCAGCGAGTCCTCGGTCGAGCGGTTGAGGTTGCGCCGGTTGTGGCCGTCCGTCGCCGAGAAGACGAAGGTCATGCCCTTGATGCCGGCGCGCTGCGCCCGCTCCATGCCGCGCTTGTTGGGGATGAGCGCGTAGGCGCTGACCGGCAGGTGGCGGGTCGCCCGCACGACCTCCTCGGCATCGGCGAGGTTCGGGATCCACGACGGATGGGTGAACGACGTCACCTCGATCTCGCGCAGGCCGGACGCCGCCAGCGCTTCGATCAGCCGGACCTTGTCCTCGGTCGGCATGAAGCGGGGTTCGTTCTGGAGGCCGTCGCGGGGACCGACCTCGGTGATGTGGGCGAAGGCAGGCAGCTGCATCGTCACGCCTCCGGCCGGAAGGCGCGCCCGAGGATGTCCATCAGGCCCTCGTAGGTCACGTCGCGCGGGTTGGGACGGACCTGGCGGAAGTTCGTCAGGCCGTCGCGGGCAAGCGCGTCCATGGCGCTGCGCGGCACCGCGAGGTCGTCGAGGTGCACCGGGATGCCGACGTCGCGCGACAGGGCCTCGACCGCGAGGACCGCCCGCTCGGCCCCCTCGCGGACGGAGAGGTGGGCGACCGGCTCGCCGAGCGCCACTGCCACGTCGCGGTAGCGCGGCAGGGATGCGACGAGGTTCCAGCGCATCACGTGAGGAAGCAGCACGGCGTTGGCGATGCCGTGCGGAATGTTGAACTGCCCGCCCAGCGGCATCGCCAGGCCGTGCACCATCCCGGTCGCGGCGCTGCCGAAGGCGTAGCCGGCGTAGAGGCTCGCCGTCAGCATCGCCTCGCGCGCCCTGACGTTCTGGCCGTGATGGACGGCCGTCCGCAGGTTCTCGCCGATCAGGCGGATCGCCTTGAGGGCGAAGTCGTCGGTCATCGGCTGGGCGAAGCGCGAGACGTAGGCCTCGATCGCGTGGGTCAGGGCATCCATGCCGGTCGCCGCCGTCACCGGGGCCGGGAGCCCGAGGGTGAGCTCGGGGTCGAGGAGGGCCGTGTCGGCGAGGAGGTAGCGGCTGACGATGCCCTTCTTGGTGTTCTGCGCCTTCAGGCTGAGCACGGCGACGTTCGTCACCTCGCTGCCCGTGCCGGCGGTCGTCGGGATGATGATCTTCGGAACGCCCGGCTGCGCGACCTTGTCGATGCCGAGGTAGTCCTCGACGTTGCCCGGGTTGGTGGCCATGACCGAGGCGCACTTGGCGGTGTCGATGGCGCTGCCGCCGCCGAGGCCGATGATCAGCTCGCACCCGAGCGCTCTCACGCGATCGGCGCAGGCGACCACCGTCTCGATGCTCGGGTCCGGCTCGACCTCCGAGAAGACCTCGACGTCGCGTCCCGCCAGCAGGTCGAGCGCGCGCCCGGCGATGCCGGCCTTCACGAGGCCGGGATCCGTGACGAGCAGGATCCTGCGCCGGCCGAAGCGGTCGACCTCGTCGGGAAGCTGGTTCAGGGCGCCGCATCCATGCACCAGTCTCTGGATGGCGGTGAAGATCGCGATGTCTGACAAGGGCTTGCTTCCGTTGGGATTCATGTCTGGCGGTGGCGTCGCGGCGGGATCAGATCACGCCGTCGGCCTGGAGCTGGGCGATGTCCGCCGGGCTCAGGCCGAGCCGTTCGGACAGGACCTCGTGCGTGTGGCACCCGAGCGAGGGACCGGCCCACTGCACCGCGCCGGGGGTCTCGGACAGCCGCGGCGTCACGCCCTGCATCGTGAGGCGGCCGTACTCCTCGGACTCGACCTCCACGACGGCGCCGCGCTCGCGGAAATGCGCGTCCTGCACGATGCCGGCGGCGTCGTTGAGCGGACCGGCCGGCACGGCGGCCCGCTTGAGGATGGCGAGGATCTCCTCGAGCGGCAGCGTGCGCGTCCAGGCCGCGACGAGGTCGTCCAGCTCCTCCTGGTGAGCGCCGCGGGCGCGGTGCGTCGCGTAGCGCGCGTCGGCGGCGAGGCCGGGATTGCCCATGACCTCCGCCAGGCGCTTGAAGATCGCGTCCCCGTTCCCGCCGATGATCACCCACTGCCCGTCGCCCGTCGGGTAGAGGTTGGACGGTGCGATGCCCGGCAGCCGCGTCCCGGTCCGCTGGCGCAGCGAGCCCGTCGCGCTGTACTCCGACAGGACGCTCTCCTGCACCGCCAGCACGGCATCGGTGATGCCGACATCCACCACCTGCCCCTTGCCGGTCCTGCGGCGGGCCTCGAGCGCGGCCACCGTGCCGAGGGCGGCGAAGACGCCCGCCAGCGAGTCGCCGATCGACAGGCCGGCGCGGGGCGGGGGCCGGTCCGGGAAGCCGGCGAGCGCGCGCAGGCCCCCCATCGCCTCCGCGATCGCGCCGAAGCCGACGTCGCGGCTGTAGGGGCCCGTCTGCCCGAAGCCCGAGACCCGGGCGACGATCAGGCCGGGATTGGTCGTCCACAGGTCGTCCGGGCCGAGGCCCCACTTCTCCAGCGTGCCGGGACGGAAGTTCTCGACCAGGATGTCGGCCTCCTGGAGCAGGGCGCGGGCGATCTCCTGTCCCCGCTGGTTGCGCAGGTCGAGCGTCAGGCTGCGCTTGTTGCGGGCGATGACCGGCCACCACAGCGACTTGCCGTCGAGCTGCACGGCGCCCCACTGGCGCATCACGTCGCCGGATTGCGGCGGCTCGATCTTGACGACGTCGGCACCGAGATCGGCGAGCAGCTGGCCGCAGAACGGGCCGGCGATGAACGAGCCCATCTCGATGACGCGGATCCCGGCCAGGGCGCCGGAGTTCGGAATTTGGGTCATGATGCCTTTCCCACGACGGAGAAGCCGCGGACCTGATGAGAGGGCACGTCGTTAAGCCTGCTGCCGATGTTGCGTGAGCGCACGCCGTCGATGTGGCTCGCGATCGCCGCGACGGCCTCGTCGACGCGGCCCTCGCGGATGAAGTTCAGGATGGCGTGATGCTCGTCCCAGGACCGGTCGCGGCCCTCCACCGTCCAGACCTCGAGCCACCGCGCGCGCGACAGGCGGATCATCAGGTCCTCGACGGCGCGGATGTAGAAGCCGTTGTTCGTCAGCCGCGCCAGCTCGACGTGGAAGTCGGAGCCGACGCGGTGCCACGCCGCGCGGGAACCGTCCTCCCGGCAGGAGTCCAGGATCTCCTCGATGACCGCGATGTCGGCCGCGCGCGCCCGCTCGCAGGCGAGCTTCACCACCTCGACCTCGATGACCCGCCGGAACTCGATGGCCTGCTCGAGCTCGTCGAGCGAGATCGGCGTCACGATCCAGCTTCGCTCCTCCCGGGCGACGAGCCCGTCCGTCTCCAGCCGCGCCAGGGCGGCGCGGATGGGGGTGCGCGAGCCGCTGAAGCGGCTCTCCAGCGACCGTTCGCTGAACCGCTCACCCGGCGCCATCGCCAGCGACAGGATGGCATCCCGAAGCTGATCGTAGATCGCGGTCATCTGCGACATGCTCTCGACTCCTTCAAACCGCGACGGCAGGAGCCGCGCCGGTCCGATGAAGCTATGCCCGGTCGCCGGACCGGACAGTTGCCGGGTGTCCGTGCCGGGCCGCGGTGATCCCGGCGTCCCAGAGCTTGTTCGACCTGGCCGACGGCGTTGATATCCTCTCCGTCACTCCGGGGCCGCGCAGCGGAGCCCGGAGTGACGCGATGAGTGTCAGCGCCGTCATGGCCCATCAAACAGGCTCTTACAGAGGACCGACGACGTCCTGCAGCTTGTTCCAGAGCTCGTCGCCGAACTTGCCCTGCCAGTTCTTGTAGAAGCCGCTCTTGCGCAGCGTCTCGCGGAAGGCCGCGCGGTCGACGTCCACGAACGCGATGCCCTTGCTCTGGAGGTCGCCGCGCAGGGTGTCGCTCAGCTTCGCGACGTCCTGGCGCTGCGCGATGGCCGATGCGTTGATCTCGTTCACGACGATGTCGCGCAGGTTGTTCGGAAGGCTCGCGAAGGCGCGGCGGTTGCCGACGACCCAGAACCCGTCCCAGACGTGATCCGTCATCGAGATGCTGTTCTGAACCTCGTAGAGCTTGGTCGTGTAGATCAGCGGGAGGGCGTTCTCCTGGCCCTCGACGATCTTCGTCTGCAGGGCGGAATAGACCTCGTTGAAATTGATCGGCGTGGGGCTCGCGCCGAGCGACTGGAACAGGGAGGTCAGCATCGGCGCGACCGGCACGCGGATCTTGAAGCCCTTGATGTTGTCCGGGGTCGCGATCCTGCGGGTCGAGGAGCTGACCTGCCGGAATCCGTTGTTCCAGATCTTGTCCGTGACGAACAGGCCGGACTTCGTGATCTGCGCGCGGACGTGATCGCCGAACGCACCGTCCATCGCCTTCCAGACGTGGTCGTAATCGGGGAAGGCGAATCCCGTGTTGAGCATGCCGCAGGACGGGACCAGGGTCGCTAGGATCGAGGACGAGATGTTCAGGATCTCGATGCCGCCGCTGCGCGCCTGCGAGATGAGATCCGTGTCGGAGCCGAGCTGATTGGCCGGAAAGAGGTTGATCTCGACGCGGCCGCCCGTCGCCTCCCGGATGCGCGCGATGGCCTCGGCGGCCCGAAGGTTGACCGGATGCGTCGGGTCCTGGCCGGTCGCGTACTTGAAGACGAACTCGGCGGCCCGGCTCCGCGTCGAGCCGATCGACACGAGCGGCATCGCCGCCAGCCCGGCGATCGCGTGGCGCCTCGAAATTCCGGATCTGCTGTTCTCGACCATGGACGTTCTTCCCCTTTGACGCGGTGCTGCCGGCTGTCGTCTGCGCGAGATGCCGGTCCTGTTTCGATGATCGTGTCGGACGGCGCGACCGGGCGCCGAGGCGCGCGGCCTGCTCCTGCCCCGGCCTCGCCGGTGCGGGCTCGGGCCGTCAGGTTCGTCTCGGCGCCTTGTTAGCGCCTAATTGGTATACCATGCGGTATTCCACATTCACGCGGGCCGTCAAGCGACCTGAGGCGGTCAGGGGGACAAATCGGCGGAAACGCGCGGGAGGTCGGCGTCGGGCGGTGGCCGGACCTCGCCGGGGCCGGCGCTCATCCGTCCCTGCGGCTTGGCCGGGCTGACGGCCGTGGAACACGCCGATGCATGGCCTCCCACCCTGGAGCGCCTTGCCGGCCGGGGGCGGAACTACAGAGATCCAGACCGCCCACGTCGACCGGCGGCAGGGGCCCTGTGAGGCGATGCCGTCTCGCCATCTCGACCAGCGCGCCCGAAGCTCGCCCATCTGCGCCTCGTCGACGCGCCGGAGACCCATCGCAGCCTGCTCAAGGCCGCGACGATCCTCGGGGCGATGCAGCCGGCCCTCACCAAGAGCCTGCACGAGATCGAGGCCACCGTTCGGACGCGGCTCTTCGACCGGCACGCCCGGGGCGTGCGGCCGATGGAGACCGGCATGGTGCTCGTGCGCGCGGCGCGCCGGATTCTCGCGGAGGTGCGCAGCCTCGACGGGAAGCTCGACCGGCACGCCGATCGAATGGGCCCGAGGTCGTGGATGGCACGACCGCGCGCCTCCGGGTGCTGCTCAACCTGCCGGCAAGCCTGGAATCACGCCGTGCGGAAGCCACGGGTTCAGGATGTGATGGCCATCACGTGGGCTTCGCATCCAACGGGCCAGGGCCCTGCTCGTCCCTGATGGGTGAGGCGAGCAGCTCGTCCCAAGGCGCCGGGGATCGGAACACATCTCCGAGGAAGGCCAGGAACGCCCTCACGTTCGGATTGCCGCGCCGGTTCTCCGGCCACAGCGCCGTGATGGCGGAACGCTCGACGGAGAACTCCTGCAGGACCGGCACCAGCACGCCCCGCTCGACGAAGCGCGCGACGACGTAGGTCGGCGAGATGCCGATGCCGCCGCCCGCCACCAGGGCCGCCGCCACCGCGTCGCTGAAGTCCGTGACGATGCCCGCGTCGGGGGTGATTTCCACGACCTTCGCCCCGATCCGGAACGGCCAGCGCAGGGCCTGGCCCGTGCTCTGGAAGCGGAAGTTCACGCAGTCGTGGTGGATCAGGTCATCCGGATGCCGCGGCGTCCCGCGACACGCCAGGTAGGCTGGCGACGCGAAGGCGCAGAGCCGGTGCGGCGCGAGGCGCCGGGAGATCAGGCGGGAATCGGCGAGTTCGCCCACGCGGATCGCGACGTCGATGCCCTCCTCGATGATGTCGGCGAAGCGGTCCCCTAAGCGCAGGTCGACGGACAGGCGCGGGTGGCGCTCGCGGAACCGCGGCAGGGCCGGGGCAAGCAGGTGCACGCCGATGGGGAACGGCGCCGTCACCTTCAGGGTGCCGGCCGGCTCCGAGCGCGCCGCCACGGCAGCCTGCTCGATCGCCTCGGCCTCGCGCAGGAGGCGCAGCGCCCGCTCGTGCAGGTCGCGGCCCTCCGGCGTCAGGGTCAGCGAGCGCGTGGTGCGGGTGAAGAGGCTCAGGCCCAGCCGCTCCTCCAGCCGCTGCACGCTCTTGCTGACCGCGGAGGGCGAGATGCCCAGCGAGCGCGCGGCGGCCGTGTAGCTGCCGAGCGAGGCGGAACGCGCGAAGGCGATGATGCCGGTGAGGCGGTCGAGGCCGATCTGTTCCATGGCGGCATGATTGAAGCGAAACGGGGCCTGATTATCATGATCGGAGCGAAAGCCCATTCTTCTTCCCACACGCGCCGCGGCGGCGCCGGGAAGGATCATCGTCATGAGCAGCAACCTCCAGGACCGCACAATCGTCATCTTCGGCGGCACCTCGGGCATCGGCCTCGCGGCCGCCCGGCAGGCCCAGGCGGCGGGCGCCAGGGTCATCGTGGTCGGCTTCAACGCCGCGGGCGCCGAGCGCGTGGCGGCGGAGAACGCCTTCGCCGGCTGGCGCGCCGCGGACGTGACCCGTCCCGAGACCATCGCGGCGGCGCTCGTGGACATCCCGCACGTGGATCATCTCGTGCTGCTGGCCGGCACCTTCGTGGCCGGCAGGGTCCTGGACGCTGAGGTCGACTACCTGAGGCGCGCCTTCGACGAGCGCATCTGGGCGGCGGTGCACACGCTGCGCGCCCTGGGCGACCGGCTGTCCCGGGACGGCTCCGTGACCTTCATCTCCGGCGCCCTCGCGGACCGTCCGAGCGCTCAAGGGACCGCCGTGCTGGCCGCCGCCTCGGCCGCGATGGAGGCCTTGGCGCGCGGCCTCGCGCTCGAACTGGCGCCGGTGCGGGTGAACACGCTCTCGCCCGGCACCACCGACACCCCGCTGCTCGCCCGCACGCTCGGCGCCCACCGCGACGCCTATGTGGCCGCCCTGACCGAGAAGCTGCCGCAGCGACGCCTCGGCACGGCCGACGAAGTGGGTGCGGCGGTCGTCTTCCTGACGAGCAACGGCCTCATGAACGGCGAGACCCTGCACGTCGATGGCGGCGCCCGCCTCGTCTGATCGCCGGCCCCCCCCGCGGCATCACCGTCAACACGATCCAGCCGGGTCCGGTCGCGAGCGAGATGTCGGCCGGCATGGAGGCGATGCCTCACCCCGCTGATCGCGCTCGGGCGCATGGGGCGGGACACCGAGATCGCGGCGCTCGCGGCCTTTCTGAGCGGCCCGGAGGCCGGCTTCATCACCGGGGCCGCCTTGACTGTCGACGGCGGCTACCTGGCTTGATGAAAAACCCTGGACTGACTCCTTTGTCGGTCCCGATGCGGTCCACCGACGAAGGAGATCAGTCATGTCCGAGACCACGCACGCCGCCCGACCGGCGCCGGAACCCGATTACGACCGCTTGCTGCGGGCCAACCTTGAACGCGTCTTCAACGAGCGCTACGCCGGCCGGCGGGCCGCTGCACTGGACGAGCTCTACGTGGCCGAGCCGGTCATGTTCGAGCCGACCAACGTCGTCGAGGGACGGTCCGCCATCGCCACGGTCGCCGGCAACCTGCTGGAACAGTTCGGACCGACCTTCCGGTTCACGCCCGTCGGCACCGCCGTCGGGCATCACGGGCTGGGTTCGCTGCAGTGGCAGGCGGGCCCGGACGGCGGGCCCATCGTCGTCACCGGAGCGGACGTGGCCGAGGTCGTGGATGGCAGGATCGCGCGCCTCTGGGTGCTGCTCAACCCGCCGGCCGCTTGAGACCGGTCCCGGACGCAGGCGTGCGCAGGGCGAGGGTCGCGTCGCAGATGTGGACGACGAGCTTGGCGCTGCACCTGCCCTCGCTCACCCGCGCAGTCGCGGCGGGCTGCGCCGTCGCGCGCACCTGCCGGTCCGAGATCACGGCCGGCGCCGTGTCGACGGCGCAGGCGACCAGGATGGCCACGAGCGCCACCACGCCGGACAGACCCAGACGGTGGTGATCCAGCCCTGTCCCCGGGGCGGCAGCCGCAGGGCATCGGGGCGGTAACACAGTGCGATTGTCAGCCGAGCAGGGAGCAGTTTTCGGCGTCGACCCGATCGTTGGTCTTGAGATCAGTGGAGGCTGCCACGCGGCGACAGGGCGATGCTCTCATCCGAAGACGGCGATCCCGCGCGGGCAAGCGGTCATCGTCGTTGCACCCGTCCTCGGGCAGGTATCGGTGCTGGCGCCGCAGCGTGGCGCCGCCTAATGCCGGCAGGTGCCGTCCTGCCACGTCCCGCCCGCGTCGAGGCAGGCATCCTGCGCGAGGACGTCGCGCAGCCGCCATCCCATCGCTACGAGAAGAATCGCAACCGCCGCTGCCACGACCCATCGCCTGCCCGCCATGCGCACCATCCAGCCCGGATGCCGTCTCGTGATCCACCCTCACCTTAAGGTTTCGCCGCGAGACCCTGCGACAAGACGGGATCCTGTGCGGACGAAGCGTCTGCCCATGAAAGCATATCTGCTTGGCTGCCGGCCTGCCCGAAGGTCGCGCCGCCTGATCCTGCTCGCCGTCCTCGTCGCTGCGGCGGGCGGTTCAGGGGTGCGAGCCGAGGAGAACGAGTGCCGGCGCTCGCCCGCCCTCTCCGCCGGCGCGGCGCTCGCCGTAGGGCGGATCGTGGGCCCGGGCCGCACCGCCTTCGTGAAGGACGGGCTCGCCCGCGCGGGCTGCCCCGACCCGAGCCCCGCCTGCCGCGAGCGGGCCTACCTGGTGGCCGGCGATTCCGTGCTCCTCGGGGAGCGCCGCGGCGCATTCCTCTGCGCCGCATACCGCGGCCAGAAGGACGATGCGGGCCGGGTGGGCTGGATCCCGGCCGAAGCGGTGGCGGTCGAGGCGCCGACCCCCGTCACGCGAGAGGACTGGCTCGGCACCTGGACGCGGGTGGAGGCGCGGATCCGGGTGAAGCTCGGGGACAAGCCCGGGACCCTGACCGTCGCGGGCGATGCGACCTGGGGTGCGGGCGACCCGGACCGGGTGCGCCGCGGCGGGATCCACATCGGCGAGTTCGCCGGGACGGTCGCTCTCAAGGGCGACACCGTCAGCTTCGCGGTCGGCGAGGCCGGCGCCCTGCCGGTCGAGAAGGGCGGCGCCTACGATTGCAAGGTCTGGCTGCGGCGGATCGGCGCCTGGCTCGTCGTCGACGACAACCTGGCCTGCGGCGGCGCCAACGTCACCTTCCGCGGCACCTACCGGCGGCAGCCATGAGGGTGTCGCCGTGGCCGGCTTGCGACGCGGCCGTGCCTTCGCCGCGGGCGGAGGGCTGATCCG
>NZ_LABY01000292.1 GCF_001043975.1 Methylobacterium variabile
CCTTCTGCTCGGCGGTTGGGGGGCGCCCGTGCGGGTGCGGCCCGCGGGGCGGGGGGCCGCCGACCGGGTGACCACCCCGACTTCCGGAACCCCGCGCCCCGGGCGGGGGCGGCGGGGCCCGCCGCGGGCCCGGGGGGGGGTGCGCTCCCTGCCCGACGACAAATCCCCGCCGCTCCACTTCGCCGGGCCGGACGGCAACCCGACGGGGTTCGCCGTCGAGCTCGCCCGGGCGGCCTGCGAGAAGCTCGGCCTGACCTGCACCGTGCAGGTCCGCCGGTTCGACACCCTGCTCGACGCGCTCAAGGCCAACCAGGGCGACGTGGTGGCGGCCGCGGTGCCGCTCACTGCTTCCCTGCGAACGGACCACCGGGCGACCCGGCCGTACTTCCGCTGGCCCGCCCGCTTCGCAGTGCGCAGCGACAAGGGCCTGCCCGCCCCCGACCCGAAGGTCTTGGCCGAGCAGGCCGTCGGCGTGGTCTCCGGCACCGCCCACGAGGCTTACCTGCGCACCTTCTTCCACGTCACGCCGAAGACCTACCCGGATCTCGCCACCGCCGAGGCGGCCCTGCGCCGGGGCGAGATCGCGTACCTGTTCGGCGACGGGCTGGCGCTGGCGCTGTGGATCGGTGGCACCGACGCTGGCGGATGCTGCGCCTTCTCGGGCGGCGACTACCTGGAGAACCGCTACTTCGGCGAGGGCATCGGCTTCGTCACCCGCAAGGAGGACGAAGTTCTGGCCCGCGCCCTCGACGACGCGCTTCAGCGCCTGTGGGACGAGGGCAAGTACGCCGAGCTGTACCTGCGGTTCTTCCCCGTCAGCCCGTTCTGAGCGGCCGGCTCACGCTCCGTCCCCGCGGACCTTGGGCGCCCGCGGCACGAACGGGTGGGTGCTCGACAGGCCGCCATCGACCGCCAGCGCCTGGCCGTTGACATAGGCGGCCTCGTCGCTCGCCAGGAACACCGCCGCGGCCGCCACCTCCTCGGGCAGGCCGGCCCGACGCAGCGGGTTGAGCTGGCCGATGCGGTCCGCCTTGCCCTTCGCCCGGGAGGCGGCGAACAGGCCCGCCGTCATGCCGGTCTCGATCAGGCCGGGGCAGACGGCATTGATCCTGAGCCCCGAGCCCGCGAAGGCCTCCGCCGAGGTCTGGACCAGGCTGATGACCCCGGCCTTGCTGGCGCTGTAGGCCGCCCCCGCGGCGTTGGCCCTCAGGCCCGCGACGGACGCGGTGCAGACGATCGCCCCGCCGCCGTGGCGCAGGAGGAGCGGGCCCCCGTGCTTGATCGCCAGGAAGGCGCCGATCAGGTTGACCCGTAGGACCTCCTCCCAGAGCTCCACGCTCTGCTCGGTGAACGGCACGGTGCCGCCGCCGATCCCCGCATTGGCGTGGATGGCGTCGAGCCGGCCGAAGGCACGCTCGGCGGCCGCCAGGAAGCCGGTCACGTCGGCCTCGCGGCCGGCATCCGCCGCGAGCGCCAGGGCCCGGCCGCCCTCCGCCGCGATGAGCGCGGCGGTCTCCTCGGCGCCGGCCGCATCGCGATCGACCACCACGACCGCTGCCTCCTCGCGGGCGAACAGCAGGGCGGAGGCCCGGCCGATGCCGCTGCCGGCCCCGGTGACGAGAACGACCTTGTCCGTGAAGCGCGCCATCGTGCCCTCACGCCACCGTGTAGCCGCCGTCGATCACCAGCACCTGCCCGGTGTGGTAGGCCGACGCCCCGCTCATCAGGTAGACCGCGATGCCCCCGAAATCTTCGGGCCGGCCGAAGCGGCGGGCGGGGATGCGCGGCAGGTTGAAGGTCACGAACTTCTCGTTCGCCATCAGGCCTGCCGTCATGTCGCTCTCGATCCAGCCCGGCAGGATCGCGTTGGCGGTCACGCCGTAGCGGGCGAGCTCGACCGCGAGCGCCCGCACCATCGCGTTGAGCGCTCCCTTGGTGGCGCCGTAATGCTCGTTGCGGGCGGCCCCCAGCAGCGAGGCGACGCTCGAGGTCGCGACGAGCCGCCCGAAGGCGTCGCCGCCCGCGGCGCGCTCGGCCATGTGCCGGGCCGCGACCTGGAAGCTCGCCACCACCCCGTCGAGGTTGACCGCGAAGGTGCGCCGCCACTCCTCAGGCTCCCGCTCCAGGAACGAGCGCCGGCCACCCCCGGCCACCCCCGCATTGGCGAACAGCCCGTCGACCCGGCCGAAGCGGGAGAGCGTCGCGTCGAAGGACGCCTGGACGGCCTCCGCATCGGCCACGTCGCAAACCTCCGCGGCGACCGGAGCCCCGGTCGCCGCGAGGCGATCGAGCGCGCGCCGGTTCTTCTCCGCGTCGCGGCCCCAGATCGAGACCGCGCAGCCGGCGCCGGCCAGCGCCTCCGCCATCCCGAGCCCGATGCCGCCATTGCCGCCGGTGACCACCGCCACCCGGCCGGTGAGATCGAACAAGCCCGCCATGGGTCCTCCCCGGATCGCCCGTCTTGTCGTCGTCGCGGGCACGGGCCTCAGCATCGGAGAAAGCCCGAGAGCGGGCAAGGTCTCGTTTTAGAAAGACCGGAATGGACAACCGCCTTCGCCCGCTCTCCCGGCCGGAAGTGGCGGTATGCGGGCTGGCCTTGCCCGCGGACGTTCCGGGCCGCGCTGCCCGTGCATGTCACGCATCGGCCCGGCGCGCTTGCATACGCCGGTCGCAGGCCAAATCTTGAACACCAGCAGGGGACACGCACTCACGAACCTCGGGACCCGCCGATGCCGCCATTCTCCGTTCTCGACCTCGCGCCGATCCCGCAGGGCGCCACGCCCGGCGACGCGTTGCGCAACACCCTCGACCTGGCCCAGCACGCCGACCGCTGGGGCTTCACCCGCTACTGGGTTGCCGAGCACCACAACATGACGGGCATCGCCAGCGCGGCGACCGCGGTGGTGGTGGGCTACATCGCCGGGGGCACGCACCGGATCCGGGTCGGGGCCGGCGGCATCATGCTGCCGAACCACTCCCCGATGGTGATCGCCGAGCAGTTCGGCACGCTCGCCGAGCTCTATCCGGGCCGCATCGACCTCGGTCTCGGCCGCGCCCCGGGCACCGACCAGCGCACCCTGCGGGCCCTGCGCCGCGATCCGGCGGCCTCCGACCACTTCCCGCAGGACGTGCTCGAGCTCCAGACCCTGCTCGGGCCCCTCGATGCCGGCCGGGTGATCCAGGCGGTGCCGGGCACCGGCACCAACGTGCCGCTCTGGATCCTCGGCTCGAGCCTGTTCGGGGCGCAGCTCGCCGCGATGCTGGGCCTGCCTTACGCGTTCGCCTCGCACTTCGCGCCCGATGCGCTGATCCAGGCCCTCGAGGTCTACCGTGCCCGCTTCGAGCCCTCGGCGCAGCTCTCGAAGCCCCACGCGATGATCGGGGTCAACGTGATCGCGGCGGAGACCGACGGCGAGGCGCGGCGGCTGTTTACCTCGGCCCAGCAATCCTTCACCAACATCTTCCGCGGCACCCGCGGCCAGCTGCCGCCGCCGATCGACGACATCGAGACCTACTGGTCGGGGCACGAGAAGGTGCAGGCCTCCGGCATGCTGGCCTGCTCGGTGGTGGGCTCGCCCGCGACGGTGCGCCAGGGGCTCGCCGCCCTCGCGGCCCGGACGCAGGCCGACGAGCTGATGGTGGCCGGCGCGATCTACGACCACCGGGCTCGCTTGCGCTCCTACGAGATCCTCGCGGACCTGATGGCGGAGGACCAGCAGCAGGCCGGGGCGTCCGCGCGCGAGCCCGCCCACGCCTGAACGGCGAGCGTTGACCCTCGGGAGCGCGGCCCATAGGGTGCCGGGCTCCCTTCACGCTCACCGGAATGCCGCGTCCCGCGCGGCCTCGACCCTCATGCCCGCACTCAGCATCGATCCCGCCCTGGCGGAGGCCGCCGCCTCCGCGCCCGCCTGGCCCTTCGAGGAGGCGCGCAAGCTCGTCGCCCGGCTGGAGCGGACGGGCAAAGGCGAGGTGCTGTTCGAGACCGGCTACGGCCCCTCGGGCCTGCCCCATATCGGCACCTTCGGCGAGGTCGCCCGCACCTCGATGGTGCGCCATGCCTTCCGCGTGCTGACGAACGATTCCGTGCCGACCCGCCTCGTCGCCTTCTCGGACGACATGGACGGCCTGCGCAAGGTGCCGGACAACGTGCCGAACAAGGCGCTGCTGGCGGAAAACCTCAACAAGCCGCTGACCGCGGTGCCCGACCCGTTCGGCACCCACGACAGCTTCGGCGCCCACAACAACGCCGAGCTGCGCCGCTTCCTCGACTCGTTCGGCTTCGACTACGAGTTCCTCTCGGCCACCGAGTGCTACCGTTCGGGCCGCTTCGACGCGACCCTGCTCACCGTCCTCGAGCGCTACGACGCCGTGATGGGGGTGATGCTGCCGTCCTTGCGGGCGGAGCGCTCCGCCTCCTACTCGCCGTTCCTGCCGCTCCACCCGGTCACCGGGCACGTGATGCAGGTGCCGATCGAGGAGGTGAAGGTGTCCTCCGGCACCATCGTGTGGCGCGACCCGGAGACGGGGGAGGCCTACGAGACCCCGGTCACCGGCGGCCACGCCAAGCTGCAGTGGAAGCCCGACTGGGCGATGCGCTGGGTGGCGCTCGGCGTCGATTACGAGATGGCCGGCAAGGACCTGATCGACTCGGTCAAGCTCTCGGGCCAGATCGCCCGGGTGCTCGGCGCCGAGCCGCCCGAGGGCTTCAACTACGAGCTCTTCCTCGACGAGAAGGGCCAGAAGATCTCGAAGTCGAAGGGCAACGGCCTGACCATCGACGAGTGGCTGGCCTACGGCACGCCGGAGAGCCTCGCGCTGTTCATGTACAACAAGCCGCGGGAGGCCAAGCGGCTGCACTTCGACGTCATCCCGCGCCACGTCGACGACTACCTGTCGTTCCTGGAGAAGTTTCCGGGGCAGGATGCGAAGCTGAAGCTCGGCAACCCGGTCTGGCACCTCCACGCCGGCGAGCCGCCGGCCCCGGAGCGGGTGGGCGAGGGCGGGGCGATCCCG
>NZ_LABY01000293.1 GCF_001043975.1 Methylobacterium variabile
CCGCCGTGATGATCGCCTGAAGGTCCGTGTCGCCGTTCGTGCCGACCAGCTTCGAGATGTCGAGGTTGGCGATCGAGTACGACCCGCCGCCGAATTGCGGGTTGTAGGTCCCCACCGCCGTGTCCAGGATGCCCTGAGCCTGGGTGGTGCCGGCATTCGTGCCCGCCGCGCTGCGCACCACCGCCGTGCCGGCCGCGACCGCGTTCGTCGTGGCGACACCGAAGCCGAAGCTCGCCACGTCCGCGCCGCTCAGCGCGATCGAGGTCGTGAGCGACGAGTTCGACAGGGTGATCTTGCCGTTCGAGAACGATGCCGTGATCGTGCTCGCCGTCGCCGCGCCGAGCTGGGTGTTGATCATCGCCACCACGTCGGCGCCGTTGACCGAGGCGTTGCTCGCCGAGGTCTTGGTGGCCAGGGCCGTGTAGGTCGCCGCGGTCAGCGTGACGGTCTTGGAGTTGGCGCCGTCGTCGATGACGATCACCTTCGAGCCCGTCGACAGGTCGAGGTTGCTGAAGGCCGTGCCGGTCGTGACCGCCGACTGCGCGCCGTTGGTGACGGTGCCGAAACCGACGTCGAGCACCCGCTTGCCGCCGGCCGACGGGTTGGCGAGCTGGACGTTGAGGGTCGCGCCGGTGCCGGTGCCGGAGGTGGTGAAGGTGAGCCGGCCGGCGGAGTCGAGGCCGGCCGAGACCTTGCCGCCGAGCGTGCTGGAGGCGGCGATCTGGTTGTTGAGCGCGGCCAGGAACTCGTCGGTGGTGACCTTGCTCAGGTCCTTGGCCGCCGACTGCATGCTGGCGGCGTTGAGGGTCAGGGTGCCGGCCTGGCCGCCCACCGTCACCGTCAGCGAGACCTCGTTCGGACCCGAGAAGTCGGCGGTGCCCGCGCCCGAGCCGAAGCCGGCCGTGCCGGTCAGCGAGGTCGAGCCGAGGATCTGGCCGTTGGTCGCGGCCGTCGTCACGCTGGTGGAGTTGGTGTCGTACAGCTTGATGCTCTGCACGTTCACGGCGATCTGCGAGAAGGTGATCGTGCCGCTCGCCGAGCGGGCAAAGCCGCCCACCACGTTCTGCGTCGCTTGGTAGGCGGTGTTGCTGGCGGCCGAGTTGACCGAGAGCCAGTTCTGGCCGCTCGAGTTCGAGGAGTCGGCGGTCGCCTTCATCTTCGACTGGATGGCGGCGATCTCGGTCTGCACCTTCGTGCGGTCGACGCCCGGCGACAGCGCCGTCTGCAGCTTGGCGCGCATGTTCTGCAGGTCGGAGATGATGCTGTTGAGGCCGTTATAGGCCGTGTCCACCGCCGACGAGCCGAGGCCCAGCGAGTCCTTGACGGCGCTCAGCGAGGCGTTGTCGGTGCGCACCGTGGTGGCGATGGACCAGTAGGCGGCGTTGTCGGAGGCGCTCGAGACGCGCTGGCCGGTCGAGACGCGGTTGCTGGTCGTGTCGAGTTGCTGGTTGATGCCCTTGAGCGTCGTCAGGGCCGTCATCGCGGAGTTGTTCGTCAGCAGGCTGGTCACGGCTGGTCGTCCTGAGTTACACGTTACTGATGAGGGCGCTCGTGATCCGGGCTCGCACCGGTACAGCAGAACGGCGTCATGCCTTCGGGTCGACCGCGCGGGCTCCGTGTTCCGGCACGCCGTCCGCTCCGATCTTGCTCGTGATCGACACCCTGGATGCTGCGTCTCGACGGATCCAGGGCGCGTCCAAGCCCGACTTGCTGCGCTCTACACTTCCGGACTTTCACCGGGAACAGCGATACGACGTCATGTCCTGGACCCTCTGAGGGGGCCATCCGCTGCGCCTGCACCGACCGGAACCGGCACTGCCGGCCGGCTCCGTCGATGGCTCGACCCTAAGCGCCGAAGGTTATCCGCTAATTAATCTTAAGAGGGGCCAGCCAAGAAAGACTCGCCTTTGAGCAAGTTTTCAGCCGAGAGCTGCAAGTATATCGTTAACCATGAAATTCGCGCTGGAATTTGTTAACCATGACACGGCGTGCGACAACAAAAAAGCCACGCCCGGTCGGGGCGTGGCTTGCTGGTGAAGGGCGGCGGTGACGTTCCCGGTGCCCGTCCGGCCGAGGAGCGGTGCGCCGCCCTGCCCCGTCTTAGCG
>NZ_LABY01000294.1 GCF_001043975.1 Methylobacterium variabile
TTCGGGCCGCACCCCGCTGCTCACCCCCGTGGGTGCCGCCGCCCCCTCGCCCTTGCACGCTTCGACCCCCGCCCGCGAGCCGGCCACCGCCGCCCCACCCCCGGGGCGGCACCGCCCGATCCCGGCCCCCGCCTCGCCGCGCCTGCGGCCGGCCGCAGCCCCGGAGCGGACGCGCAAGTCCCGGTGAGGCAAGTCCCGGTAAGGCGGATCCCGCCGCGGCGGGCCTTGCCTCAGCGGGATCCGCCTTACCGGGACTTGCCTCACCGGGACTTGCGCGTCCGCTCCGGCAGGGTGGGCCGCAGCCCCGGGGCGGCGGCCGGCCGCAGGCGCGGCGAGGCGGGGCCGTGATGCGGGCGGTGCTGCTCGGGTGTGGCGCTGCGGGAGGCCGGCTCGCTGCCGAGGATCGAGGCGACGAGGTCGCGGGCGGTGGCGGCGTCCATGGCGCGAAAGAGGTGGGTGAGGCCGAACACCGCCTCGACCGAGCGCGCGATCGAGGGATCGAGGCGCAGGAAGATGAACACCGCCTCCTCCTCGGCGAGGTCCGCCGCCCGCAGCGCCAGGGCCAGGAGGTCGCGCCGCTCGGGCTCGGTGGCGCGGAAGCTCACCCCCGGCAGGCCGAGGGCCTCGCCGAGCGCCGCCTCGAACCGCTCCGGCTCGCCCCGGCCCGCGAAGGCGGTGAGCGCGGCGCCGGCGGCGCGCATGCCGGCCCGCCCCTGCGGCCGCAGGGCGGCGCGGGCGGCGACGCCGTCGCGGATCGCCGCCCGGCGCTCCGGGCCGGCCTGGAGGTAGAGCGGCGCGAGGTCGACGGCCGGCAGGTCGTCGCGGGCGAGGAGCAGGGCGGCGAGGTCCGGCCGCCGGCGGGCCCGCTCCACCAGCCGCTCCAGGGCCGGCCCGGCGAGCGGCGCGTCGGCGTTGCCGGCGAGCGCCAGATCCACCTCCGGCTCGTCGCGCAGGCTCAGGTCCTCGACCACGGCCCGGCCGAGGTCGCGCCGGCGGGCGATCACCGCGTCGAGGGCCGGGCCGTTGCCGGCGGCGTCGAGGACCGGCGTGGTCAGGACCGGGCTGTGCGCCAGCACCGCGTCCCGGGCGCCGCCGCCATGGGCGGCGAGCAGCGCCAGCACGCTCTGGGGCGTGTCGGGCAGCGGCGCGAGCTTCTGGGCCACGATCTCGGCGGTGGCGGCGTCGACCGTCGGGATCAGCCCGCAGGCGAGCGCCTCGAAGGCGCGGATCGTCGCGACGTCCCGCACCGGGGCGACGCGGAACAGGTCCGTCTGCACCCGCAGCAGGACCGGCTTCATGTCGAGACTCCGGTCTCGCGCGAGATCGAGGAGGCCGGAGAGGTCCGGCGGAGCGTCGGCGGCAGAGCGGGCCATGGGCGATCGGGTACGCAGGACTAAAGCGACCCCGAGAATGCGAGCGGTCCCGTAAAGCGACGCTTAAGGCTGCGGGCACCGGATCGGGCGGCGCCTGGGGACAGCGGGGATGACGCCCCGGCGCGGTCACCGATGGTTTACGCCGCCGGCCGGCTGGCCGCTCCCGGCGGGACTCCTGGAAACGGTCCATTAACCATGTCCGTGGTTTCGTCCGTCCGCAAGGCCGCGACGGGCGGCGGTCCCGGAGGGACGTGACGGAGGCGGGAGAGCGCACATGGTCGGCCTACAGCGACGTCCCTCGGCGGACATCATCCCGTTCCCGGCGGGGCGCCCGCGCCGGGCCGGAGGCGGCCGGGCCGACACCTGCGCGGCGGGCCCCGCCCGCGAGGCGGACGCGGTCCGCGGCACGATTCTGCTGTTCACGGGAGTGCGCTATGAGAGGCTGCCCGATCCCGCCGAGCCCGGCCTGCCCGCTCCTGGGCGGTCGCCCGAGCGGCGCTGCCAGCGCTGAGACGGCGGCGCGCCCGATGTCGTTCCGTGTCCTGCTGCTCGCCCTGCCGCTGATCGGGGCGTGCGCCCAGCAGGGGGATTTCGGCCGTCCGGCCCCCACCGCCTGGAACAGCCTGATCGATGCCGCCGGCACGCTCGCGGCGCGGGAGCGGGGCGAGCCGGCATCGGTGTTTCCCTTCACCGAGGACGAGCGCGCCCTGCGCGACCGCGCCTGGCGCTTCCTGATGCCGGCCCGGGAGCGGACGGCCTTCGAGGCCGCCCTCGACAACCTCACCCGCGCCCGGGTGCTGCCCGTGGGCTGGCGCCTCTCCGACCCTGCCGCCTACTACGAGGCGATCACCGCCGGGCCGTTCCGCTCCGCAATCTCGCGCTACCGGCGCCTGTCCGACGACCTGGTCGCGGACGGACGCCTGATTCCGGCCTTCGCCGAGACCGCGGCTCGCGTGGTGCGGGCGGACCTGACACGCCTGCAGAGCCTGCCCTTCATCACCACCCTCGACGACCGCGACGTGCGCAGCGCCGCGATGCGCGTGGCCGAGAACCGCTGCCTCATCGCCTGGGTGCGGCGCGAGACCGCCGCGCGCTCCGCCTCCTACCGCTACGCCCTGGAGCACCTTCTGGTGGCAGCCCCCGAGGAGGAGGCGGTGGCGGGCGAGCGGGCCCTCGCCTTCCTGGATTCCCGCCGGACGCTCCTCGATCCGCTGCTGCCGGCCGATGCCGAGGCGCGCTGCGGCCTCGCCGCTCCGGAGCCCGCCGAGACGGTGCTGGTGCGCAAGGGCTGAGGCGACGGACCGGGAGGGCGTCGCCCTACTCGTCGGGTCCGTCGATGGTGCAGGAGACCGAGCGCGCGGCCTCGTTGGCCTGAGCCTGCTGGCTCGGCAGGGCGGCCAGCACCCGCACGGTGACGAAGCCCTCCCGGCTCGGCGCGACGATGCGCACGTCGCGGTTGCGCTCATCCTCGTCGGCGGTGGCCAGCGCCTCGTCGAACTGGCGCCGGGTCATGATCACGAGCTCGACGGTGCCGCGCACCGCCGCCTGGTCGGTGATGGCGTAGTAGGCGCCGTTGCGGCCGTGCAGCGCGATCGTCTCGAGCAGCGGACCGGTCTCGGCGGTGATCCGCACCGGGCCGTCGTCGAGGTCGTAGGCGCAGACGCCGACCGCCAACGCCGGGTCCTGCGGCGGCAGCCAGCCTTCCGCTTGCTCCGCCGTCCCGCCGGTCTCGGCGGCGTGGACCAGCACCGAGGTGTCGTTGGCGAGCGTCGCCCGGGAGCGCGCCATGGCGTCGCCGGCGGCGAGGTAGGGGATCGCCAGCACCGCCGCGACGTGGACGAGCCCGGCCAGGACGAGGCCGCACAGGGTGGCGAGGACGAAGCGGCCGAGGGGCGTCACGGGCAATCCTCCCGGGTGATCGAGGGCACGCCCTCGCGCTCGAGCACGCCGGTGCTCGCCGCCACCGGCGTGTCATAGAGGCGCAGCACCAGCCGGATCGAGCCCTCGCCCTCCGGCATCGGCAGCCAGTTGCCGGGCTGCACCGTCGGGCTCACGCTCACGGCGAAACGCCCGTCACGGTCGCGCAGCACCTCGGTCGAGGTGAAGCCGGTGCGCGGCGGCGGGACGGAGCCGGCCTGCGGCTCGGGCTTCGCGCGGCCCCGCCGCTCCACCGTCAGGGTCCAGGCCCGGGCCGGCGGCGTCGCCCCGGCGATGCGGTAGCGGCAGGACGGATCGAGCCGCCGTCCCTCGTCGTCGGTGAGCGCGGTGAGGAGCAGCCCCTCGCCGAGCGCCAGCGGCACCTCGCCGGTGCGGGCGTGGATCGCCCGCACATAGGGGTCGGCATCCCGCGAGCCGATCTTCGGCCAGGCCGTCCAGGCGTTGAGGGTGACGCCCCCGAACGGGTAGCGCCCCCGCGTCGCCCAGTTGGCGCTGGCGAGGCCCAGCACCGCGCCGAGGGCAAGGGCGTAGAGCACGAGCCCGACGGTGCCGAGCCGGCGCAGGCGCGCGGCGCCCCGCAGGGGGCGGGGCAGGGCCCGGGAGCGGCGGGACGCGGCGCGCCCGGAGGCCGGAAGGGCGACTTTCTCGGTCAACATCGTGGCGCCGTATCTAGCGCAAGTCGGCCCGCGGCCGAACGGATTTCTGCCAGCCGGGCAAAGCTCATGCGGCCGCCCATCCGCGTGGGCGAGGCGCTGCCGGGTCGCGGGTGTTCAGGCTCCCATGTCGGAGACCGCGGCCCTGACCTCGTCCATGTCGACGCGGTACCTGTCGCCGTCCGTCGCTTGACCCATGACGAAGCCGTACTCGACATCCGTGAGCGTGGCCAAGTTCTTCATGCACCAGGCAATGTGATTCGGGCTGTGGAGCTCCAGCAGCCTGGCGCCCGGATTCGCGAAGACGATGTTGGTCAGGCCGGCGCCATGGGGCGCAACGATGAAGCGTGCGTTCGCCATGATGGCGATCTGCTGAGACAACGACAGACCGGTGAATCGTACGATCTGAAAGCCGCGATCTGTCAGAAACTTCTCGACTTCCGCTTCATTGTCCAGCTTCCTGAAGTTGGAATCGGCGCGGGTGATGTAGATCTTCGCAGCTCCTCCGGCCTTCGCGTCACTCAGCTCCCGCTTGATGATGGCGAAGGTCGCCATGATCGCGGGGTGGGGATCGACTCCGAAGGAGTAGCGCTGATAGGGAAATAGCAGTTCGTCGACTTCCACCACGGTGCCGTCGCAGATGCGCGCGATCGGAATACCGTAATGTGCGGCAACCACTTCGGCAGATTGGCGCTGCACCGGGTCGAGATAGTCAGGCAGGAGAATGGTATAGTTCTTGCGCGCAGGCTCGGACGCCGCGAGAAGCCCCATCCTGGCAATAAAAAATATCATCCAATGATAATAATTGCCGGATATGCCCAGGGCTGCGTTCAGGGCTGATCCAAATTTCAGGGATGCCTGCTTTGGGGCGTAGCCGGCGCAAGCGTCAGAAATTTTTAATATCTGTTTTTCTTGAAAGAACGGAAAATGGAAGAGGGATTCATCGATAAGAATCTGGTCGCATTTGATGACTCCATATTTATTAATGATTTCTGCATTGTGGAATGTGAGCAGATCAAAGGCATGACTGAGATAGCTGTCTGAGTGGTAGTCGCGACCGCCATAGTGAGTCTCCGTATAGGAAACATCGATGCTGTCGTGCAGTCGCTTTACGGTGTCGGCAGCTTCATACGCTGATCGAATTGCGAGAACTTTAACTTTGTCGTCTTTGATCAGCTGAGTCGTGATCCCGAGTCCGGGAATCAGGACGAATTTGCCATTGATGATATCTCGGCCGAGCGGACTGTCATTGAGATTGAATACAACACTTTTCTGGTGATCGATGGATTTGAAGATCAAGCAGCTGTCTTCCAGCTCCCAGTAATACTCGTTCGGGTGCTCGCTCCCGACGATCCTGCCGTCTGATGACAATCTAATCAGTCTGCCGACCGGATCGTGTGTATGTATGTACCTCCAAACAAATTCACCGAGATCGCTGCTCACGATGCTGGAGCCCTTCAAAATTGACTGCATTAATGGTAAGCTTGCGAATTTTCGCAACAGGTGGGAAGTCGTTGCATTTCTCTCGAGGCTTGTTCACACAGCCCTGAGTCTAAGGCTGGTGCGTTCAATTGACAAGAAGAGGTCAGCAAAAATTAGCCGCCGCTGGAATTCCACGGGCAGGTGTGTTGCGATGCAGGTGCGGCTTCGACTGCACGAAGCGCAAGCCCGGATGAGTCCTGACGTGCCGAATGCCCGGCCATCGACGCGCCGGTAATCGGGTGCGGTGGCGTCAAAAGGACGGCAGTTCTCGACTGCGCCGCTCGCATCCAATTTCGCGAGGAACTTCGTCGTGGTGATGCGGCACGGTACCTTCGAGGCCGCTGTCAATCCAGCGCGGCTTGGGCAGCCCGAGATCGTCGAGATCTCGGGCTCGGTCGGAGAGCTAAGCGTCTTTCTGCGAGTTTGATGTGAGGAATTGGTCGAAGTAGCCGATGGTGCGTTCCAGTCCCTCCCGCAAAGCGATCGTGGGCTCCCAGCCGAGAAGCTCTTTCGCCTTCGAGATGTCCGGTCGCCGCTGCCGCGGGTCGTCGGGCGGAAGGGGCCGGTAGACCATCGTCGATCGCGAGTTGGTGATCTCCAGGACGAGTTCGGCCAACTGCCGAATCGTGAATTCGCCAGGGTTTCCGATGTTGATCGGACCGGCGACGTCCGGGCCGGAGCCCATCAGCCGGATGAAGCCTTCGATCAGGTCGTCGACGTAACAGAAGGAACGCGTCTGCGAGCCGTCGCCGTACAGGGTGATGTCCTCTCCACGCAGGGCCTGAAGGACGATGTTGGAAACGACGCGCCCGTCATTGGGGTGCATGCGAGGTCCGTACGTATTGAAGATGCGGACGACCTTCACCTGCAGTTTGTGCTGACGGTGATAATCGAAGAACAATGTTTCGGCGCATCGCTTGCCTTCGTCGTAGCAGGAGCGATAGCCGATCGGGTTGACGCGACCCCAGTAAGTCTCGGGCTGGGGATGAACTTCCGGGTCTCCGTAGACTTCCGACGTCGATGCCTGTAATATTTTTGCCTTGACCCTCTTCGCGAGGCCCAGCATGTTGATCGCGCCGATGACGCTGGTTTTGGTCGTCTGAACGGGATCGAACTGATAATGGATCGGCGATGCTGGGCACGCCAAGTTATAGATTTCGTCAACTTCGACATAGAGTGGAAACGTCACGTCGTGACGCAGCAGTTCGAAGTTGCGGTCGTCAAGCAGATGAGAAATATTGCGTCGTGTTCCAGTGAAGAAATTATCGACGCAAAGTACTTCATGTCCCTGCATCAAGAGACGTTCGCACAAATGTGAGCCCAGGAAGCCAGCGCCTCCGGTAACGAGAATTTTTTTCGTGTTTCCGTATCTCACAGTCACGTCCTTCATTGATTGCCGGAGTGGCGCTAATTGCGTTATGACTCACGGGAGGGGATTGCTCGGCCTACCCCTGTATACTTAAATCCGTGGCGGCGCACGTCGTCCTGACGGTAGACGTTGCGCAGATCGACGAGGATCGGCTCGGCCATCGCCGCACGCAGGCGCCTGAGGTCGAGCGCCCGGAAGGCGTCCCACTCCGTCACGATCACCAGCGCGTGCGCTCCTTGGGCGCAGGCATACGGGTCGGAGGCGTACTCGACCTCGCGCAGGAGCGGCCGGGCCTGCTCCATCCCCTCCGGGTCGTAGGCCACCACCCGCGCGCCGGCATCCTGCAGACCCGCGATGATCGCGAGCGAGGGCGCCTCGCGCATGTCGTCGGTGTTCGGCTTGAACGTCAGCCCCAGGACCGCGACGCGCCGGCCCCGCACGCTCCCGCCGCAGGCCGCCACCACCTTGCGGGCCATCGCCCGCTTGCGCTGGTCGTTGACCGCCACCACCGTCTCGACGAGGCGCACCGGGGAGCCGGCATCCTGCGCGGTCTTGACCAGG
>NZ_LABY01000295.1 GCF_001043975.1 Methylobacterium variabile
CGACTACCTCGCCTCGCGGATCCCGATGGGCCGCGTCGGCGAGCCGGACGAGATCGCCCGGGCGGCCGTGTTCCTGGCTTCCGACGATGCGAGCTTCGTCAACGGGATCGAGCTGTTCGTGGACGGGGGCCAGGCGCAGGTCTGACCACGTACCGACTCATACCGCCGCGCCTTCGAACGGACCCGTTCGGAGGCGCAAGGCAAGCCCGAACGGGCGCCAGCGCTGATGCGCCGGACGCCTTCGCATCGACGTGTCGATGCGAAGGCGCGAGGGTATCAAAGGGAAGAGGCCAGCCGGTTTCCCGGCCGGCCTCGCCTCGCTCGCACAGGATGTCGGGTGGATCGCCGCCCGTCAGCTATGCGCCAGGATCGCCAGCAGCAGCAGCGCGATGATGTTGGTGATCTTGATCGCCGGGTTCACCGCCGGGCCAGCGGTGTCCTTGTAGGGGTCGCCGACGGTGTCGCCGGTCACCGCGGCCTTGTGGGCGTCGGAGCCCTTGCCGCCGTGGTGGCCGTCCTCGATGAACTTCTTGGCGTTGTCCCAGGCGCCGCCGCCGGAGGTCATCGAGATCGCGACGTAGAGGCCGGTGAGGATCACGCCGAGCAGCATCGCGCCGACCGCCGCGAAGGCCTGGGCCTTGCCGGCGATGGCCTGGATCACGAAGAACAGCACCACCGGCGACAGCACCGGCAGCAGCGAGGGCACCACCATCTCCTTGATCGCCGCCTTGGTCAGCATGTCCACGGCGCGGCCGTAATCGGGCCGCTCGGTCCCCTGCATGATGCCGGGCTTCTCGCGGAACTGGCGGCGGACCTCCTCCACCACCGCGCCGGCGGCGCGGCCCACCGCCGTCATGGCGATGCCGCCGAACAGGTACGGGATCAAACCGCCGAGCAGCAGGCCGACGACCACGTAGGGGTTCGAGAGCGAGAAGTCGACCGTGATGCCCTGGAAGAAGCGGTACTGGGTCGGCGAGGCGTTCTTGATGAAGTAGTTGAGGTCGGAGGTGTAGGCCGCGAACAGCACCAGCGCGCCGAGGCCTGCCGAGCCGATGGCGTAGCCCTTGGTGACCGCCTTGGTGGTGTTGCCGACGGCATCGAGCGCGTCGGTGGACTTGCGCACCTCCTTCGGCAGGCCCGCCATCTCGGCGATGCCGCCGGCATTGTCGGTGACCGGGCCGAAGGCGTCGAGGGCGACGACGACGCCGGCCAGCGCCAGCATGGCGGTGACCGCGATCGCGATGCCGAACAGGCCGGCGAGCGCGTAGGTGACGATGATGCCGGCCACGATCACGATCGCCGGGAGCGCGGTCGATTCGAGCGAGATCGCCAGGCCCTGGATCACGTTGGTGCCGTGCCCGGTGACCGAGGCGTGGGCGATCGACTTGACAGGCCGGTAGCGGGTGCCGGTGTAGTACTCGGTGATGACGACGATCAGCGCCGTGATGACGAGGCCCGCCACCGCGCACAGGAACAGGCTGAGGGACGTGAAGCTGTCGCCGCCCGTGGTGGTGAAGCGGGTCGAGAAGCCGCCGAACAGGGCGAGGTTGAGGCCGGCGATCGCCACGATCGAGAGCGCGCCGGCGCCGATCAGCCCCTTGTAGAGGGCGCCCATGATCGACTGGTTGGCGCCCAGCCGCACGAAGTACGTGCCGATGATCGAGGTGATGATGCAGGCCGCGCCGATCGCCATCGGGTAGATCAGCATGGTCTCGAGCACGTTGCGGCCGCCGACGTCGGTCTGGCCCGCGAAGAAGATCGCCGCCAGCACCATGGTGGCGACGAGGGTCACCGCGTAGGTCTCGAACAGGTCGGCGGCCATGCCGGCGCAGTCGCCGACGTTGTCGCCGACGTTGTCCGCGATGGTGGCGGGGTTGCGCGGATCGTCCTCAGGGATGCCGGCCTCGACCTTGCCGACGAGGTCGCCGCCGACATCGGCGCCCTTGGTGAAGATGCCGCCGCCGAGGCGGGCGAAGATCGAGATCAGCGAGGCGCCGAAGCCGAGGGCCACGAGCGAATCGATCACCTCGCGGCTCGACGGGCTCAGGCCCGCGAGGCGGGTGAGGTAGGTGTAGTAGAGGACGACGCCGAGGAGGGCGAGGCCGGCCACCAGCATGCCGGTGACGGCGCCGGACTTGAACGCCACCGAGAGGCCCTCGCCGAGGGAGCGGGCGGAGGCCTGGGCGGTGCGCACGTTCGCCCGCACCGAGACGTTCATGCCGATAAAGCCGGCGGCGCCCGACAGCACGGCGCCGATCAGGAAGCCGATCCCGACCTTGAGGCCGAGGAACCAGGCGAGGAGCACGAACAGCACCACGCCGACGATCCCGATGGTGGCGTATTGGCGGCGCAGGTAGGCCTGGGCGCCCTCGGCGATCGCGCCGGCGATCTCCTGCATGCGCTGCGTGCCGGCGTCGCGCCGCATGACGTCGTTGATGGTGACGATGCCGTAGGCAACGGCGCAGAGGCCGCCCAGGATGATGAGCAGGAGTGCGGTCATTCTACCGTCCTTGATTGTCGGGCATTCCCGCGACGTCGGACGGCCGAGATGGCGAGCGGCCGTGTACGCGCGAAGCGGGCCTCCCTCCCTGTTGAGCGGGCCTGCGCGCCAGCGCGGATCCGCGCACACAGTCGTGCCAAACTTCCCACCCGAGCGCAAACGCTCCTAAGCTTCGTCCGCGTGAGACTTTCGGCGCTCGCGCCGGCTCAGAAGTGGCTGAACGAGCCGGACCGGAACGGGCGGGCATCGCCGCCGGGCGTGCGGAAGACCGGGGGCGCGCTGCCCTCGGTCACGGTGCCGATCACCGCGAGCGGCACGCCGGCCCGGTCGGCCGCGGCCTGGAGTGCGGGCACCGCCGCCGGGTCGGCGGCGCACAGGATCTCGTAGTCGTCGCCGCCGGTGAGCGCGGCGTCGAGGAGCCCCGGCTCCGCCGCCAGGGCGGCCCGGGCCGGGTCCGAGAGGGGGATCGCCGCGATCTCGACCTCGGCGCTCAGGTCCGCCGCCCGCATCATCTTGGCGAGGTCGCCGACGAGGCCGTCGGACACGTCCATGGCGGCGCGGGCATGGGCCCGCAGGGCCGGCGCGAGGGCGAGGCGGGGGCGGGGGTGCAGGTAGCGGTCGACCAGGGAGGCCCGGGCCGGGAACGACAGCGCGCCGCCCCAGGGCGCGGCGGGCCTGCTCCGGAGCTTGAGGCCGAGCGCCGCGTCGCCGATGCTGCCCGAGACCAGCAGGCGATCCCCGGCCCGGGCCGCGTCCCGCCGCACCATCGTGCCGGCCGGGACCTCGCCGAGGGCCGTGATGCCGATAAGGGTGGGGCCTCCCGCCCGCACGGTGTCGCCCCCCAGCAGCGGGGAGCTCGCCAGGGCCGCGGCCTCGCTCAGGCCGGTGCAGAAATCCGCCAGCCAGGCCTCGTCCCAATCGTCCGCGAGCGCGAGGGTGAGGAGAAAGCCCAGGGGCTCGGCCCCCTTGGCGGCGATGTCCGACAGGTTCACCCCGAGAGCCTTGCAGGCGATCGAGGCCGGCGGGTCGTCGGGAAAGTAATGCACCCCCGCCACGATCGCGTCGGTGGTGAGGACCAGGTCGTGACCGGGCCGCGGCCTCAGCAGGGCCGCATCGTCCCGAAGCGAGAGCCCGCCCTCGCCCGCGAGAGGCGCGAAGTAGCGGGCGATCAGCTCGTCTTCAGTGGGGCGGGGCAGGTCGGCGCGTGCCATCGCGGGACGTCTCGCGGCGAGGATCGGGCGGAGCCCGGAGCGACGTCCTCGGGCGAGCCGAGGGAGCTCATCGCGGTCGGGCTGTTCGCGCAGGGACCGGGTGACACCGCTGTCCACCTGTCCTTAGCCGACACCTTGTGCCGAGGCCGACGGGCACCGCAACGGCCCGGCGCCGGAATCACGAGGATTTTCGCGGATTTCCGTGGCTTTTCGGTTAGCCGGCGAGCAGCCCCTCAGCCGGCGCGTGAGCCCTTGTTGAAATCGTCCGGCCGCACCGCGCGGCCGACCTTGTCGAGCACCGCGTTGACGAGGCCGGGCTCCTCGCCCTCGTAGAAGCTGTGGGCGACGTCGACGTACTCGGAGATCGCGACCTTCACCGGGACGTCGCGGCGGAAGATCACCTCGTAGGCCCCGGCGCGCAGGATCGCCCGCACCACCGCCTCGAGGCGGCGCAGGGGCCAGCCGGCCGCGAGGGCGGCGTCGAGGCGCTGGTCGATCGCCCGCTGCTCCTCGACGACCCCGCGCAGGAGGTCGCGGAAGAAGGCGGTCTCGGCCGGCGGGTGCTCGACGTCGTCGATGACCTGGCCGATCCAGAACGCCTCGAACTCGGCGAGGGCGTCGATCACGCCCTTGCCGGCGATCTCCATCTCGTAGAGGGCCTGGACCACCGCGAGGCGGGCGCCGCTGCGCTCGGCGGGCTTCATGTCACTGGGCCTCCAGGCGGCGGGGGGTGAAGCCGATGGTGCGGTCCTGGCGCCCCGCCTCCTCGGCCCGGCGCAGGGCCAGCACGGACAGGGCGGCCTCGGCGGCGCCGCCGCCCTTGTTCATCTCGGCCACCCGGGCGCGGGCCTGGGCCTGGGCCTCGGTCTCGACCGTCAGGATGCCGTTGCCCAGCGGCAGGCGCAGCATCACGGAGAGGTCCATCAGGGCCCGGGCGCTCTCGCCGGCGACGATGTCGTAGTGGCCGGTCTCGCCGCGGATCACGCAGCCGAGGGCCACCACGGCGTCGTAGGGCTTGCGGGCGCGGGCGGCCGCCTCGAGCAGGATCGCGACGGTCTGGGGGATCTCCAGGGCGCCCGGCACCGTGACGACCACCGCCTCGGCGCCCGCCGCCTCGATCGCGGCCGTGGCGCCGGCGAGAAGCTCGTCGGCGATGTCGTCGTAGTAGCGGGCCTCGACGACGAGCACCCGGGCTCCGGTGAGCTGGGGGCGGTCGGCTCCGCTGTCTCGGCGTGGCGTGACCATGGCGAACTTCTTCAAGTCTCGAACGGACACCGGCGCGCGGCTGGCGCGAGCCTCGCTGCGGTGCATCACCGGTGGGGGAGGGGAGCACTAGACCAGAAGCGGCCGGTCCCACAAGTGCGCGCGCCTCCGCCGATCGTCGCTCCTTGCCAAGTGCGGACAATCCGGTCATCCCGGGCGCCAGAGCCGGGCCGCCAGATCTGGCGTGAAAGCCTGGCGCGAAACCAGAATCGGCCGGGAGGAGAATGCCGTGACGACCGATATCGAAGCCCGCACCATCAGGCGCGTCAGCTGGCGCCTGATCCCGTTCCTCATCGTCTGCTACTTCGTGGCCTACCTCGACCGCGTGAATGTCGGGTTCGCCTCGCTGACCATGAACCGGGACCTCGGCATCTCGGCCACCGCCTACGGCCTCGGTGCCGGGCTGTTCTTCATCACCTACTTCATCTTCGAGGTGCCCTCGAACCTGGCGCTCGAGAAGTTCGGCGCGCGGCGCTGGATCGCCCGCATCATGCTGAGCTGGGGCCTGATCTCCGGCGGCATGGCCTTCATTGGCGGCGAGGTCAGCTTCTACATCATGCGCCTGCTGCTCGGCGCGGCCGAGGCGGGCTTCTTCCCCGGCATCATCTTCTATCTCACCCTCTGGTACCCGGCGGCCTACCGGGCCCGCATCGTCTCGCTGTTCATGGTGGCGATCCCGCTCTCGAGCGTCATCGGCTCGCCGATCTCCGGCCTGCTGCTCGAGCTCGACGGCGTGCTCGGCTTCAAGGGCTGGCAGTGGCTCTACGTGATCGAGGCGCTGCCGGCGGTGGTCCTGTCGGTGATGACCTACTTCTACCTCACCGACCGGCCGGCCGACGCCCAGTGGCTCGCCCCGGACGAGCGCGCCTGGCTCGCGGAGACGCTCGCCGCCGAGCAGGCCCGCACCCTGAGCCAGGGCCATGTTCCCCTCACCCAGGAGATCCTCAACCCGCGGGTGCTCGCCATCGCGGTGGTGTATTTCGGCGCCGTGGCCCTGCTCTACGCCTTCGGCTTCTTCCTGCCGCAGATCTTCAAGGGCTTCGGCCTCACCAACGCCCAGACCGGGTTCCTGATGATCATCCCCTACGCGGTCGGCACCGTCGGCATGCTGTGGTGGGGCCGGCGCTCGGACGCCAAGCGCGAGCGGCGCTACCACCTCGCGGCGGCGCTCGCCTGCGCGTCCCTCTGCACCATCGGGGCGGCGCTCGTGCCCGATCCGATCCTGAAGGTGGTGCTGTTCTCGGGCGCGGCGCTCGGCATCTTCGGGGCGCTGCCGATCACCTGGACGCTGCCGACCGAGACCCTCTCGGGGGCCGCCGCCGCCGGCGCCATCGCGGTGGTGAACTCGATCGGCAACCTGTCGGGCTTCGTCGCACCTTACGCGGTCGGCGCGATCAAGGACTGGACCGGCGGCTTCACCGGCGGCCTGCTGCTGATCGCCTGCGCCGGCCTCGTCGGCATGGTGACGGTGCTGCGCCTGAGCCACAGCAGCGCACCCGCGGCGCCCGGCCGCGTCGGCGCGCCGGCCGAGTAGCCCGGCAAGGAGCGACGCGACAGCCCGGGCGGGCCGGTCAGGGCCCGCCCGGTGCACCGCAACACACCTGCGGGAAATCTGGAATTCCTCCGGATCGGCGCCCCTTTTCGCCCTTTATTCCGGGGCTTGGCCGTGCCACAGAGCTACCCGCGCGGCGACGCCCGGTCGCATTGCCGCCATGAGCGGGGTGGTGCTTCGGTCCGGCAGGATCGAGGGGTCGAACCCCGCCGACCCTCCTACCCGGGTGGGCCCTGCCGCGCGCCACGCAGCGGCCGCCCGCCGCCGTCAACGATTTCTCGGGAGAGCCGGAACTTGGCCACCACCGCCGCCCCCTCCGACGCCGCGCATCCCCACGGGGCGACCCGCCGGGACTTCCTGTTCCTCGCCACCGGCGCGGGCGCCGTGGTCGGGGCTGCCGCTCTGGCCTGGCCGTTCGTCGCCTCGATGGCGCCCGACGCCGAGACGGTCGCCGCCGGCGCTCCCATCGACGTGGACCTCACGCCGATCGCCGACGGCCAGATCGTCAACGTGTTCTGGCGCGGCAAGCTGATCTTCGTGCGCCACCTCACCGAGAAGGAAGTCGCCGACATGAAGGCGATGGCGCCCGCCAGCATGATCGACCCGGCGCCGTTCCTGAGCCGCGTCAAGGAGGGCCACGAGCGCTGGCTCGTGGCCTACGGCAACTGCACCCATCTCGGCTGCGTGCCGATCGCCAACGCCAACGGCCAGGAGGGCTGGGCCTGCCCGTGCCACGGCTCGCAGTTCGACGCCGTCGGACGCGTCACCCGCGGCCCGGCGCCGATCAACCTGCCGATCCCGCCCTACGCCTTCCAGGGCGACGCCAAGGTCCGCATCGGCGAAGGCGCCGCCGCCTGATCCGCCGATCGTGAAGCAACGCCAGACGCGGGCTGCCCCATGAGCGCACACGCTACCACCTACGTTCCCAAGAGCCGCTTCGCGAAGTGGTTCGAGGCCCGGCTGCCGATCGTCGGCCTGGTCCATTCCTCGTTCATCGCCTTCCCGGTTCCGCGCAACCTGAACTACTTCTGGACGTTCGGCGCGATCCTGATCGTGATGCTGGCCTCCCAGATCGTCACCGGCGTCTGGCTGGCCATGCACTACCAGCCCTCGGCCACCGAGGCGTTCAACTCCGTCGAGCACATCATGCGCGACGTGAACTACGGCTGGCTCCTGCGCTACATGCACGCCAACGGCGCCTCGATGTTCTTCATCGCGGTCTACGTGCACATGTTCCGCAACCTCTACTACGGGTCCTACAAGGCTCCGCGCGAGGTGCTCTACATCCTCGGCGTGATCATCTACCTCCTGATGATGGCGACCGCGTTCCTCGGCTACACCCTGCCGTGGGGCCAGATGTCGTTCTGGGGCGCCACCGTCATCACCAACATCCTGGCGGCGATCCCGATCGTCGGCGACACGATCCAGAGCCTGCTCTGGGGCGGCTACTCGGTCGGCAACCCGACCATCAACCGCTTCTTCTCGCTGCACTACCTGCTGCCGTTCATGATCGCCGGCGTCGTCGTCCTGCACGTCTGGGCGCTGCACGTCACCGGCCAGAACAACCCGACCGGCATCCCGATCAAGACCGGCAAGGACGCCGTCCCGTTCACCCCCTACGCGACCATCAAGGACGTGTTCGCGGTGGTGGTGTTCTTCGTCTTCTTCGCCTACTGGATCTTCCTGCAGCCGAACTACCTCGGCCACGCCGACAACTACATCCCGGCGAACCCCGCCGTAACGCCGGCGCACATCGTGCCCGAGTGGTACTTCCTGCCCTTCTACGCCATCCTGCGTGCGGTGCCGGACAAGCTCGGCGGCGTGATCCTGATGTTCGGCGCGGTGATCATCCTGGCGCTGGCGCCGTGGCTCGACACCTCGCGGGTCCGCTCGGCCAACTACCGGCCGATCTACCGCCAGTTCTTCTGGGTCTTCATCTTCTGCTGCTTCCTGCTCGGCTGGCTCGGCTCGAAGCCCCCGGAGGGCGGCTACGTCCTCGCCTCGCGCATCGCCACGGTCTACTACTTCGCCCACTTCCTGATCGTGATGCCGCTGGTCGGCCTGTTCGAGACGCCGAAGCCGCTGCCGGGCTCGATCCTCGAGAGCGTCACCGGCCCGGGCAAGCAGGTCGGCTCCTCCGGCATCCCGGCCGGCGCGACCGCCGCGCCCTCGACCAAGGGATAAGGTACGCCCGGGCGGGGCGGATGCCGAGCGTGTCCGTCCCGCCTCCCGACCGCTAAGCACTAACGACGCCGCAAGGGGCATCGAGGGGAATGATCAGAACACGCGCTCTCGTGGCGGCCGCACTCGCCGCGTTCCTGTCGGCCGGCGCCGCCTCGGCGGCGGAGGGTGGGCCGCTGCCGCACCGCGAGAAGTGGACCTTCTCGGGGATGTTCGGCACCTTCGACCAGGCGCAGCTGCAGCGCGGCTTCCAGGTCTACCGCGAGGTCTGCTCGAACTGCCACAGCCTGCACTACGTCCGCTTCCGCAACCTGGGCGAGGAGGGCGGTCCCGACTTCTCCGCCGCCCAGGTCAAGGCGCTCGCCGCCGAGTACAAGGTCAAGGACGGCCCGAACGATTCCGGCGACATGTTCGAGCGGCCCGGCCGCCCCGCGGACAAGTTCCCGTCGCCGTTCCCGAACGACCAGGCGGCGGCCGCGGCCAACGGCGGCAAGGCGCCGCCGGACCTGTCGCTGATGGCCAAGGCCCGCACCTTCGCCCGCGGCGGCCTGTGGTTCATCATCGATTGGCTGCCCTTCATCGGCTACACCGAGCAGGGCCCCGACTACATCCACGCCCTCCTCAACGGCTACAAGGAGGAGCCGCCGAAGGACGTGACGGTGCCGCCGGGCGGCCACTACAACGAGTACTACCCGGGCCACATCATCGCGATGCCCAAGCCGCTGAGCGACGGTCAGGTGACCTACGCCAAGGGCGCCGACGGCAAGCCGGTCGTGCCGGAGACCGTCGACCAGTACTCGCGCGACGTGACCGCCTTCATGATGTGGACGGCGGAGCCGCACCTGCTGGCGCGCAAGCAGCTGGGCCTGCGGGCGATGCTGTTCCTGATCGTGCTGGCCGGCCTGCTCTACTATGTGAAGAAGAAGATCTGGTCCGACGTCGGCGGCGAGACGCACGGGCTGCAGCCCGAGCTGCACAAGACGAGCTGACGACCAGGCTCACGACACTCCCAGAGGCCCCGCGAGGGGCCTCTTTCGTTTGACGACAGACAGGAGAACCCCATGGTCAAGGCCGTGCTCGGAGTGATCGGCGGGTCGGGCGTCTACGACCTGCCCGGGCTGGAGGACGTGCGCGAGGAGCGGATGTCCTCGCCCTGGGGCGAGCCTTCGGACGCGCTCCGCATCGGCCGGATCGGCGACACGCCGGTGGTGTTCCTCGCCCGGCACGGCCGCGGCCACCGGCTCTCGCCCTCCGGCATCGACTACCGGGCCAACATCGACGCGCTGAAGCGTGCCGGCGTCACCGACCTCGTGGCGCTGTCGGCCTGCGGCTCGTTCCGGCAGGAACTCTATCCGGGCCTGTTCGTGCTCGTGGACCAGTTCGTCGACCGGACCGTCGGCCGGGCGTCGTCGTTCTTCGGCAACGGCTGCGTCGCCCACGTCTCGATGGCCCATCCGGTCGGCCCGGGCCTCCAGGCCCGGATTCTGGCGGCGGCGGAGGCCGAGGAGATTCCGGTGCGCAAGGGCGGCACCTACGTCTGCATGGAGGGGCCGCAATTCTCCTCCTACGCCGAGTCGCTGACCTACAAGGCGCAGGGCTATGACGTGATCGGCATGACCAACATGCCGGAGGCCAAGCTCGCCCGCGAGGCCGAGATCACCTACGCGACCATCGCCATGGTGACCGACTTCGATTGCTGGCACCCGGAGCACGGCGCCGTGGACGTGGCCTCCGTGGTGGCGGTGGCGCGGGCCAACGCCGCCAAGGCCGCCCGGCTGGTGAGCCGGCTCGCCCGCGACCTGCCCGCCGAGCGCGAGCCCTGCCCGGCGGGATCCGACCAGGCCCTCGACGGCGCGATCATGACCGCGCCCACCCATCGCGACGCAGGCCTGATGGCCAAGCTCGACGCGGTCTGCGCCCGCGTGCTCGCCGACGTCTGACCCCGCCGCGCCCCCGGCCGCGGTGGCGCGACGGTAGAAAGCCGGGATCACCTCTGGCGTTTCCGCGGGCTGCCTTTTAACAAGGCAGCCCGTTTTCCGTTGCCGACAAGTGCTCCCGCGATGACCGACACCCCCCTCCGCTCCGGCCGCGTCGACCGGCGCACCGCCGAGACCGACGTCAGCGTCGCGCTGACCCTCGACGGCACCGGTCGGGCCAGCATCAGCACGGGCGTCGGCTTCCTCGACCACATGCTGGAGCTCCTCGCCCGCCACGCGCTGTTCGACCTCGAGATCAGGGTGACGGGAGACCTCCACGTCGACCAGCACCATACCACCGAGGATTGCGGCATCGCGCTGGGCCAGGCCTTCGCCCAGGCGCTGGGCGACAAGCGCGGCATCCGCCGCTACGCCGACCTGCACCTGCCCATGGACGAGGCGCTGACTCGGGTCGCCGTCGACATCTCGGGGAGGCCGTTCCTGGTCTTCCGCACGGAGTTCGCCCGCGAGAAGATCGGCGCCTTCGACACCGAGCTGGTGCGCGAGTGGTTCCAGGCCTTCGCGATGAATGCCGGCATCACCCTGCACGTCGAGACGCTGTACGGCGACAACCAGCACCACATCGCCGAGAGCTGCTACAAGGGGCTGGCACGTGCCTTGCGGCACGCGGTCGAGGTCGATCCCCGCGAGGGCGGCCGGGTGCCATCCACGAAGGGCTCGCTCTAGAGCCGCGCCGCAATGCAAGGTCCGATGCAAAGGACCCCGGGGGACACCGGATGACCACCTACACTCTGCACGTGCCCGACGAGGTCGATCCCGCCGAGCCGGAGGCGCTCGACCGGGCCAAGCTGGTGCCCGACGCCTTCGTCTGGCCGGCCTTCTGGTTCACCGCCCTGTGGTTCTTCTGGCACCGGCTCTGGCTCGCCGGCCTGATCGTGCTCGCGGCCGAGATCCTGGTCTGGGGGGCCGGGCTCGCGCTCGGGTTGAGCCCACTGGCGGGCTTCGTGATCGCCGTGCTGCTCTCCTGGCTCATCGGCCTCGAAGCCTCTTCGCTGCGGCGCTGGACCTATGCCCGCACCGGCCGTCCGATCCGCGACGCCGTGACGGCGTCCGACGCCAAGGAGGCCGAGGTGAAGTTCGTCGCCCGCTGGCTGCGGGAGGAGGGGGCCCGCCACGGCGCAGGTCCGACGCGGCCGGTGACGCCGGCGAACACCCGCGCCGAGAGCCCGGCCCTCGGCCTTTTCCCCGAGGCGCAGGGACACCGGTGAGCGCCGCAACCACTCCGTGTCCCGTCCTGTTGACCGTCGAGAGGGTGCGCGGCGCGGGCGGCCCTATGCGGGAGGAACGTCCGTGAGCGCGGACACAGTCGCCATCATCGATTACGGCTCGGGCAACCTGCACTCGGCCGCCAAGGCCTTCGAGCGCGCCGCCCGCGAAAGCGGCACCGGCGCGCGCATCGTCGTCACCTCCGATCCCGAGGCCGTGGCCGCGGCAGACCGGGTCGTGCTGCCCGGCGTCGGCGCCTATGCCGATTGCCGGCGCGGGCTCGACGCCGTCTCCGGCATGGTCGAGGCGATGACGGAGGCCGCGCACGGCCGCGGCCGGCCCTTCCTCGGCATCTGCGTCGGCATGCAGCTGCTCGCGAGCCGCGGCCTCGAATACGAGGTCACCCCGGGCCTCGGCTGGATCCCCGGCGACGTCCAGGCGATCAAGCCGGCCGATCCGGGCCTGAAGGTGCCCCACATGGGCTGGAACACGCTCGAGGCCCGCCGCGCGCACCCGCTCCTCGACGGCATCCCGACCGGCTCGGACGGCCTGCACGCCTATTTCGTGCACAGCTACGCCCTGGCTCCGGAGGAGCCCGGCGACGTGGTGGCGAGTGCCGATTACGGCGGGGCAGTCACCGCCATGGTGGCCCGCGGCACCATCGCCGGCACCCAGTTCCACCCCGAGAAGAGCCAGACGCTCGGCCTCAAGCTGATCGGCAACTTCCTGCGCTGGCGGCCCTGACGGCGCCGGCTTTCGACGAACTCAAGCCTTGCGGTGACGACGCGTGATCCTGTTTCCGGCCATCGATCTCAAGGAAGGGCGCTGCGTCCGCCTGGTGCAGGGCGACATGGCGCAGGCGATCGTCTTCAGCGACGATCCGGCGGCGCAAGCCGCGACGTTCCAGGAGCAGGGCTTCTCCTGGCTCCACGTGGTCGACCTCGACGGCGCCTTCGCGGGCGCGCCGATGAACGCCGCGGCCGTGGACGCGATCCTCGCCTCGGTGAGGATCCCGGTCCAGCTCGGCGGCGGCATCCGCGAGATGCGCACCGTCGAGGGCTGGCTGGCGAAGGGCGTGAGCCGGGTCATCATCGGCACCGCCGCCGTGAAGGACCCGACCTTCGTGCGCGAGGCCGCCCGCCGCTTCCCCGGCCGGATCGCCGTCGGCATCGACGCGAAGGACGGCAAGGTCGCGGTCGAGGGCTGGGCCAAGACCTCGACGGTCACGGCGGAGGAGCTCGGCCGGCGGTTCGAGGATGCCGGCGTCGCCGCGATCATCTACACCGACATCGCCCGGGACGGCATCCTCAAGGGACTCAACATCCCGATGACGCTGGCCCTCGCCCAGGCGGTGAAGATCCCGGTCATCGCCTCCGGCGGGCTCGCCTCGATCGAGGACGTCCACCGCATCCTCGAGCCCGACTGCGCCGGCCTCGCGGGCGCCATCACGGGGCGTGCCCTCTACGACGGCCGGATCGACCCGAAGGAGGCGCTGGCGGCCATCGCGCGGGCGCGCGGCACGCAGGGCAAGAGCCAGCAGGCCGGCTGAGGCGGACGGGTTCGCCTCGTGATAGGATGAGGCGGCTTCCCGGAGGCGTGAGACAGCGTGACGGCCGCGACCCGCAGACCCAAGCCGGACTCGGCGCGGCCGACCCCGCGGCCCGCGACTGCCTATGACGACGACCTCTATGGCTGGGCGATGGAGCAGGCGGCGGCGTTGCGCGCCGGCGATCTCTCGGCCCTCGACCGCGAGAACCTGGCCGAGGAGATCGAGAGCTTGGGCCGCTCGGAGTTCAACCGCCTCGTGAGCTTCTACGCGCTGATCCAGCTCCATATGTTGAAATGGCAGTTCCAGCCGGGCCATCGCAGCACGAGCTGGGCGATCTCGATCGCGACGCATCGTCAGCACGTCCTCGAGATCGTCGGTGACAACCCGAGCCTGACGCCGCGCCTCGACGAGGCGTTCGATCGGGCCTATCGCCAAGTCAGGCTCGACACTCTCCGAGAGACTGGCCTCGCCGCAGCGACGTTCCCGGCGACCTGCCCGTTCACGCGGGACGAGGCGATGTCGCGCCCCTTCCTCTACGAATAGAGCCTAAATCCGTGCTCAAGACCCGCATCATCCCCTGCCTCGACGTCAAGGACGGCCGCGTCGTCAAGGGCGTGCAGTTCCTCGAGCTGCGCGACGCCGGCGATCCGGTCGAGGCCGCAAAGGCCTACGACCGCGCCGGGGCCGACGAGCTGTGCTTCCTCGACATCACGGCAAGTCACGAGGACCGTGGCATCCTGCTCGACGCGGTGAGCCGCACGGCGGAGGCCTGCTTCATGCCGCTCACCGTCGGCGGCGGGGTGCGCAAGGTCGAGGACATCCGCACCCTGCTGCTGGCCGGAGCCGACAAGGTCTCGATCAACACCGCGGCGGTGAACGACCCGGACCTGGTGGCGCGGGCGGCGGAGAAATTCGGCGCGCAGTGCATCGTCGTGGCGATCGACGCCAAGCGCGTCTCGGGCGAGGGCGAGCCGGCCCGCTGGGAGATCTTCACCCATGGCGGCCGGAAACCCACCGGGATCGACGCGATCGCGTTCGCCCGCACCGTGGCGGGGAAGGGCGCCGGCGAGCTCCTCGTCACCTCGATGGACCGCGACGGCATGCGCTCCGGCTACGACATCGGGCTCACCCGGGCGATCAGCGACGCGGTGAACGTGCCGGTGATCGCCTCAGGCGGCGTCGGCAGTCTCGACGACCTCGTCGCCGGGGTGCGCGACGGCGGCGCCAGCGCGGTGCTGGCGGCCTCGATCTTCCATTTCGGCCAGCACACCGTGGCGGAAGCCAAGGCCCACATGGCGGCGGCGGGCCTCGCCATGCGGCTCGATCCCTGATCCGTCCGCAATCGCCGCGGCGCGATGACCCGCAAGGTGTGCTGATGCCGCTTGACCGCCCGGCACGGCCGGCTTCAGGGTCGGGCAGGAAACCAACGGCAGCCGCATGACCGCCTTCACCCTCGCCGATCTCGACCGCATCGTCCGCGAGCGCGCCGCGGCCTCACCGGACGAGTCCTACACCGCCAAGCTCGTCGCCGGCGGGCCGGCCCGGCCAGCCAAGAAGCTCGGCGAGGAGGCGGTCGAGGCCGCGATCGCGGCGGTGCAGGGCGATCGCGAGGGGCTGAAGGCGGAAGCCGCGGACGTGCTCTATCACCTGCTGGTCGTCCTACAGGCCGCCGACGTGCCGCTTGAGGCGGTGATGGCGGAGCTGGAGCGGCGCACCGCCCAGAGCGGCATCGCCGAGAAGGCGTCGAGGAGGCCCGCATGAACGAGGCCGGCATGGGCGGGATCGGCATAGGCGAGGTCGGCATGAACCGGGTCGGCACGGGCGGGGCGACCACCCTCGGCGCGGCGGAACTCGCCGCCAGCCTCGACGAGGCGACCGACCACCTCTCGCCCTACCGGGTCTTCTCCCGCGAGGAATGGGCGCACCTGCGCGCCGACACGCCGCTCACCCTCACCGCCGAGGACGTGATGCGGCTGCAATCGCTCAACGACCCGATCTCCCTGGAAGAGGTCATCGCGATCTACCTGCCGCTGTCGCGGCTGCTCTCGCTCTACGTCGCGGCGACGCAGGGGCTGTTCAAGGCGACCCAACGCTTCCTCCTCGCCGAGCGCGAGGTGAAGGTGCCCTACATCATCGGGGTTGCGGGCTCGGTCGCGGTCGGCAAGTCGACCACTGCCCGGGTGCTGAAGGCGCTGCTCGCCCGCTGGCCCAACACCCCGAAGGTCGACCTCGTCACCACCGACGGCTTCCTGTTCCCGAATGCCGAGCTGCACCGCCTCGGCCTGATGGAGCGCAAGGGTTTTCCCGAGAGCTACGACACCCCGACGCTGCTGCGCTTCCTCGCCGACATCAAGGCGGGCAAGCGCCACGTCGCGGCGCCGCTCTATTCCCACCTCGTCTACGACGTGGTGCCGGGGGAAAACACGGTGGTCGACAGGCCCGACATCCTGATCGTCGAGGGGCTGAACGTGCTCCAGCCGGCCCGCCTGCCCCGGGACGGCACCGCGATCCCCTTCGTCTCGGACTTCTTCGACTTCTCGGTCTACCTCGACGCGCACGAGGACGACCTGCACCGCTGGTACGTCAACCGCTTCCTGCGCCTGCGCCACACCGCGTTCCGTGACCCGCTCTCCTACTTCCGCAAATACGCCGAGGTGAGCGAGGAGGAGGCGCTGGTCATCGCCGACGGGCTGTGGAACCGCATCAACCTCCTGAACCTGCGCGACAACATCGTGCCGACGCGCCAGCGCGCCAGCCTGATCCTCGCCAAGGGCGCGAGCCACCGCATCGAGAGCGTGGCACTGCGAAGGCTGTAGGCCTCACGTCGGGTTGACCTTCCTCCTACCCCCCGCCAGCATGCGGAAAAACCGGGAGGAAACCATGAGACGAGCCCTTCGGCGCGCCGGCCTGGCGCTGGCCGCGACCCTCTGCGCGGGCGCCGCGCAGGCGCAGGTTTCCGACGACGTCGTCAAGATCGGCGTTCTGTCGGACATGAGCGCGGCCCAGGCCGACAGCACCGGCCCCGGCTCGGTCACCGCCGCCCGGATGGCGGTGGAGGATTTCGGCGGCACGGTGCTCGGCAAGCGGATCGAGGTCGTCTCCGCCGACCACCAGAACA
>NZ_LABY01000296.1 GCF_001043975.1 Methylobacterium variabile
GGCCAGCACCACCGCGACCACGAGGACCATCACGATGACGGCCCGGACCAGGACGTCGCCGCGCCGCCCCGGGCGCGCCGGCGCCGGGCCGGCCGCCCGCAGGCGGCGGCAGGCGGCGATGCAGGCGAGGATCACCAGGACGGCGACGGGCGCGGCGGCGCCCACGCCGCCGCCGAGCCGGCCGAGCAGCAGGGCCGCCGCGATCCAGGTGGCGAGCGCCGCGGCGAGCGCGCCCGCGACGCCGTGCCGGCGGGCCATGGCCGCGTAGGCGGCGATGAACAGGGCGGTGGCGGCGATGGCCGGCAGGCTCGCCACCGCGCTGTCGCGCAGGAAGCCCGCATCGTGGTCGAGGGCGAGGAAGACGTAAGCCGGCCCGGCCGAGAGCGGCAGGGTCGCGATCATGGCGCCGACGAGGGGGCCGGCCCGCTCGACCGCCAGGGAGGCGAGGACCACGATCGCGGCGCTCGCCAGCATCTTGGCGAGGAGAGCCGCCCAGAAGGCGGCGCCCCCGATCCCGGCCAGGGAGGTCAGGATCCCCGTGGCGCCCATCGCGGCCTCACGCCACCACGGGCAGCACGGCGATATCGTAGGCGTGGGTCAGCGTGCGCCCGAGCACCGGGTCCTCCAGCGTCATCTCGAAGCGGGAGGCCGGGCGGATGCCGCCGATCGCCCCGAGGGTGCCGCCGAACATCACCGTGCCGGGCGCGAGGTCCGGCCCGCCCGGACGCCGCGCGAGGAGGTCGCGCGGGGTGCGCAACGCCGTCAGGCGGCCCTCCTGGTAGAGCACCCGCTCGCCGTCGATGGTGGCGTGGGCGCGCAGGACCAGGTCGTCCCAGTGCGGCTCGACCTCGTCGAGGCGCCACAGCCCGGTGCCGACCGGCTTGCCGCAGAGCTGCTTGGAGAGCGCGATGCCGATCGTCTCGGCCTTGCGGTCGGTATGGTCGGACCCGAGGCCGAGCCAGAGCCCGTCCGCGAGGGAGACGATCACCGGCTCCGCCTCGCCCGAGGAATCCGGCCCGAGCACCTCGAGGCGGCCTCCCTGCGTCAGCGTCGCGGCGGCGGCCCGGTAGTAGACCGGGACCGAGGACGGCGGCGGCACGCCGATCGCCGCCAGCTCCTCGATGTGGTGGCGGATCGCCGCCTCGTCCCGCCCGGCCCAGCCGGCGATCACCAGCGCCTCGGGGGCGAGGGCGATCGTGTCCCGGCGCCCGGCGGCTTCGCGATGGAAGGTCAGCATCGAAAGAATCTCCGAACTATTCGGCGGGGGCCGGCTCCGCCGCGCCCTCGCGCCAGCGGGCGAAGCCGAGCACCAGGATGCCCGCCAGCAGCTCGAGCCCGGCGACGAAGTAGAGGCCGTTGGTCGAGGTGCCGGTCAGGGTGTTCGACAGGCCGACCACGTAGGGCGCGACGAAGCCCGCGAGGTTGCCGATCGAGTTGATCGCCGCGATGGCGCCCGCGGCGGCGGTGCCGGAGAGGAAGGTCTGGGGCAGCGACCAGAATACCGGGAAGGCGGCCAGGATGCCGATCGCCGCTACCGTCAGGGCGACGAGGGCGAGCGTCGCGTGGCCGATCAGCGCCCCGGTGGCGGCGAGGCCCGCCGCGGCGATCAGGCTGGCGATGGCGCAGTGCAGCCGGCGCTCGCCGGTGCGGTCGGAATGCGCCCCGGTCCACACCATGGCGATGGTGCCGGCGATGAACGGCACCGCGGCGAGGAAGCCGATCGCGATGGCGCCCTGCACGCCGATCTCCTTGATGATCGAGGGCGTCCAGAACGCGATCGTGGCGTTGCCGCTGACGATGCAGAAGTAGATCAGCGCGCAGAGCCAGACCCGGCCGTCGCGGAGCGCCGCCCGGAAGCTCGCCTCCTTGCCGGCGGCCCGGCCCTCGGCCTCGACCCGCGCGGTCATGGCGGCGGCGACCTTCGGCTCGAGCCAGCGCGCGTCCTGCGGCCTGTCGGGCAGGAGGGCCAGCACCGCGGCGCCCGCCACCAGCGAGGGGATGCCCTCGAGGATGAATAGCCACTGCCAGTTGGCCATGCCGCCGACGCCCCCCATCGTGCCCATGATGAGCCCGGCGAGCGGCCCGCCGACCACGCCCGCGATCGCGAAGGAGGTCATGAACAGGCCGTTGATGCGCGAGCGCCGGGCGCTCGGGAACCAGTAGGTCAGGTAGAGCACCACGCCCGGGAAGAAGCCGGCCTCGAACACCCCGAGCAGGAAGCGGATGGCGTAGAACTCCCATTCCGTGCGCACGAAGGCGAGGCTCATCGAGGCGAGCCCCCACAGGATGGTGATGCGCGCCAGCGTCTTGCGGGCGCCGATGCGCTCGAGCAGCAGGTTGCTCGGCACCTCGAACAGGAAGTAGCCGATGAAGAAGATGCCGGCGCCGAAGCCGTAGACCGCCTCGCTGAACTTGAGGTCGGACAGCATCTGCAGCTTGGCGAAACCGACGTTCACCCGGTCGATCCAGGCCAGGATGAACAGGAAGACCAGGAACGGGATCAGCCGCAGGGTCGCCCTGCGATAGCCCTCGTCCAATTCGTGCGCGCTCACCCCGTCCACCCTTGTCATCGCTCTTCTCCCGCGGTCCGCGATCCGGCCGCCCGGCGTATGGTTCTGCAAGTACCATGCCTGTGATATTTCACAAGCCGTGGTATGCGGCGTCCAGTGAGCGGAGCGGTGACGGTGGCGGAAACGCGTGCAGGTTCGTGCCCAACCTTGTCGCAGAACGAGCGCGCCTACCGGCGCCTGAAGGACGACATCGTCGCGCTGCGGCTCAGGCCCGGCGACGCGCTGAACGAGGCCGGCCTGTGCGCGGAGCTGGGCCTCGGCCGCACGCCGGTGAACCAGGCCCTGCACCGGCTGATGCACGAGGGCCTGGTGCGGATCCTGCCCCGCAAGGGGGTGCTGGTGCTGCCGCTCTCGATGGACGAGTTCGCCCACCTCATCGAGGTGCGCCGCCTGACCGAGCCGCCCTGCGCGGCCCTGGCCGCGGCGCGGATCGAGCCCGAGGCCGTGGCACGGCTCGAGGCGCTGCTCGCGGAGCAGCCGGACGGGCTCGACGCGATCCTCGAATCGGACCGGCGCTTCCACGCCCTGATCGCCGAGGCCTCCGGGAACCGGGTGCTTGCCGAGGTGCTGGCCGGGCTGCACGGGCGCTCAGTGCGGTTCTGGGCCCTGTCGCTCGCCACCGGCCACCACCTCGCCGAGGTCGCCGAGGAGCACGCCGTGATCCTCGAGGCCCTGCGCCGGCGTGACCCCGAGGCGGCGGCGGCGGCGATGACCGCGCACATCGACTCCTTCGCCCGCACCCTGGCGTCGCGGCTCGGATGACGGAGGGGCCTCCGCTATAGCCATCCCGCCCTTCCCCGGGGCATAGATGCGCCGCCATTCGGGGAGTCACGCGACCGATGACCGACATCCGCCCCCGCCGCAGCGCCCTGCTGGTGCCGGCCGCCGCGACCGCCCTCGCGGCGGCTAGGTCCGAGCCCGCCGACGCGCTCATCCTCGACCTCGCCGATTCGCTGCCCCCCGCCGACAAGGAGGCGGGCCGGGCTCGCCTCGCCCCGTGCTTGCGCGAAGGCGGGTTCGCCGCGGCCGAGGTGGTGGTGCGGGTCAACGGCCTCGACACGCCCTGGGGCGAGGCCGACCTCGCGGCGGTGGCGGAGGTTGGTCCCGACGCGGTGCTGGTGCCGCGGGTCGAGGAGCCGGAGGACCTCGCCGGCATCGGCAGCCGCCTGCGCCGCTTCGGCGCCCCGGAGCGGACGCGGATCTGGGCCTGCCTCGACACGCCGCTCGGGATCCTCTCCGCCGAGGCGGTGGCGAGCGCGGTGCGCGACGTCGATGCCCGCCTCGCCTGCCTGGTGGTGGATGCCGGCGCCCTCGCCCGCGAGGGCCGGCTGCCCCCCGGCGCACCGGAGGCCGGGCCGCTCCTCGTGTGGCTGGCGACAGCGCTCGCGGCGGCCCGCGCCCACGACCTCGACATCCTGCTCGATCCCGCCGACCGCCTCGACATCGGCCGCGCCCGCGGCCTCGGCTTCGACGGCGCCGTGGTGACCGCGCCCGCCGGAGCCCGCCGGGCCGAGGCGGCCTTCGCGCCCGACCCGGAGGCGCTGGCGGCGGCCAGGGCGCTCCTGTCGGCCTTCGAGGCGCCCGAGAGCCGGGGCCAGGCCGGCGTCGCGCATTTCGGCCGCACGGCGCTGCGGCGCGAGGCCGACGAGGCCCGCCGGCTCGTGGCCCTGGCCGAGGCCGTGGCGGCGCGGGCCGGCGCGGCGCGCGGCGCATGAGCGGCCTCGACGTCGCGATCCGGCTCCTCGACCCGCGGCTGCCCGGCTGGGGGTTTCCGCGATGGGGCTCGGCGCTCGCCGCCGGCCTCGACCTCCACGCCTGCCTCGATGCCCCCCTGACCCTGGAGCCGCAGGGGCCGCCCGCCCTGATCCCGGCCGGCTTCGCCCTCGCGATCCGCGATCCCGCGTGGTGCGCCATGGTGTACCCGCGCTCGGGACTGGGGCACCGGGAGGGGCTGGTGCTCGGCAACACCGTCGGCGTCATCGACGCGGATTACGAGGGCCCGCTGATGATCTCGGCCTGGAACCGCAACCCGCCCGGCGCGGCGGACGCTCTCACGGTGCGGCCGGGCGAGCGCGTCGCGCAGCTCGTCTTCACCCGGGTGGTGCGGCCGTCCCTGCGGGTCGTCGAGGCCTTCCCGGAGGTCGGGGACGGCCGCGGCGCGGGCGGCTTCGGCTCCACCGGCCGCGGCTGAGGGCGCTTGGACGCGGTCGCGCCTCCCGCCGGCCCGGGCCGGGCCGTCGCCGGGCCGAGCCCGGCGCTGGCGCCGCCGCGCCTCGCCCTGGCGCTCGCCGCCATGGTCGACATCGCGCTCCACGCCCGGCCGCAGCCGGTGAGCGCGAAGGCGCTGGCAGCGCGCCACGCTCTGCCGCCCCGCCACCTCGAGGCGGTGCTGCAGGCCCTGGTCCATCACGGCCTGCTCAAGGGCCTGCGCGGGCCGCACGGGGGCTACGAGCTCGCCCGCGAGCGCCGGCGCATCAGCGCCGGCGACGTCGCCCGGGCGGTGCTGGGGCCGGGGATCGCGGAATCCGGCCCGGGGGGCTCAGCCGGCTCGGAGCTTGCCGGCCTGGTGGTCGCGCCCCTGGTGGCGGAGGCGGCCGCGGCCTACCTCGCGGCCCTCGACGCCGTGACGGTCGAGGATCTCTGCGGCCGGGCCGAGGTCGCCAAGGTCGCCGGCCCGCGGGCCGGCCCAGACTTCATCATCTAAGCAGTCTTCCGCCGGTTCCGCGCACTCCGGGGAAATCGACGCGCGATCAACGTCTTGTGCCTGCTTGGCGGGGACGCGCCGAACCTGGCCTGCGGTGCGGAAGCTTAAAGAACGTTTTATCAAGTCGTGGCAGTTTGAGCCATCATCCGGCGCGGAAAGGAACACCGGGGACCATGACCAACGCAGCCGATCCCGCCGTCGTGGTCGTCACGGCCCGGCCTGATCCCGGTGGGTTGACCCGGCTGTTCGCCCTGGCCTACCCGACCCTGGCGCTCGCGGAGGCCGGCGCGGCGCTCGCGGCCCTCGAGACGCGGGCGGCGGACCTCGTGCTGGTCGAGGCCGGCCCCGGCCTCGACGCCCTCGGGCTGATTCGCGGCCTCCGGCTGCGGCCGCACCTCGCCCATATGTCGGTCCTGCTCGTCGCCGGCGGCGAGCCGGCGGAGACGCGGCGCCTCGCCCTCGAGGCCGGCGCCACCGACGTGGTGCTGGCGCCCCTCGACGCCTCCGACCTGGCGTTGCGCGGCCGCAACCTGATCGCCCTCGCCCGCGCCCAGGAGGCGGTCGAGATCCAGGCCCGCACCCTCTCCCGCGAGGTCGAGCAGGCGGTGGCGGAGAGCCAGGAGCGCGAGCGCGAGATCATCCGCCGCCTGATGCTGGCGGCGGAGTTCCGCGACGACCAGGCGGGCGACCACCTGACCCGGGTGGCCGGCTGCGTCCTCGCCATCGCCGACGGGCTCGGCCTGTCGGAGGAGGAGGGCAACGACATCGCGCTCGCCTCGACCATGCACGACATCGGCAAGATTGGCGTCGCCGACAGCATCCTGCGCAAGCCCGGCCCGCTCACCGAGCCGGAGCGGAACGAGATGATGCAGCACGCTTTGCGCGGCTACCGCATGCTGCATGACAGCCCGTCCCGGCTCCTGCGCCTCGCCGCCGAGATCGCGCTCACCCACCACGAGCGCTGGGATGGCGCCGGCTACCCGCAGGGCCTGCGCGGCACCGAGATTCCGCTGCCCGGCCGCATCACCGCGGTCGCCGACGTGTTCGACGCCCTGATCTCGACCCGGGTCTACAAGCCCGGCTGGCCGCTGGAGCGGGCCCGCCGCTTCCTGGAGGAGCAGTCGGGCGCCCACTTCGATCCCGGCTGCGTCGCAGCGTTCCTGTCGCGGTGGGAGGACGTGGTGGCGCTGGTGGAGGAGCGGCCGGCGGATCGGGCGGCGTGAGGGGAGGGGCACGCCTCTGCCCTCGCGTCGTTCTCGGATTACGTAATGTCCACGACCGATAGATTCTGGAGTAGAAAAACCAGCAATTGAAAAATTCAGCGGAACTATTAATTGGTCATTGATCGTAGTTGCGCTGTCTTCGATTGAGTTTGTTGTGGGCGCCTAAGAACACTTATTTTTATAAATCACAAGTAGATGCTGATAAATTTTATTTGTTGTATGCGATTGGAGACTATATAATTTTCAGAACTACAGTGGCGATAAAGTAAAATGATGATTCTTACTTGTGTTAATTTTTGCATAATTACAAGCAAATACTATTCTTTTGGACAGGCCGGAAATGTGTATGTCCTGCCATTTATAAAATCGCTGATTTTCTCAAAAAGCCCCCGCCATTTAGGAACTCCAAAAAATGTTCCCTCCATACGATATTCAACATTGGAATTAAAGGGCCCACTTTTAGACAGGCTACGTACATTAGTTAGGCATATGTTCCAATCGGGATTGTCGCGGGAATATTCTATGAATTGATCATTGGCTGCTCGTCGAGCAGTATTTCCTTTTGCATATCCAGATGCGAGCGGCCGCAGTTCCTTTAAAGGAGCGGGTGCACAAACATAGGTGTAACGACAAAAAGCATAAAGATCACTGCCAACAGGTTTAATTTTCTCAAGCGCATAAGCGGCAACGCCGATCAGGGCAGCTATAGCAACCGCAATAGCGAATACTCTCCTCAATTTCGGCGGAGTTCCGTCTGGCAAATTTCCTGCCAACTCTGACATATGAATCTCTCTTCGTGCATCCAAAAACTTATATCCCGGTTCGCAAAAATCAAGATGTCTTTAGATCTAACAAAATTACTATCAAAAATTGCTCAATATAAAATCTATGTCTTTTGCAACCTACAAAAATCCGCTCGTCTGTCAGATTGGAAGAACTAGGGCAAGTGATCTAGTGTTCCCACCCTTAGAAGTGAGGCTGAGATGTCGTGCAACTCAGCCTTCACCCACTCACGCGTCCGTCACCCCCGCCGCGTCCTGCGCCTTCAGCACGTCCGGTCGCGGCATCGAGATGATGTTGTAGCCCGAATCGACGAAGTGGATCTCGCCGGTGACGCTACCCGAGAGAGGAGAGAGCAGGTAGAGGGCCGAGCCGCCGATGTCGTCGAGCGTCGCGGTGCGCCGCAGGGGCGCGTGGGCGGCCTGGTGGTTGAACATCAGCCGGGCATCGGCGATGCCGGCGCCGGCGAGCGTGCGCACCGGACCGGCTGAGAGGGCGTTGACCCGGATCCCCTGCGGCCCGAGATCCGCCGCGAGATAGCGCACCGAGGCTTCCAGCGCCGCCTTGGCGAGGCCCATCACGTTGTAGTTCGGCATCACCCGGGTGGAGCCGCCGTAGGTCAGCGTCAGTAGGGCGCCGCCGGGGCGCATGCGCTTGGCCGCCCGCTGGGCGACCTCGGTGAAGGAGAAGCACGAGATCACCATCGTGCGGGAAAAATTCTCCCGGGTGGTGACGTCGACGTAGCGGCCCTTGAGCTGTGACTTGTCGGAGAAGCCGATGGCGTGGACGACGAAATCCAGCCCCTCGGGCCAGGCCTCGTCGAGGGCCGCGAAGGTCGCGTCGACGCTGGCCAGATCCTCGACGTCGCAGGGCAGGACCAGGGACGAGCCCAGCGTCTGGGCCAGCGGCCCGACCCGGCGCCCCAGGGCCTCGCCCTGGTAGGTGAAGGCCAGTTCGGCACCCTGGCCCGCCAGGGCCCGGGCGATGCCCCAGGCGATGGAGTGGTCGTTCGCGACGCCCATCACGAGCCCGCGCCTGCCTGCCATCAAACCCGTCACGCCCGATCCTCCGCTGTTGTTCGGTGGATCGGGCCTTTACGCGCCGGGCCGGCTCCTGTCCACGCTCAGCGGGTCAGGCACCTGACCGCGTCTGGCACCTGATTGCCTCAGGCGTCGACGTGCTTGAGCACCAGCGTGGCGTTGGTGCCGCCGAAGCCGAAGGAGTTGCTGAGCACGTGGCCGAGCTTCGCGCCGTCCTTGCGGGCGCGCAGGATCGGCATGTCGGCGAAGGCCGGGTCGAGCTCGTCGATGTGGGCGCTCTCGCAGATGAAGCCGTTGTTCATCATCAGGAGCGAGTAGATCGCCTCCTGCACGCCGGTGGCGCCGAGCGAGTGGCCGGTCAGCGACTTCGTCGCGGCGATCGGCGGGCAGGACTCGCCGGCGCCGAACACCTCGCGGATCGCCTCGATCTCCTTGTCGTCGCCGACCGGGGTCGAGGTGGCGTGGGGGTTGATGTAGTCGATCTTCGCGCCCTTCAGGCCCTCGATCGCCTGGCGCATGCAGCGCACCGCACCCTCGCCGGAGGGGGCGACCATGTCGTGCCCGTCGGACGTCGCGCCATAGCCCGCGACCTCGCCGTAGATGCGCGCGCCCCGGGCCTTGGCATGCTCGTACTCCTCGAGCACCAGGACGCCGGCGCCGCCCGCGATGACGAAGCCGTCCCGCGCCGCGTCGTAGGCGCGCGAGGCCCGGGCCGGGGTCTCGTTGTACTTCGAGGACATCGCCCCCATGGCGTCGAACAGCACCGAGAGGGTCCAGTCCAGCTCCTCGCAGCCGCCGGCGAAGATGATGTCCTGGCGCCCGGCCTGGATGATCTCGGCGGCGTTGCCGATGCAGTGGTTCGAGGTCGCGCAGGCCGAGGAGATCGAGTAGTTCACGCCCCGGATCTTGAACCAGGTCGCCAGGGTCGCCGAGGCGGTCGAGGACATCGCCTTCGGCACCGCGAACGGGCCGACGCGCTTCGGCCCCTTGGCGCGGGCGATGTCCGCCGCCTCGACCAGGGCGCGGGTCGAGGGACCGCCGGAGCCCATGATGATGCCGGTGCGCTCGTGCGTGACCTCGGCCTGCTCCAGGCCGGCATCGCGGATCGCCTGCTCCATCGCGACGTGGTTCCAGGCGGTGCCGCCGCCGTGGAAGCGCATCGCGCGCCGGTCGACCACCTCCTCGGCGTCGAGGGTCGGCGCGCCCTGGACCTGGCTGCGGAAGCCATGGGCCGCGAAGTCCTCGGCGCGGGAGATGCCGGAGCGCGCCTCGCGCAGGGACGCCAGCACCTCCTGCGTGGAATTGCCGATGGACGAGACGATGCCCATCCCGGTGATTGCCACACGCCTCATGATTGTCGGAACCCTCCGGAGCGCGGCGCCACGGGCGCCCGCGGGCGCACTCGCCACGCGGGTGTCACCTAGGCGCCCGGCGCCGTAATCTCAACCGCCCATCGGGGGAAAGGGTCCCGGCGGGCCTCGCCGGCCCGCGCGTCGGCGGGCCGAGCCGGCCCACGATTCCGCGAGCCTTGTCGGCCCGCGCGATGACGGGCCTGTGACGGGCTCTTCAGCCGCCGGCGGGCGTCGCGGCCTGGAACAGGCCGACGCGCAGGTCCTGCGCCTCGTAGATGCGCCGGCCGTCGGCCTCGAGCCAGCCGTCGGCGATGCCGAGCACCAGGCGGCCCTGGCGCACCCGCTTCAGGTCGACGCCGTAGACGACCTTCTTCACGCTCGGCAGCACCTGGTCGCTGAACTTGACCTCGCCGACGCCGAGCGCCCGGCCGCGGCCCGGCGAGCCGAGCCAGCCGAGGAAGAAGCCGACCATCTGCCAGAGGGCGTCGAGGCCGAGGCAGCCCGGCATGACGGGATCGCCCTGGAAGTGGCAGGGGAAGAACCAGAGGTCCGGGCGCACGTCGAGCTCGGCCACGACGTGACCCTTGCCGTGGGCACCGCCCTCGCGGCCGATCGAGGTGATGCGGTCGAACATCAGCATCGGCGGCAGCGGCAGCTGGGCGTTGCCGGCGCCGAACATCTCGCCGCGGCCGCAGGCCAGCAGGTCCTCGTAGGAGAAGTGCGAGGGCCGGCTCGGGGCATCGGCGGCGGAGGTCTGGTCGGCGGACATGGGGCGGGCGGGTTCCTTCGATG
>NZ_LABY01000297.1 GCF_001043975.1 Methylobacterium variabile
TGTTCTGCTTGGCGTAGGCGTACTCGACGTAGCCGATGGCGTTCGGGACCTGCTTGACGACGGCGGTGACGCCCTCGTTGCCCTTGCCGCCCTGGCCCGTCGGCCAGCTGACCGTGGTCGAGGCGCCGAACTCGGACTTCCAGGCCGGCGACACGTCCGACAGGTAGGTGGTGAAGATGTTGGTGGTGCCCGAGGCGTCCGACCGGTAGACCGCGGTGATCGGGGCGTCGGGCAGCTTCACGCCCTCATTGAGCTTGGCGATCTTGGCGTCGGACCACTTCTTGATCTTGCCCTGGTAGATCTCGGCCAGCACCTCGCCGGTGAGCTTGACCTCGCCGGGCTTGACGCCCGCGATGTTCACCACCGGGACGACGCCGCCCATGACGGTCGGGAACTGCACCAGCCCGTCCTTGGTCAGGGTCTCGCCCTTGAGCGGCGCGTCGGTGGCGCCGAAGTCGACGGTCTTGGCCTGGATCTGCTTGATGCCGCCGCCCGAGCCGATCGACTGGTAGTTCAGGCCGTTGCCGGTCTACTCCAAGTGGGCCGAGGCGTACCGCAAGGAGACCGGCAACGGCCTGAACTACCAGTCGATCGGCTCGGGCGGCGGCATCAAGCAGATCCAGGCCAAGACCGTCGACTTCGGCGCCACCGACGCGCCGCTCAAGGGCGAGACCCTGACCAAGGACGGGCTGGTGCAGTTCCCGACCAGCCTGGGCGGCGGCGTCCCGGCGAG
>NZ_LABY01000298.1 GCF_001043975.1 Methylobacterium variabile
CCGGCCTGGGCCTCGGCTAGCATCCCGGCGGCCGAGCAGATCTGGCCTGGCGTGCAGTAGCCGCACTGGAACCCGTCGTGCTTGACGAAGGCGGCCTGGAGCGGGTGGAGCGCGTCGCCCTCCGCCAGCCCCTCGATGGTCCGGATCTCGTCGCCCTCGTGCATCACCGCCAGCGTCAGGCAGGAATTGATCCGCCGTCCGTTCACCAGCACCGTGCAGGCGCCGCACTGGCCGTGGTCGCAGCCCTTCTTCGAGCCGGTCAGGCGCAGGTGCTCGCGCATCGCGTCGAGCAGGCTGGTGCGCAGGTCGAGCTCGAGCTCGCGCCGCGCGCCGTTGACCGTGAAGGCCACGTGGGCCGTGACCGGCCCGTCGGCTCCGCGGCCGGCGGGGGTGGCGGCCGCGGCCTTCGGCAGGGCGGCGAGGGCCGCGGTGGCGGATGGTCCGGCCATCGATATCTCTCCGGTTCGGGGCTGGCGGGTTCGCGTCGCGCGGGCTCGGGCCGGTGGCCCGCACCCGCGCAGTGAATGCAGCCACATGGCCTCCGGATCCCGCGCAGCGACGGGGCGCGACGCGATGCAGCCGCGCCGCGGCCTGCCCGGGCGGGCCCCCACCGGGCAATCTGACCTGACGGCGGAAATCACTTGAGCCCGCGCGGCGTTCCGACGAAGGAAGCAGGCAAGATCGCGCGGCGCCATCCGGGCCGCGGCGGGGACGAGGCCGGCGCTTCGTCCGGTTCCTGCCGCAGAAGTGCCCGGCTCAGGCGCCGATCGCCCGATAAGCATGGGTTAGGATTTTATTGCTATGATCTCGTGTTGCCTGCGATTAACTGGATCTTGAATGTCAGCTCCGAGGCTATCACAACATAGCTCGGCAGGCGTCCCGGGGAGAGACATGAGGAAGGGAGGTCGTCTCCTGCAGCCCGCCACGGCCGTCTCGACCCCTGTCCATGGCGTCGTGCGCCGCCCGGCCGCCGCATCGGCCCACGATCCTCGCTCGAAGGGATGGCGCTCAGGACCATGACGTTCCTCGGCTTCCTCCGGGCGTCCTTCCGTCGCGGGGCCTCAGAGCACCGTCCGCCGGCCCAGGACCGCGCCCTCGCGGTCCGGCTGATGCGGGTGATCTTCGGCTGCTACATCGTGGTGGCGGTCGGCCTCACGGCGGTGCAGATGCTCGTCGCCTACCGAGCGGCGAGCCATCGCCTGCAGGAGGACGTGGCGGCGCTCCAGCGCACCTTCAGCCCCGGCATCGAGGATGCGATGTGGCGCTACAACGCCGAGGTGCTGCGCGGCATCCTGGCGGGGATGCGCGAGATCCCGGCCGTAGTCGGGGTCGAGGTCCGCGACGAGGCCGGCCAGCGCGTCCAGGCGGTCGGCACGCTCACGGAAGCCTCCGGCGAGGTCCGGCAGGTCGGGCCGGGAGACGCGTTCCGGCCCGTGCTCCGGAGCTTCGGCGCCCCGTTCAGCCGCACCTTCGCCCTCGTCCACACCGACGGGAACGGCCGGATCTACCCGGTCGGATCCTGGACCGTCCATTCCGACGACAGCATCGCGATCGAGCAGGTCAAGAACACCCTGTACGTGATCCTGATCAACTCGGCGATCAAGTCGCTGATGCTGTGGTTCATCTTCTACGCCGTGATCCGCACCATCGTGGGCCGGCCGCTGACGCAGATCCGCGACTACCTGGCCCGGATCGACGCCGACACGCTGGGAGCGCCGCCGCTGGTGATCGAGGCGGGAGGCCGGCACGAGCTGCACGCGCTCGCCGACGCGCTCAACACCATGCGCGCCCGGCTGCGGCGGTCCTTCGAGGAGAACGCCGCCCTGATGCGCGACCTGCGCGAGATGAACGCGACGCTGAAGGACCGCATCGCCGAGCGCACCCGCGACCTCGAGGCCCTGGCCCATACCGACCTGCTCACCGGCCTGTTCAACCGGCGCAAGCTCGACGAGGCCCTGGCCGAGGAGGCGGAGCGGGCCGAGCGGAACGACGCCCCGCTCTCGCTGATCCTCGGCGACGTCGACAACTTCAAATCCGTCAACGACCGGCACGGCCACAAGGTCGGCGACGAGGTGCTGGTCGCCTTCGCGGCCCTGCTGCGCGACGCCGTGCGGCCCACCGACACCCTCGGCCGCTGGGGCGGCGAGGAGTTCATGCTGGTCTGCCCGGGCACGGACCTCGCGGGAGCCACCGCCCTGGCCGAGCGCCTGCGCCAGCGCGTCGAGACGACGGACCTGCCCGAGGTCGGCACCCGCACCTGCTCGTTCGGCGTCGCCACCCTGGCCCCGGGCGAGAGCACCGACGGCCTGGTCGCCCGGGCGGACGCCGCCCTCTACCGCTGCAAGCGCAACGGCCGCAACCGCGTCGAGGCGAGCCTCGCGCCCCGGCTGGACGCGGCAGTGCCGGAGCGGGGCGGCGCGAGCCGGGGAGACGCGGTGAGGATGGCCTCTCGGTCGAGGGACGACGAGGCGGCTTGATCCCGCCGACGGGCCGATGCGCGGTCCTGAGCGTGTCGCAGCGTTGATCGGTGCCTCTATGGACGCGGATCCGCTACCTCAGCGCCGTACACGGGTTTGCTGGTAATGTCCTCGCACTGGTGAAGGGCTGGGATTGGTTGAGTACCGAACAGCGAGCGATGCTCGCGGACCGCGTCCCGCGCACCCTCGCGATGTCGGCCATTCCTGTGCCCGGTGGCATCAACTGGCCCACAGTTCTTCCGCGTTCCGGTCCAGCCGGACTCTGCCAGCACTGTCACGGGGCTCCGGGCATCGTCACTGCGCTTGCGAACGCCCCCTTCGCGTCTCCAGCCTTCGACCGTCTGCTCATCGACGGCGGCGAATGCATCTGGTCGGCTGGCCCGCTCACAAAAGGGGCGAGCCTCTGCCATGGGACGGCGGGGAACGGATACGCGTTCCTCAAGCTGTTCGCCCGCACTGGCAATCCCCTTTGGCTCGAGCGTGCTCGGGCCTTTGCTATGGTCGCTGTGGAACAGGTGGAGGCCGCTCGTGCGGCCCTCGGGCGTGGTCGCTACTCCTTATGGACAGGCGACATCGGCACAGCCCTCTATCTGCGGGCATGCCTCGTTGAGGACGCGACGTTTCCGACGATAGACGTGTTGTAAGCAGACCTCCTCAACGTCTGCGAAGGGCCGAGGGGGCGGCTCATGCCCCAAGATTTCCTCATGTCCCAAGAGCTCCTCATGCCCAACAGTTCAAGGCCGGCTCCTGGCACACAACGGAATGCTTCCCGGCTCGCGCCCGAGTTCCGCCTCCGGCGCAGCCCGGACGCAAAGCTCAGCCGCTCGGATACAGGGATGACTGCCGCTCCGCTTGTCATTCGTTGATCTCGCGGTCTGAGCGGCTTATGCATCGCCGCCATGGACCTCCAAGCTCCCGCCGAACGATCCGTGGCTCCCCTCGCCTGCGCGTTGCCGCCTGGCGGAAAGGCGGCGCCGTTCCTGCCGATGAGTCGCGCCGAGATGGCGGCGCTCGGGTGGGACGCCTGCGACATCGTGCTGGTGACGGGCGACGCCTACGTCGATCACCCGAGCTTCGGCATGGCCATCATCGGCCGGCTGCTCGAGGCGCAGGGGTTCCGGGTCGGCATCATCGCGCAGCCCGACTGGCAGTCGGCAGAGCCGTTCAAGGTGCTCGGCCGGCCGACCCTGTTCTTCGGCGTCACCGGCGGCAACCTCGACTCGATGGTCAACCGCTACACCGCCGACCGCCGCCTGCGCCACGACGACGCCTACACGGCCGGCGGCGAGGGCGGAAAGCGGCCGGACCGCTCGACCATCGTCTACACGCAGCGCTGCCGCGAGGCCTACAAGGACGTGCCGGTCGTGCTCGGCGGCATCGAGGCGTCGCTGCGCCGCATCGCCCACTACGATTACTGGTCCGACAAGGTCCGCCGCTCGATCCTGGCGGACGCCAAGGCCGACCTGCTCATCTACGGCAACGCCGAGCGCGCCGTGGTCGAGGTGGCGAACCGCATGGCCGCCGGCGAGGCGCCGCACGAACTCGACTCGATCCGGGGCGTCGCCCTGTTCCGCCGGGTGCCCGAGCATTACACCGAGCTGCCCGCCGACGACCTCGATTCCGCCGACGAGGCCGCCGCCCGCAAGCCCGGCGAGACCGTGATCCGGCTGCCCGCCTACGATGAGGTCAAGGACGACAAGGAGGCCTATGCCCGCGCCTCGCGGGTGCTGCACCGGGAGGCCAATCCCGGCAACGCGCGCCCGCTCGTCCAGCGCCACGGCGACCGGGACCTGTGGCTGAACCCACCGCCGATCCCGCTCTCCAGCGACGAGATGGACGCGGTCTACGACCTGCCCTACGCCCGCGCCCCCCATCCGTCCTACGGCGACGCGAAGATCCCCGCCTGGGACATGATCAAGTTCTCGGTGACGATCATGCGCGGCTGCTTCGGCGGCTGCACCTTCTGCTCGATCACCGAGCACGAGGGCCGCGTCATCCAGAACCGCTCGGAGGGCTCGATCCTGCGCGAGATCGAGCGGATCCGCGACAAGACGCCGGGCTTCACCGGCGTGATCTCGGATGTCGGCGGGCCGACCGCCAACATGTACCGGATGGCCTGCAAGGACCCGAAGATCGAGGCGGCGTGCCGCCTGCCGTCCTGCGTCTTCCCGGACATCTGCCCCAACCTGAACACCTCGCACGACGACCTGATCCGGCTCTACCGCAAGGTCCGCGAGGTGAAGGGCGTCAAGAAGGTGATGGTCGCCTCCGGCGTGCGCTACGACCTCGCGGTCCGGAGCCCGGAATACGTCAAGGAGCTCGTGACTCATCACGTCGGCGGCCGTCTGAAGATCGCGCCCGAGCACACCGAGCGCGGGCCCCTCGACAAGATGATGAAGCCTGGGATCGGCACCTACGACCGCTTCAAGGAGATGTTCGACGCCGCCGCCAAGGAGGCGGGCAAGAAGTATTACCTGATCCCGTACTTCATCGCGGCGCATCCGGGCACGACCGACGAGGACATGATGCACCTCGCGCTCTGGCTCAAGAAGAACGACTATCGCGCCGACCAGGTGCAGACCTTCCTGCCCTCGCCGATGGCGACCGCCACGGCGATGTACCACACCGAGGTCAACCCCCTGCGGGGCGTGCGGCGCGGCGCCAGCGAGCCGGTCGAGGCGATCAAGGGGCTGCGGCAGCGCCGGCTGCACAAGGCGTTCCTGCGCTACCACGACCCCGAGAACTGGCCGCTTCTCCGCGAGGCGCTCAGGGAAATGGGCCGCGCCGATCTCATCGGGCCGAGGCCGGACCAGCTCGTGCCGTTCTCGCAGCCGCCGGGAACAGGTTTGGGCGCAGGCAAGGGGCGGGGCCAGCCGCGACCCATGCGCTCCACGGGCGGCGGGCAGCGGTTCACCACGAAGGGCGTGCCGTTGAGGAAGTGATGATTACATGCGTTCTTCCGCCTGATCTGTTCTAAAACCGGAAAATCGCGGGATCTCCTCTCCCGCACGAGAGAAGGGGGACGCGCTATACTTTATTCGGACAGATCAAGCGGGAGTCGTATGATGCCGCCGCGCCGTCGAACGGACTCGTTCGGCGGCGCAAGGCTTTGCTCGCACGCCTGAGCGAAGCCGACACCCGCATTGCGAACGCGGCCGCGCAGCGGTCGCCAGAAGCAATCGATCGGATGTCGTCCGACAGCTCACCACCCTCGGCGGCCCATCGTACGATCAAGCAGCTCGGGGTCCGATCCGGGAGCATTGTCCCGCGAAGTGGTGGCCGGCTCGTCGGACGATGCGGCCGATCGAAACCTGGAGCCGCATCGTCCGGTCTTTCGCTCCCGGCCGAGCGGTCCGCGCCCATCGGCCGCCCGGCCGGACCGAGTGAGCCCCCTGGCTGCAAGCGCCTCCCTCAGCGCTGCCCGTCCCACTTCGCGATCGCGTCCTTGGCCAGCCCCCCGACCCGGGCGTGCGGACGCCCGCCGGTGGTCATCGCGAGGGCGAACAGGATCTCGTCGGCCTTCGGCGCGTCCGCCACCGCTACGGTGACGCCGTCGAAGTGGGAGCGCACGTAGGCCGCGTCCTTGTGGTGGATCGGCACATCGAGGGAGGCGCCGAGGCCCCCGACCTTGGTCATCGACGGCACGATCGCGAGGGCCTGGCCGAGCAGCTCGCGCATGGCGTAGCCGCCGGGCACGTGCCACAGGGCCCCATGCTCCAGCTCGCCGGCCGCGCCCACGAGCGAGCCCTTGCCGTAGGCCTCGATCCGGCCCGGATCGCCGCCGAGCGCATCGAGGAGCTTGCGGGCGCACTCGACGCCCAGCGGCTTGAGCGCCTCCATCATCGGGGTGATGTCGGCCTCGTAGCGCCCGGCGAAGGGGTTCTTCAGCACGCAGGCGACCGATCCCTTGAGGATGGGCTGGCTGAGGACGGGGCCGCCGTCGTGGCGGACCTCCTCGACGGTGACGACGATCTTGCGGACCTCGATCATGGGCGGATCTCCCTTCTTTCTTCGAGCACGACGGTGCGGCCCTGGAGCATCAGGGCGGCGGAGCGGATCAGGCCGGCCTCGCGCATCGTCGCCGCCCGCCGCCGCCCGGCCTCGAGCGCGGCGGCGATCGCGTCGGGCGCGAGCGCCGGGACCGCGACGGTGACGAGCTTGTCGCCGAGGTCGGAATCCGGGTCGAGGTCGGTGGCGGGGGTACGCCGCACGCCCGGGTGATCGGGCAGGTCGACCGCGTTGGCGATCAGGGTCGCGGCGGCATCCGCCGCGGCGGCGTCGCGGGCGAGCACCGTCACCGAATCGGCGAGGCCAAGAGACAACGAGCGCCCCTGCCGCCCCGAGGTGGCGATGCCGCCGATGCCGTCCGCGTAGGCCAGGATCACCCGGCCGTTGAGCGCCGGGACCGGGCCACGGGAGAAGTCCGCCGCGACGCCGACCGCCAGGGTCTCGCCCTCCGTGAGGTGCAGGGCGATGTCGCCGCCGTCGTTGACGAAGGCCTTGTCGAGGGAGGCGACCGCGCGCATCGCGTCGAGGATCTCGTCCGCCACCGCGCCCGCCACCGCGGCCATCGGGGTGATGAACGCCTGGTGCGGCCGGCACGCCGCCACCATCCGGCGGGCGACCGCTCCGTCCACCCGAGGCCGCGCGCTCATCGGCCGGCGCAGCTCGGAGAGCTCGCCGACGAGCTCGGGGAGCACCGTTGAGAACCGCGCGACCGCCGCCCGGTGCGCCTCGGCCACCGCGCCCTCGGCCCCGTAGGCGCGCAGCACCAGGTCGATCGGCCCGTGCTGCAGGTGCAGCCGTCCGTCGGCCAGGACCTGGACCGCCGGGCCCTCCACGGGGCTAGCCCAGCCGGGCGATGAGGCGGACCAGCTCGGCCGCCTCCGCCGGGGAGAGGGGATCGAGGGTGCGGGCCGTCACCTCGGCGCCGCGGCTCTTCATCGCCTGGATCACGCGAACCCCCTCCTCGGTGAGGGCCAGCAGCACCAGGCGGGCATCGGCCACATCCGCCGTCGGCCGCACCAGGCCGCGGGCGGCCAGCCGCCGGGCGACGCCGAACATCGTCGCGGGATCGACCCCGACGTGCCGCCCGACCTGGTTCTGCGAGGTCGGCCCGAGGTCGTGGAGCTTGCACATCACGGCGAACTGCACCGGCGTGACGGAGAAGTCCCGCATCACCGTCTCGAAGATCGACGAGGCGCGCTGGTGCGCCCGCCGGATCAGGTAGCCGATCTGGTCCTCGACCCGGTAGAGGCGCAGAGCCTCGGCGTCGATCTCGCCGCTCCGCGTCGCCGTGCGCAGATGGGGAGCGTTCATGCCGGCTCTCCGGGCGCGAGCCCGACGACCTCGCCGGCCGGCCAGGGATGGCCGGGGCGCCAGGGGTCGATCCGGGCTGCGGGCCCGACCTCGCGCAGGACATCCGCCATCGCCACCACGTCGCCGTCGTGGCCGCCGAGGCGGCTGTAGAGGTCCCGCGGCAGGGTGAACTCGATCGGGGCGACGATCGCCGGCGTCGGCACCGAGCCGAAGGCGTTCTTCGGCAGGCGGGTCACGTCGGCCATCACCGTGATGCCGCCGCCGGGCCAGACCGTGACCGGCGCGCCGCCCATCGTCACCTTCGTCTCGCCGGCCGCGACCGAGCGGGTGAGGAGCACCGGGTTCTCGGTGACGCCGGCCCGCAGGCTGCCGCCGGCGCCGGCCATGAACAGGACGGTGCAGAGCGAGGGCTCGCAATTCTCGCCGATGCGGTCGACCACCCCGCGCACCGGGGCCGGCATCTCGGCCGGGACAGGCTTCAGGTTCTCGTCGAGGACGAGCCAGAGGGCGTGCTCGCCGGTGGTCGAGGTCATCAGCAGGCGCATGCCCGGCCAGGCGGTGGCCGGGTCGATCGCCTGGATGATCGCCAGCGGATCGGCGATGTCGGTGCCGCCCCAGCCGATCCCGGGGTTGGCGACCTGGAAGTAGCGCCCGGGCGTCGAGCGGCGGCCCTTCACCCGGATGCCCGCCGGACGCATCCCGAGCACCTTTCCGGCCTGGTGCTCGGTGAGCACGCCGGTGATGTGGTCGTCGACAACGATCACCTCGTCGGCGTGGCCGAGCCACTGGCGGGCGAAGATGCCGACGGTCGCCGAGCCGCAGCCGACGCGCATCCGCTGCTCCGGCGTGCCGTCGACGATCGGGGCGCGGCCCGCCTGGACCACGACCTCGTGGCCGCCGTCGATCGTCATCGTCACCGCGTCGCCCGCGCAGAGGCGCAGCAGCGCCTCGCAGGTGACGGTGCCCTCCTTCTTCGAGCCGCCGGTGAGGTGGCGCACGCCGCCGACCGAGAGCATCTGCGAGCCGTATTCGGCGGTGGTGACGTGGCCGACCTCCTCGCCGTTCACCCGCACGGCGGCGCGCTCGGGGCCGAGATGGCGGTCGGTGTCGATCTTCACCTTGACGCCGCAATAGCTGAAGATGCCCTCGGTCACGACCGTGACGGTCTCGACGCCCTCATGCTCGCTCGCCACGATGAAGGGGGCGGGCTTGTAGTCCGGGTAGGTGGTGCCCGCGCCGATGCCGGTGACGAAGGTGCGCGAGGGATCGAGCGCCCGCCCGTCCCACTCCGCCGCCCCGAACGGGACCAGCTTCTGGCCTGCCTCCGCCGCGTCGTGCAGCAGCACGACCGGGTCGGTGCGCACGAGGTGGCCGTCGGCGTTGGCGTAGCGCGAGCAGGCGCCCGAGCGGCCGGGCCGGATCCGGCACAGGACCGGGCAGGCGTCGCAGCGCACGATGCCGTCGGCCTCCTGGGCGCCGAACTTCTTCGAGCGCGCTTCCGTGCTGAGGGTCTCGACGCTCATGGCTGGCTCCCCCACAGGCTCTCGGCCTCGTCCGCCCGGTAGTAGCCCCGGCGCAGGTCGCGGGCGACGAGGGCGGGGTCGCGCTCGGACGGCGCGCCGTAGCCGCCGCCGCCCGGCGTCATCACCTCGACCCGGTCGCCGGCCTGGATCGCGATGTTCTGGTCCTTCGACAGGTGGGGCGGCGTGACCGTCTCACCCCCGCGGTGGATGCGCACCACGTTCGGCGCCCCGGCGGCCCCGCCGCGCACCCCCGGCGGGCCGAAGCGGCCGTGATCCATCACGAACGAGGCCCGGGCCTCGCCGCGCAGGAGCTCCACCTCGTAGTGGACGCCGAAGCCGCCCCGATGGCTGCCTGCCCCGCCCGAGCCCTCGCGCAAGGCGAAGCGGCGGAAGAGGACGGGATAGTACTGCTCCATCACCTCGACCGGCGCGGTCTTGGAGATGCCGATGGTCGAGCAGCCGTTCGAGAGCCCGTCATGGGCGGCGTTGCCGCCGTAGCCGCCGCCGGTGATCTGGTACATCACGTAAGGCGCGTTCTTCGCCGGATCGAAGCCGCCCAGCGCGAAGTTGCCCGAGGTACCGGCGGGCGCCGCCGTGACCTTGTCGGGGATCGCCTGGACGAGGGCCAGGAACACCGCTTCGGCGATCCGCTGGCTCACCTCGGCGGCGCAGCCCGAGACCGGCCGGGGATAGCGCGCGTCGAGGAACGTGCCCTCCGGCCGGACGATCGTCAGCGGCTCGAAGGTGCCGGCATTGATCGGCACGTCCGGGAAGACGTGCTTCACCGCGAGGTAGACCGAGGAATAGGTCGTCGCCACCACCGAGTTCATCGGGCCGCGGCAGGGCGGCGACGAGCCCGCGAAGTCGAAGGTGAGGCGATCGCCGGCCTTCGTGACCGCAAGGGCGATGCGCAGGGGCTCATCCACCACCCCGTCGGAATCGACGAAGGCCTCCGACGCGTAGGTCCCGTCCGGGATCTGGCGGATCTCCGCCCGCATCCGCTCGGCCGAGCGGGCGCGGATCTCCTTGACCGCCGCGTCGAGGGTCTCGCGGCCGTACTTGTCGAGGAGGTCGGTCAGCCGGCTCTCCCCCACCATCAGGGCCGCGGCCTGGGCCTTGATGTCGCCGATGCGCTGGTCGGCGACCCGGATGTTCGAGGCGATGATCGAGAAGATTTCGGGATCCATCGCGCCGCGCTTGAACAGCTTGACCGGCGGCAGGCGCAATCCTTCCTGCTCGACCTCCGTCGCGTGGGCCGAGAAGCCGCCCGGCACCATGCCGCCGATGTCGGGCCAGTGCCCGGTATTCTGGAGCCAGCAGAACAGCGCGCCGTCGACGAAGACCGGCTTCACGAACCGCACGTCCATCAGATGCGTGCCGCCGAGATAGGGATCGTTGACGATGTAGATGTCGCCGGGCTCAGGTGCCCCGACCCGGCCCTCGCGGATCAGCCGGATCAGCTCGCCGGTCGAGTACTGCATCGTGCCGACGAACACCGGCAGGCCGTACTCGCCCTGGGCGATCAGCGCGCCGGTGTCGCGGTCGTAGATCCCGTCCGAGCGGTCGTCGGCCTCGGCGATCACCGGCGAGAAGGCCGAGCGCGAGAAGGCGATGTCCATCTCGTTGCAGACCTGCTGCAACCCGGCCTGGATCACCGCCAGCGTCAGGGCGTCGAGCTGGCTCGTTCCGAGGGCGCTCATGCACGAATCCTCAGGTTGCCGATGGCGTCGACCCGCGCCACGGCGCCGGGCTCGATCACCGTGGTGGCGTCGATCTGCTGGATCACCGCGGGCCCGGGTATCTCGGCGCCGAGGGGAAGGGCTTCGCGGGAGAAGATCGCGGCCTCGTGCCAGGCCCCGTCGGCGTAGACCGGCCGCGTGCCGAGGCGCGCGCCGTCGAGATCGCCGCGTCCCTCCGGGTCGATGAGGGCGGCCAGGGGGAAGGGTCTGCGGCGCCCGATCACCGAGGTGACGAGGTTGACCACCACCGCCCGGATCTCCGGCAGCCGGACCTGGAAGCGCCGGAAATAGGCCGCCTCGAACAGGGCCTGCAGCGTCTCGCGGTCGACGTCCGGAGAGGGCAGGGTGACGCGGATCAGGTGCGTCTGGCCGCGGAACTGCATGTCGGCGCCGTAGGTGACCGTGGTCTCCTCGATCTCCGCCTGCTCCTCGGCCACCATCGCGAGCGCGTCCGCGGCCTGCTCCTCCAGCACGCTCCGGAGGTCCGCCATGTCGAGCCCGTCGAGGGGGCGGTTGAGGGTGCGGACGCGGTCCTGGCGCAGGTCGGCGACGAGGCAGCCCAGCGCGTTGGTGAGGCCGGGGCGGGCCGGCACCAGCACCTCCGGGATGCCGAGCTCGCGAGCCAGCGCTACGGCGTGGAGCGGCCCGGCGCCCCCGAAGGCGAACAGCACGAAGTCGCGCGGGTCGTAGCCGCGCGACAGGGACACCATGCGGATCGCCCCGGTCATGTGGACGTTGCCGAGCCGGATCACCGCCTCGGCGGCCTCCTCGACGCTCATGCCGAGCGGCCCCGCGAGGTCGCGCTCGAAGGCCGCCCGGATCGCCGCGATCGCGACGCCCTCGCGCACGGCGGTGAGCCGGGCCGGGTCGAGCCGGCCGAGGACGAGGTTGGCGTCGGTGATGGTCGGGCGGGTGCCGCCGCGGCCGTAGCCGATCGGGCCGGGCTCCGAGCCGGCGCTCTCCGGCCCGACCTGGAGCATGCCGGCGCGGTTCACCGAGGCGATCGAGCCGCCGCCGGCCCCGACCGTGTGGACGTCGACCATCGGCAGGTGGATCGGCAGCCCGTAATCGATGGTCAGCTCCGCCGAGACCTCCGGCACGCCGCCGGCGATCAGCGCCACGTCGGTCGAGGTGCCGCCCATGTCGTACGTGATGGCGTTCTTGAGCCCCGACTGGCCCAAGGTGGCGGCGGCTGCCATCACCCCGGAGGCCGGGCCCGACATCACGGTCTTGGCCGCCGCCTCGACGACGAGGCCCGCCGGCACGGTGCCGCCGTTGCCGTTCATCACCAGCAGGTCGCGGGAGAAGCCCTGGGCGCGCAGGTCGTCCTGCAGGCGGCGGACGTAGCGGTCGAGGATCGGTTGCACCGCGGCGTTGACCGAGGCGGTGGTGCCGCGCTCGTACTCGCGGAACTCCGACAGGAGGGCGTGGCCGAGGGTGACGTAGGAATTGGGCCACAAGCCGCGGGCGATGGCACCGGCCCGCAGCTCGTGCTCCGGGTTGGCGTAGGCGTGCAGGAAGTGGATCACCAGGGCCTCGCAGCCCTCGTCCAGCAGCGCCCGCACCGCCTCCGCGACCGCGGCCTCGTCGAGGGGCGTGCGCACCGCGCCGTCCGCCATCACGCGCTCGGGCACCTCGCGGCGCAATTCGCGGGGGATCAGCGGCTCGAAGGTGCCGAACAGGCCGTAGGCCTTCGGCCGGGTGCGGCGCCCGAGTTCGAGCACGTCGCGAAACCCTTGCGTGGTGATGAGCCCGACTTTCGCCGTCTTGCGCTCCAGCACCGCGTTGGTGGTGGCGGTGGTGCCGTGGATGACGAGGTCGAGGTCGGCGGGCGCCACCGCGGCGGCGTGGATCGCCGCCAGCACGCCCTCGGCCTGGTTGCGGACCGTGGTCGGCACCTTGGCGAGGCGCACCCGCACGCCGGTGGAATCCGCCTCCGTCAGGAGAAGGTCGGTGAAGGTGCCGCCGACATCGATGCCCGCCACGCGTCTCACGTCACACCTCGATCATTCGCCTACGAACGGTTGCCTGGGGCCGCAGCCTCACGGCCGGCTTGTCTTGGCTCTCCCCTTTCCCGGACGACTGGAGCGTCAGCGAAAGGAGATCCGGGATCCAGCATGAAAAGTCGCGAAGCGTCCTTATGCCTGCAACGTTGCACAATCAGAGCCGCTTCGCGGCACGTCTCTCCTGGATCCCGGATCTCCTTCCGCTGACGCTCCAGTCGTCCGGGAAAGGGGTGAGTCGTATATGCCTCTGCCCTCACACCGTCAGGTACGCCTCCCGCACCGCCTCGTCCGCCTCGAGCGCCGCCATCGTGCCCTCGAAGTGGATCGCGCCCTTCTCGATCACGTAGGCCCGGTCTGAGACCGCGCCGGCGAAGCTCAGGTTCTGCTCGGAGAGCAGAACCGCGATGCCCTCGCGCTTCATCCTGAGCACCGCGTCGGCCATCTGCTCGACGATGACGGGGGCGAGGCCCTCCGACGGCTCGTCGAGCAGCACCGCGTGGGGGTTGCCCATCAGGGTGCGGGCGATGGTGAGCATCTGCTGCTCGCCGCCCGACATCGCGGCGGCGCGGCGGCCGCGCATCTCGGCGAGGTTGGGGAAGATCGAGAAGAGCTTCTCGGGCGTCCAGGCCGCGCGCCCGTCGGCCGGCACCTTGCGGCCGACCTCGAGGTTCTCGGCCACCGTCAGGTCGGTGAAGATGCGCCGCTCCTCCGGCACGTAGCCGAGGCCGCGACGGGCGACGCGAAACGGCTCCCAGCCGGTGACCGCCTGGCCCTCGAACCAGACCGTGCCGCCCGTCGGCGGCAGCACGCCCATGATGGCCTTCAGCGTCGTCGACTTGCCGGCGCCGTTGCGGCCCATCAGCGCCACGACCTCGCCGGGCCGGAGCGTCAGGGTGACGCCGAACAGCACCTGGGCCCGGCCGTAGGCCGCCGTGAGGCCGGAGACGTCCAGGAGCGGGGTCTCGTGACGGGGCTCCCGCATCACGCCACCGCCTTCCGGCGCGCCCGCATGGCGGCCGCTGTCCCGGCCTCGCCGAGATAGACCTGCTTGACCCGCGGGTTGGCCCGGATCTCCTCCGGCGTGCCGGCGGCGATGATCTCGCCGCGCACCAGCACCAGCACCCGATCGGCGTGGGCGAACACCGCCTCCATGTCGTGCTCGGTGTAGAGGACCCCGATGCGGTTCGTCCGCGCGACCTCGGCGGTGAGCGCCATCAGGCCGCCGCGCTCCCGCGGCGCCATGCCGGCGGTGGGCTCGTCCATCAGCAGCAGCTTCGGGCGCGAGGCGAGGGCCACCGCGAGCTCGACCCGCTTCACGTCGCCGTAGGCCAGTTCCGAGACCGGCCTCTCGGCGTCGCCCCGCATGCCGACGCCGGCGAGGAGGCCGAGCGCCTCGTCGCGGTAGAGGGCGCGGGCGTCGGCGAACAGGCTGCGGGTGCGGCCGTGGTGCGAGAGGAGCGCCATCTGCACGTTCTCGGCCACCGTCATCGACACGAAGGTCTGGGCCACCTGGAAGGTGCGCCCGACGCCGCTCTTCCAGATCGCCCGGGCCGGCAGGCCGGCGATCGAGCGCCCGTCGAGGGTGATGGTGCCGGAATCGGGCTTCAGCTGGCCGCCGACCATGTTGAAGGTGGTGGACTTGCCGGCCCCGTTCGGGCCGATGATCGCCAGCATCTCGCCGGCGCCCAGAGAGAACGACACGTCCTTGGCGGCGGCGACGCCTCCGAAGCGCTTGGTCAGGCCTTCGACCACCAGCAGGGTCATGCCGAGGCCTCCACCGGCTTGCGCGCGACGGTCCGTCCGCGGATCGCCTCTGCGGCGCCCGCGAGGCCCCGCGGGAAGGCCAGCACCGTGGCGATGATCGCGATCCCGAGCAGCAGGCGCCAGAACTCGGTCAGCGGCATCACCGCGTCCTTGAGGGCGTGGAAGAAGGCGGCACCGACGAGGGGACCCATCACGGTCTGGATGCCGCCGACCAGCACCATCACCAGGAAGTCGATCGAGAGCGGGATGCCGGTCAGCGTCGGGTCGATCGAGCCCTTCAGGAAGGCGTAGAGCCCGCCGGCGAGCCCGGCCGCCGCCCCCGCTAGGGTGAAGCCGAGCCAGCGATGGGTGCGCACGTCGAGGCCGATCGCCTCGGCCCGGGTGGCGGAGTCGCGGGCCGCCCGCAGGGAGTAGCCGAAGGGCGCGTAGATCACCCGGCGCAGCAGCACGATGGCGGTCAGCGACAGGGCGGCGACGAGATAGAAGTAGGTGATGCGCCCCGACGCCCACGATGAGGGCCAGACCCCGACGACGCCGTTGTCGCCGCCCGTCACCTCGACCCACTGGAAGCAGATCGCGTAGACGATCTGTCCGAAGGCGAGCGTCAGCATCGCCAGGTAGATGCCCGACAGCCGCACGATGAAGAAGCCGAACAGGGCCGCGCCGGCGGCGGCGGCGAGAGGCGCTGCCAGCAGCGCCAGTTCCATCGGCGCCTTGAGCGGCCCGGTGACGAGGAGGCCGGCGGCGTAGGCGCCGAGGCCGAAATAGGCCGCGTGCCCGAAGGAGACGAGGCCGCCGACCCCGACCAGGAACTGCAGCGAGAAGGCGGCGAGGGCGAAGATCAGGATCTCGGTCGCGACCTTGACCTTGTAGGCGTCGCCCAGCAGCGGCACCGCCAGGAGCGCCGCCGCCGCGAGGCCGGCGAGCGCGACGTCCGCCGGGCGGAAGCGGCGCAGGGACGGGATCCCCTCCGGCGGCATCACCCGGCCCGAGGCGGCCTCCGGCCGCCCGAACAGGCCCCAGGGCTTGACCACCAGCACCACCGCCATCAGGGCGAAGACCAGGACCAGCGTCACCTTCGGGAAGATCAGGATGCCGAAGGCCTGGAGCTGGCCGATCAAGAGGGCGGCCACGAAGGCGCCGGGCACCGAGCCCATGCCGCCGATCACCGTGACCACGAAGGCGTCGGTGATGATCGAGAGGTCCATGTGGGCGTTGGCCGGGACGCGCGGGATCTGGAGCGCCCCGCCCAGGCCGGCGAGGCTGGCGCCGAGAAAGAGCGTCAGTGTGAAGAGCCGCGCCTGGTTGACGCCGAGCGCGCCGACCATCTCGCGGTCCTGGGTCGCGGCGCGGATCAGCACGCCGAAGCGGGTGCGGTGCATGAGGAGCCAGAGGAGGCCCAGCACCAGGGGACCGACCGCGATCAGGACCAGCTCGTAGGCCGGGAAGCGCTGCCCGAGGATCTCGACGCCGTGGCGCAGCGAGGGCGCGCGCGGGCCGGCGATGTCGACCGGGCCCCAGATCTTGAGCACCAGGTCCTCGACGATCAGCACCACGCCGAAGGTCGCGAGCAGCTGGAACAGCTCCGGCACCCGGTAGATGCGGCGCAGCAGCAGCACCTCGACCGCGACGCCGATCAGCCCGACGAGGAGGGCCGAGAGCAGCACCCCGAGGAAGAACGCCGCCGGCGAGTAGGACAGGTCGAGGAGCCGCGGCACGAGCGTGACCGCGATGTAGGCCCCCAGCATGTAGAACGAGCCGTGGGCGAAGTTCACGATCCGGGTGACGCCGAACACGATCGTCAGCCCGGAGGCGATCACGAACAGCGACGAGGCGCTGGCGAGCCCGGAGAGCGCCTGGAGGACGAGGAAGGACGGGTCCATGGGGCCTCCGCTCGGGCGCGTTTCAGGGGGTCAGGCCTTGCGGGCCGCCTTCACCTCGGCCTCGGGGAACATGTAGTCGGCCCCGTCGGCGTAGCGGACTTGTCTCATCGTGCCCTGGCGGCCGTTGAGCGCCGTCTCGCCGATCCAGGCACCCAGCGTCGACTGGTGGTCGAGCGCCCGCATCGTCACCGGGCCGGCGATGGTCTGGGAGGTCAGGCCCTCCAGCGCCGCGATCATCGCCTCGGTGTCGGTCGAGCCCGCCTTCTCCAGCATGTCGCGGATCATCCCGACGACGACGTAGCCCAGCAGCGAGCCGAGGCGCGGCGTGTCGTTGAAACGGGCCCGGTAGGCGGTGACGAACTCCTTGTGGCCGTTGCCCTCGATCGTCTCCCACGGGTAGCCGGTGGTGATCCAGCCCTCCGGCGTCTCGTCGCCGAGCGGGATCATGTACTCGGGCTCGCCGGTGAGCAGGCTCGCGACGGTGCGCTTCTCGAACAGCCCGCGGGTGTTGCCCTCGCGCACGAAGGCCGTGAGGTCGGCGCCGAACAGCACGTTGAACAGGCCGTCCGCCTTCATCTGCGACAGGGCGCCGACGGTGGCGCCGGCATCGACCTTGCCGAGCGCCGGGAACTGCTCGCCCACCACCTCGAAGCCCGGCACCGCGGCCGTCATCAGGCGCTTGAAGTTGGCGGCGGCCGACTGGCCGTACTCGTAGTTCGGCGCCACGATCGCCCAGCGCTTGATGCCGCGGTCCTTCACCGCCTCCACCAGCATCCGGGTCTGCATGTAGGTGTTGGGCCGCACCCGGAAGGTGTAGCGGTTGCCGCTGCCCATGGTCAGCGCGTCGGTCAGCGGCTCGGTGGCGAGGAAGAGCGCCTTGCGCTGGTTGGCGAGATCCGCCACCGCAAGGCCGACGTTGGACAGGAAGGTGCCGCAGAGGAAGGCGACGTTCTCGCGCGTCAGGAGCTCCTCGGCGACCCGGGTGGCGTCGCCCGGCGTCGAGCCGTCGTCGCGGAAGACGATCTCGATCGGCCGCCCGCCCAGCGCCTTGATGCCGCCGGCCTTGTTGACGGCGTCCTGCGCGAGCTGCATGGCATTGCGGTAGGGGACCGCGAAGGCGGCCATGCGGCCGTAGGAGTTCAGCTCGCCGATCCGGATCGGCCCGGACCCCTGCGCCGCCGCCCGGGAGGCCGCAAGGCCGAGAGGGGCCGCGGCGAGCCCGCCGATGACGGCGCGGCGGGACATGAGGGAGAACGTCTCGTCGCGGGTCGACATGGCGCGAACCTCCGGCCGATCCCGGCGCGACTATCGGCGGACGGGAAGCAAACTCGTTCGTAAGCGAACGATACTTGGCCTGAGCCGGGACGCAAGGGCCGCGTCTGAGGAAAATCAAGGCGGCATCTGTCGCCGAAACGCGCAGGGTCGCGCGGCAGGGGCGTGCGTCAGAGGCCGGCCTCGCGGGCGAGCCAGACGTCGAGGGCGCGCTCCCGCTCCGCCTCGATCATCGCGGCGACCCAGGCCGCCTGCTCGATGCGCGCGGTCTCGGCCGCGTCCTCGTCCCGCTCCGGTGCCTGCTGCATCGCCGTTCTCCCATGCTTCGTGCCTCTCGCGACGAGAACAAAATAGGAACATACCGCCGGGTCGGCAAGCCGGGTCCGCCGTGGAAAATCGGGAGCTTGGCCGCGCTGCCGTGCGTTGCCGCCCCAACGACACCTCGGAGAAGGAAGCCCCTATGCGTACGACCGTGCTCGCCCTCGCCGCCACATTCGCCCTCACGGGCGCCGCCCTCGCGCAGACCGGCGTTCCCGGCTCGGCCGAGAACAACATGAACAATCCCGGCAGCGTGAAGAGCAACGCCGAGAAGGGCATGCCGGGCCGTGACCTGACCACCGGAACCGTGGCTCCGGCCGCGCCGGGCACCGCCGCCCGCACCGACGACCTGCCGAGCCACAGCGGCGGCAACGCCGCGGCGACGAGCCCGGCCAACCGGGGTCGCTGAGCCCGCCGCCGCGGGCGGGGGCAAGCCCCGCCCGTTCCGGGCGGCCACCGCGGGGCCGGTCGGAGAACCGCCGGATACCGTCCCGCACACCGGGATCGATCGAGACGCGATCGGGTCCCGGCCGGAGCGTCCGGGGCGGGTCAGGACTCGAACTGCTCAGGACTTGGCCACCGCCAGCGTGCCGTCGTCCATCGCGATGAAGCGGATGCCGGCCCGGCGCAGGGCCGCCACGGCCTTGTGGCGGGACCGGGCACCCTGCGCCTCGGTATTCTCCTCGAGGCGCCGCACCGTCGAGAGCGACAGGCCGCTGGCCTCGGCGAGCTGCGCCATCGACCAGTCGAGCAGGCCCCGCGCCGCCCGCAGGTGGTGCGCCTGCACGGCCTGCTCCAGGGCGTGGCGAACCTGCTCATCCCCGGGAACGCCGCCCGCGTGGATGGCCGCTCCCGATTCGTGAACCGGGTACTTCATCCCGGCCCGGCCGAGATAGCGTCCGGTCTCGTCCCAGAGCGGGACGCCGATGATGCGGAAATGCCAGACCTCGCCGTTGGCGAGCCGCTCGCGCGCCGTGCCCTGGAAGCGTACCTGCGGGGCGTGGACCTGCATCGCCCGGTCGCGGAACGCCGCGCGTTCCTCGGGCACGATCATGGCGAAGGGATTGAGGCTGATCTCCTGCGGGGAGAGGCCGTGCACCTGCGACACTGCGAGGGGGAAGTCGTGCATGCGGTCGGTTCCGACCGTGTAGGTCGTCGCGTAGGACGTCAGGTAGAGCGCCTGGCGGCGGCGGCTCTCCGCGGCCTGCACCTGCCTCAGTAGCTCGCGGTCGGTGACGTCGAGGGCGGCCCCGGTCAGGGAGAGCGGCCGGCCCTCCGGCGAGACGTGGAGCTCGGACAGGACGGACAGGACGCGCAGCTCTCCGCTCGGTCGGATCAGCCGGACGAGCGCGGACGGCGTGACGTGGCCCTGCAGGACGTCGCCCGCGCTCGCCAGCCGACCTCGGTCGTCCGGATGCAGCAGGGCGACGAACAGGTCGTAGCTGGCGGTGACGTGATGCGGATCCAGGCCGAGGAGCCGGAAGAAGCCCCATGACCAGCGCTGCGCGCCCGAGGCGAGGGACCAGGACCAGCCGCCCGCCAGACCGCGTTCCTCGATGGTGTGCCGAAAGACCTCGGATAAGGATTTGAGATCGGCAGCATCCATGCGGCGGCGGTGAAGAATCCCTTTCCTGCAAGGTGGGACCTCCTGCCGCCGACGCAAGCCGAGGCGTGCGGCATCACGGTTAGGCGGACCGGCCCGGTGGCCGGCCCGCCGGGCTCAGGCCTCCGCCGCGCCGGCCGTCAGGGCGGCGGAGCGCCTCGCTTGGGCGACGACCTGCTCGGGCGTCGGCGGGTTCGCCGGATGATGGCTGAGGCAGAGGGGGGTGCGCATCTTGGCGGGCCTGCCCGAGCCCTCGGTGGCGAAGTAGAACTCCCCCGCCCCGAGCCGGCCGATATCCGGCGCCGACCCGCCGCTCGCCGCCATGATCTCCTGCGCCGCCGCGATGGTGGCCGGCGCGCTCTGGCGGCCGAAGAACTGCGTCGTGCAGTTCGAGACGACCTGGTTGTGGATGCCCCGCGGCACCTGCGTCGCCACGATCATCCCGAGGCCGTACTTGCGCCCCTGCGCCACCAGCTTGATGCCGCTGCCGAGGCTCGGCGGCGTGCGCTGCGAGGGCAGGAAGGTCTGCGCCTCGTCGACCACGTAGAGCATCCCCCGCGGGGAGGGGTGCTTCTTGATCCAGCCGAACAGCGTCATCTGCAGCCGGTTGACGAAATCTTCCCGCGCCGCCTCGGAGGCGAGGCCCGACAGGTTGATCACCGAGATCCGGGTGCGGGCCGGATCGGCGCCGTGAAACAGGCGGGCGGGATCGAGCACCGCGCCCTCGACCCGCAGCAGCGGGTTGGTGGCGACCGCGGCCAGCAGCTGGTTCGCCATGTCGGCAGCGAGCTTTTGGGCGTTGCCGATCTGGCTGGTGCCGTCCGGCAGGTCGGCGAG
>NZ_LABY01000299.1 GCF_001043975.1 Methylobacterium variabile
GCCCCCTCCCCCGCCGCCGCCCGGCGGGCGCTCGATCAGGTCGCCCTCGATGTAGGTCTTGTTGCCGGGCAGGATGTGGTCCTGCACGCCGGTCGAGGGATTGCGGGTGAACTTCGGCTCGCGCACGCCGTCGACCGGGACGGTGACGTTGCCGTCCTTGCCGAGATCCTTGATGTCCTTGTCCCGGGCGGCCTCGCGCACGGCGCGCTGGGCCACGTCCCGAACGCGGCGCAGGAAGCGCTGCCGGTTCGCCAGGCTCTTGCCGCCAGGATTGAGGCGTCGATCGATGATGTGCATCCGTTTCGCGCTCTCCGATCACGCCACCATACCGTACCGGGCCCGTATCCCGCCACCGCTCCACTCGGGGGAGGCCGGGGGCGGCCCGCGGAGGTCGTCCGCGGGCCGCGATGGTCCTGCCGTCAGCCCGCCTGCTTGACGCGCATGTACCACTCGACGAGGCGACGGACCTGGCGCTCGGTGTAGCCGCGGTCCTTCATGCGCTCGACGAACTCGCCGTGCTTCTTCTCGGTCTCGCTGTCCTTCTTCGAGCCAAAGGAGATCACCGGCAGGAGTTCCTCGACCTGGCTGAACATCCGCCGCTCGATCACCTCGCGGATCTTCTCGTAGGAGGTCCAGGAGGGGTTGCGGCCGCCGTGCTGCGCCCGCGAGCGCAGGGCGAACTTCACCACCTCGTTGCGAAAATCCTTCGGGTTGGCGATGCCCGCCGGCTTCTCGATCTTGGTGAGTTCCTGGTTCAGGAGCTCGCGGTTGAGCAGCTGCCCGGTCTCCGGGTCCTTGAAGTCCTGGTCCTCGATCCAGGCGTCGGCGTAGTCGATGTAGCGGTCGAACAGGTTCTGGCCGTAATCGTGGTACGATTCGAGGTAGGCCTTCTGGATCTCGTGGCCGATGAACTCGGCGTAGCGCGGCGCCAGCTCGCCCTTGATGAACTCGAGGTAGCGCTTCTCGGTCTCGGGCGGGAGCTGCTCGCGGCGCAGCGACTGCTCGAGCACGTACATCAGGTGGACCGGGTCGGCCGAGACCTCGGTGGTGTCGTGGTTGAAGGTGGCGGCCATCACCTTGAAGGCGAAACGGGTCGAGATCCCGTCCATGCCCTCGTCGACCCCGGCGGTGTCCTTGTACTCCTGCATCGAGCGGGCGCGGGGATCGACCTCGCGCAAGGACTCGCCGTCATAGACCCGCATCTTGGAGAAGACGTTCGAGTTCGCGTGCTCGCGCAGGCGCGAGAGCACCGAGAACCGGGCCAGCATCTCCAGCGTGCCGGGCGCGCAGGGAGCCGCGGCGAGCTCGGAGCCCGAGACCAGCTTCTCGTAGATCCGCTGCTCCTCGGTCACCCGCAGGCAGTACGGCACCTTGATGACGTAGATGCGGTCGATGAAGGCCTCGTTGTTCTTGTTGGTCTTGAAGCTCTGCCACTCCGCCTCGTTCGAGTGGGCCAGGATGATGCCCGAGAACGGGATCGCGCCGATATTCTCGGTGCCGACGTAGTTGCCCTCCTGCGTCGCGGTGAGCAGGGGATGCAGCATCTTGATCGGCGCCTTGAACATCTCGACGAATTCGAGGATGCCCTGGTTCGCCCGGTTGAGGCCGCCCGAGTAGGAGTAGGCGTCGGGGTCGGCCTGGCTCAGGGTCTCGAGCTTGCGGATGTCGACCTTGCCGACGAGGGACGAGATGTCCTGGTTGTTCTCGTCGCCCGGCTCGGTCTTGGCGATCGCGATCTGGCGCAGGCGGGACGGGTTGACCTTGACGACCTTGAACTTCGAGATGTCGCCGCCGAACTCGTCCAGGCGTTTGAGGCACCACGGGCTCATCAGCCCGGTCAGGCGTCGGCGCGGCACGCCGTATCGCTCCTCGAGGATCGGCCCCATCGTCTCGGGGTCGAACAGCACCAGCGGGCTCTCGAAGACCGGGCTCATCTCGTTGCCGGCCTTGAGGACGTAGATGGGATGCACCTCCATCAGGGCCTTCAGCCGCTCCGCGAGGGACGACTTGCCGCCGCCCACCGGGCCGAGCAGGTAGAGGATCTGCTTGCGCTCCTCCAACCCTTGGGCGGCATGGCGGAAGAACGAGACGATCCGCTCGATCGTCTCCTCCATGCCGTAGAACTCGGAGAAGGCCGGATAAATCCGGATGGTCCGGTTCATGAAGATCCGGCCCAGGCGCGAATCGCGCGCGGTATCGATGAACTCGGGCTGGCCGATCGCGTCGAGAATGCGCTCCGGCGCACTCGCGTACATCAGGGGATTGTCACGGCAGGCGTCGAGATACTCGGACAGCGTCAGCTCCGAGTCCCGCCGGGACTCGTAGCTGCGCGCGAAAGTTTGAAAGAGGTCGCTCGCTGACGGCATTGGCATTCCGGACCCTCACGACATCGCCAGGATCATCCTGTCCCGCCTCGGATGCAATCGATATCCCCATGTTTGTCGCAGCGCGGCGACGCAGGGAGGGATGCGGAAGCGGCCAGGACCCTGTATGCAGGCCAGCTGCGGGCAAGGCGCGTGCCGCAGCGGCCGGGAAAGTTGCAGGTCCGCCAATGCGAAAGCCGGCTATGGGCCGACCCTGTGCCGTAAAGGACACGCCTGTTCCGGTTTTTCCACACCCCTCGGAGCGCCGTCGGACGCTCCGCGAGACGTGGAGGGAACGCCGGCCCGAGGGACAGCGTTCCCGCTTCGTTTCGTCCCGGGGCGCCGCACCGGCGCCGGGCTGCCGGATCAGAGGTCCGTGGTGTCCTTCTTCGCGCCGTCCTTGGGGGCGTCCTTGGCACCGCCGACCGTGACCTTGATGGTCTGGGTGACCACGTTGCCGTCGGTGCCCTTGATCTCGACCGTGACCTCGTCGGCGCCGGTGAAGCCGGCCTTGCTCTCGTAGAACACGGCCTGGACGTTGGCCTCGACGTTCGGGCAGCGATAGGTGGCCGGGGTCTTCACCTTGCCGGCCCGCTGGACCAGGGCGCCGTTCTTCGGCGGGGTCGTCACCTTCACCTCGGGCTGCGGCCCGAGGGAGCAGTCCTTCTTGAGGTTCGGCACCGCGATGAGGCGGATCTGCTTGCCGGAGGCGACGGCGACCTCGCGGGTCTTGGCGGCCTGCGCCTGGGCCGCGCCGGAGGCCAGCATGGGCCCGGCGGCCAGCAGGACGGCGAGCGCGAGGATCGTCGGGCGCGGGGTCGGGCGGAAGGGTCGTGGCATCGGGCTCAAGCTCTCCGAAGGGGATGCCGGCCGCATGTGGGGAGCGGCCCGGGCAGCGTCGAGGCCCCGACCGCGGTTCCCGCGCGGAAACCCGCCCAGGACCCGGCCCGCCCGCGTCAGTGCAGCACCAGCATCACGAAGAGGTTGAACAGCCCGAGCAGGGCCACGCCGCCGAGCCACAGCCAGTAGCCCCGCCCCTCCACCGGGTAGTCGCCGATCATCACGGTGCCGCGTCCTCCTGCCCGTCGCCCCTCTGTCCGTCGCCCTTGGCGGCCTGCAGCACCGCCAGGGTCGCGCCGGTCACCCGGGCGATCTGGGCCGGCGAGAACTCCCCCGCAAGGGCCGAGGCGAGCCCGCGCTCGATGCGCGCCCGCTCGCCTGCATCGCCGATCGGGTCGGCCGGGATGTCGCTCTCGCGCAGGCGGCAGGCGTCCCGGATCGTGTCGGCGGCCTTGCGCAGTACCTCGCGCTGGTCGGGGGTCATGTCCCAGAGCGGGTGGCGCAGGCGCGCGATCACCCGCCGGGCATCCCGGTAGTCGCGGTCGATGACAGGAATCGCCTCGATCTGGCTCACCAGCAGCACCAGCTCGAGCACGTCGGCCGTCGCCTCCGGGCAAGTGCGCACGACGCGCATCAGCCGGGCGATCAGCTCGGTGGTCGGGGAAGCGTGGCGGCGGGGCTCGGCCATGTGCGCGTAACGTGCCCCACAACAAAGGGTTCTCCGGACGCCGCGGTTTATTTGCGTCCGTCGTTCCGAATCATTCGCCGGTCCCGGGCCGGGTGCGCGGCACGCCTGCCAGTCGTCGCCGGCATGCCCGCAACTCGTCCAGCACCGCGTTGAGGCTCGCCCGGTCGGCCCGGCCGAGCGGCGGCGGAGCAGCCTCGGCTTCTGGCTCGTGATCGGATTCGGCGAAGGCCGGGGCGACCTGCTCGCCGCGGCCGACCGCCTGGACGAAGCGCATGCCGCGCTCGCGCAGCACCCTCTGGGCGCCCCGGATGGTGTAGCCCTGGCCGTAGAGGAGCTGGCGGATGCCCTTGAGCAGGTCGACGTCGTCGGGGCGGTAGTAGCGCCGGTTGCCGCCGCGCTTGAGCGGGCGCACCTGGGTGAAGCGCGTCTCCCAGAAGCGCAGCACGTGCTGGGGCAGGTCGAGGTCCTCGGCCACCTCGCCGATGGTGCGGAAGGCGCCCGGTTCCTTCTCGGGCAGGGCGGCCCTGCCGGGCGCCCCGGTCCCATCGGGTTCTGCGGGCCCGTCCTGCATCGCCGCACCGCTCATGTGCCGGCCGCCGGGCGGCTCAGGCGTCGTCGTCGTCCGGGACGGCGTGGCCGCCGTTGATCCGGGCCTTGAGCACGTTCGAGGGCTTGAACACCATCACCCGGCGGGGCTCGATCGCCACCTCGACGCCGGTCTTCGGGTTGCGCCCGACCCGCTTGCCCTTGTCGCGCACCACGAAGGAGCCGAAGGAGGACAGCTTCACGGTCTCGCCCGAGGAGAGGCAGCCGCAGATCTCCGACAGCACCGTCTCCACCAGGGCGGCGGATTCCGTCCGCGACAGGCCGACCCGCTGGTAGACGGCCTCGCTCAGATCGGCCCGCGTGACCGTCTTGCCTGCCATCGTGCTGCTCCCCCGGCGGCTGATTCGCGAAAATAACGTATGTCTATGATCGCGCACGCTAATCTGCGATGCGCGCCGGGTCAACCGGCCGCCGGGCGCCTTTCCGGGACTTCTTCGGATCTACCAGCGAATCAGCGCGCTGCCCCAGGTGAAGCCGCCGCCGATCGCCTCGATCATCACGAGGTCGCCGCGCTTGATCCGGCCGTCGCGGCAGGCCGCGTCGAGGGCCAGCGGAATCGAGGCCGCCGAGGTGTTGCCGTGCCGGTCGACGGTGAGCACCACCTTCTCGCGGGCGATGCCGAGCTTGTCGGCGGAGGCCTCGATGATGCGCCGGTTGGCCTGGTGCGGCACGAACCAGTCGAGGTCGTCGGCGGTGGTGCCGGTGGCCGCGAAGGCCTGGGCGATCACGTCGGTGACCGAGCCGACGGCGAAGCGGAAAACCTCCTTGCCGACCATGCGCAGCTTGCCGGTGGTCCCGGTCGAGCCCGGGCCGCCGTCGACGTAGAGCTTCTCCCGGTGGCGGCCGTCGGCCCTGAGCTGGCTCGTCAGCACGCCGCGGTCGCCGGAATGCCCCTCGCCGGGCTGCGCCTCCAGCACCAGGGCGCCGGCGCCGTCGCCGAACAGCACGCAGGTGGTGCGGTCCTCCCAGTCGAGCAGGCGCGAGAAGGTCTCGGCGCCGACGACGAGGGCGCGGGTGGCCGCCCCCGTGGTCAGGAACTTGTCGGCGGTGGCGACCGCGTAGACGAAGCCGGCGCAGACCGCCTGGATGTCGAAGGCGGCGCCCGCCCCGATGCCGAGCCCGGCCTGGATCTGGGTCGCGGTCGACGGGAAGGTGTGGTCGGGCGTCGAGGTGGCGCAGATCACGAGGTCGATCGTGGACGGATCGATGTCGGCGTCGCGCAGGGCGCTCTCGGCGGCCTTGATGCCGAGCACCGAGGTCGTCTCGTCCGCTTCCGCGATATGGCGCTGACGGATGCCGGTGCGCTGGATGATCCAGTCGTCCGAGGTGTCGACCCGGGCGGCGAGGTCGTCGTTGGTGACGACGGTCCGGGGCAGGTAGGAGCCGCAGCCCCGCACCACCGAGCGAAGGCGGGTCATGATGCGTCCTCCCTATGCCGAAGCTTGCGCCGGCGTCGCGTCGAGGCGCTCCCGGATCGTCCGCATCAGGTCGTGGCGGGCCATGTCGTGGGCGATGTCGATGGCGCTGGCGAAGCCCTCGGCGTCGGCGGCGCCGTGGCTCTTGATCACGATGCCCTCGAGGCCGAGAAAAACGCCGCCATTGGCCCGGCTCGGGTTCATCTTCTCGCGCAGGGCCTCGAAGGCGCCGCGGGCGAACAGGTAGCCGATCTTCGCCATCAGCGTCCGGCCCATCGCCCCTTTCAGGTACGCGGCGATCTGCTTGGCGGTTCCCTCGGCGGTCTTGAGGGCGATGTTGCCGGTGAAACCCTCCGTCACCACCACGTCGACGGTGCCGCGGCCGAGATCGGTGCCCTCGACGAAGCCGTGATAGGCGAGCCCCGGCAGGTCGGACTCGCGCAGCATCCGGGCGGCCTCCTTGACGGCCTCGTTGCCCTTCATCTCCTCGGTGCCGACGTTGAGGAGCCCGACGGTCGGACGGTCGAGGTCGAACACGATGCGGGCCATCGCGGCGCCCATCACCGCCATGTCGACGAGGTGGTTGGCGTCGGTGCCGATGGTGGCGCCGACGTCGAGCACCACGCTCTCGCCCCGCACCGTCGGCCACAGGCAGGCGATGGCCGGCCGCTCGATGTGCGACATCGTCTTGAGGCAGATCTTCGACATCGCCATCAGGGCGCCGGTGTTGCCTGCGGAGACCGCCGCCTCCGCCTCGCCGTCGCGCACCGCCTGGATCGCCTTCCACATCGACGACTTGCCGCGGCCGGCGCGCACCGCCTGGCTCGGCTTCTCGTCCATGCCGATCGCCACGGTGGTGTGGCGGATCTCGACGGCGCCCTTCAGGCGCGGCTCGGCGGCGACCAGGGGAGCGAGCACCGCCTCGTCGCCGAACATCAGGAAGGTCGTCTCGGGGTGGCGCTCGCGGGCGAGCCCCGCACCGGGCACGACCGTCGAGGGGCCGTGATCGCCGCCCATCGCGTCGAGCGAGATGCGCAGTCTCTGGGACATGGGGGTGTCGAACAGCCTCTCGGATCCGCCGGGACTCGGGAACAGCACAGGGGGTCCGCGGCGCGGCGGAAAATAGCGGCCCGGCGCCCGGCCGCAAACGAATTCTGACGGCGCGACCGGCCGAAGGTGCCTTTGTACCAACGCGCCCTGCCATCGGCACGTCGATGGCAGGGCGTTCGGCGCATCAGCGCCTGGCGCGTGCGGCGGCGATCCGTTCGGGCTTGAGCCCGCGCCGTCGAACGGATCCGTTCGACGGCGCCGCGGTCCTAGACGTCGTTGCCCTTGAGGCCCCGCAGGGCGGCGAAGGGCGTCTCCTCCCCCTCCTCCGCGGGCGGCTCGAAGGCGACGCCGGGCTTGCGCGGGTAGGGATCGAGGCCGAGCGCCAGGAACTCGGCGGTCAGGCTGCCAAGGTCGATGCGGCCGTTGACGATCGGGTCGGGGATGTCGGCGTCCTCGGCGGGGGTGCCCGCGAAGGCGTCCTGGTCGGCGAAATCGACGTCGACCTCCTCGGTCACGGTGGCGTCGAAGGGCTCGAGGGTCACCACGCAGGTCTGGGTCAGCGCCGCCTCGACGGTGCCGGTGACCTGGAGCCGGTGCAGCGAGCCGGTGAGCCGGAAGGTGCCGGCGAGCCGCGCGATCCCCGGCAGGCCGAAGTCGCGGGCGAGCGCCGCGCGCTCCTCCTCGTTGGCCTCGACGGTGACCGGCTGGCCGGATTTCAGGGTGCGCTCGACCAGGATGGGGCGGGAGAACGGGCCGACGCTGTCGGGTGTCATGGGGCTTCCTTCGGGATCCTTCGGGTGAGCGGGGGCGGGCGCGGCCGCCCCGGCTGCGCGGTCCGATCTCTGATCCTTCGAGATGCTGTGCGCCCCGCCCGAGCGCAAGTCCTGCCGACGTGCAAGGTCCTGCCGGAGCGCAAGTCCTGTCCGCGTGCGAGGGGCCGTCGGATGGCCCAGGGCGTCAGGCCTGCGCCGGGCTGTCGGCGAAGCCCGCCGGGTCGGGCAGGACCGGGCCTTCGGCCATCAGGGCGTCGAGGTCGGTCCCGGCCAGGGCGGCATCGGCCGCCAGCACGTAGGCCGAAAGGCCCTGCGCGGCGCCCGGCTCCTCGCGGGCGAGCACGTTGCGGGCGAGCGCAGCCGCCAGGGCGTCGCGGTCGCCGGCATCGAGGGCGGCGTCGTAGGCGGCGGCCCGGCCGTAGAAGGCCTGCGCCAGCTTCTTCATCCGCTTCGACACCCCCATGTCGCCGACGCCGAGCTCGCGCAGGGACGAATCGAGCTGCTCGAACACCGAGTTCACGAGATCCTGGGCGATGTCGGCCGCGGGCGCCGGCAGGCGCCGCAGGTGGCGCAGCACCAGGACGACGTGGAGGCACAGGGCCTCGAACCGCCCCTCCACCGTGTCGGGCACTCCGAGGTCGAGGTAGAGCGCCGGCACGCGGGCCGCGGCATTGATGCGGATGTGCAACGCCTCGATGGCGCGGCGGCGGGCATCCTCCCGGCGGAAGGGGTTTCTGATCATCAGGCTCTCACCTCCCGCACCGCCTCGCGCCCGGCGCGAGACGTGACCTTATGCATGACGCGGGGCCGCTATTCACGAACCCGCCCGGCCTCCTGATACCGCAGCACCGTCGCCACCGCCGCAGGTGCCGGCCGACCCGAACCGGCCTGCGCCGAACGCCCTGCTATCGACGCGTCGGCGGCGGGGCGCAATGGGGTGAAACCGCGGTCGCGGAACCTTGGCCGTGCCTTGCCAACGCCACAACCCCGGGGTACGGCAGCGGTCGCTTCCCGCGCCAGGCTGCCTCCCGGCCGCCGACCATGATGTCCCGAACAGTTTGCCCGAGGTCTCGATGCCGCGCCGCTTCACACCGTCGCTTCTCCGCCTCGCCGCGGCCGGCCTGATCGGTCTGTCGGCCGCGGGCTGCGTGATCGGCGAAGAGTTCCGGCACGGCTACATCATCGACGAAGCCGCCGTCGCCCAGGTGCGGCCCGGCGCCAGCGCCGAGCAGGTGCTGCAGACCCTCGGCACGCCGACCACCGTCTCCACGGTCGGCAACAAGTCCTGGTACTACATCAGCCAGAACACCAAGCGCACCGTGATGTTCCTGGGCGAGCAGCCGACGGACCAGCGCGTCCTCGCGGTGTACTTCAACGCCGGATTCAAGGTCGAGCGCGTGGCGCTCTACGGCGAGCAGGACGGCCGGGTGTTCGACTTCATCTCCCGCACCACGCCGACCAGCGGCGGCGAGCAGGCCTTCCTCGGCCAGCTCATGCGCGGCCTGACCAAGTTCGAGCCGTTCCGCAACGCCCGGTAAGGGAGGGGCCGCACCGGCCCCGCCCCTCCCTTACCGCAGTCTCTTATAAACATCTAAAAAAAAAAAATCAGACCTCGCCCGCGTGGCCGAGGACCGGATCGATATCGCGATCATGGATGTCGTGCTACCGGAAATGGACGTGCGCGATGCTGTTAGGACCTTGCGTCGTA
>NZ_LABY01000003.1 GCF_001043975.1 Methylobacterium variabile
GTTCGGGCTTGCCTTGCGCCTTCGAACGGATCCGTTCGAAGGCGCGGCGGTATAAGACGACGAAAGGGCGGCCCCGCGCGGGGCCGCCCTCCCGGGCTCCGATCGTCGGAACCTAAGTTCCGACCGGCGTCAGAAGCAGCGGCGCACCTTGCGCACCACCACCCGGCCGAACGGACCGCGGGTGCGGATCACCTGGACCGTGCAGCGGGGACCGCGGCGCACCACCCGGCGGGTGACGTACTGCGCCTGCTCGATCGCGGCGGCGGGCGCGACGGTCCCGCCGCCGACGACCGGCATGGCCGAGGCCGGCGCGAGGCTGAGGCCCGTGGCGAGGGTGGCGGCGATCCCGAGGACGATGGCTCGCATGGCGAGGCTCCCTGTCTGGTGGGTTGGGGGCGCCTCGATCGCCGTTAGATCATGAACGTCCGGTTAATGCCGTGAACGCACCGTGGACCCGCTTCCCGGTGCGTTGCACCCGGGGCGGGCCTCGTCTAACTCGTGATCCCATGACGACCGAGCACGACAAGATCCTCATCATCGATTTCGGCAGCCAGGTGACCCAGCTCATCGCCCGCCGCGTGCGGGAGGAGGGGGTCTACTCCGAGATCGTGCCGTTCCAGGCGGCCGAGGCGGCCTTCGCGGCGATGAAGCCGCGGGCGGTGATCCTGTCGGGCGGCCCGGAATCGGTCACGGTCGAGACCTCGCCGCGGGCGCCGCAGGCGGTGTTCGAGGCCGGGGTGCCGGTGCTCGGCATCTGCTACGGCGAGCAGACCATGGCAGCGCAGCTCGGCGGCGAGGTCGAGGGCGGCCACCACGCCGAGTTCGGCCGGGCCGAGGTCGAGATCATCGCCGACAGCGCCCTGTTTCGCGGCGTCTGGCACGTCGGCGAGAAGTACCCGGTCTGGATGAGCCACGGCGACCGGGTGACGAAGCTGCCGGACGGCTTCACCACCGTGGCGATCTCGCCCAACGCCCCCTTCGCGGCGGTGGCGGACGAGGCGCGCAAGTTCTACGCGGTGCAGTTCCACCCCGAGGTGGCGCACACGCCCCACGGCGCGCTCCTAATCCGCAACTTCGTGCGCGACATCGCCGGCTGCACCGGCGACTGGTCGATGGCGGCCTTCCGCGAGGAGGCGATCGCGCGGATCCGGCAGCAGGTCGGCGGCGCGAAGGTGCTGTGCGGCCTCTCGGGTGGCGTCGATTCGGCGGTGGCGGCGGTGCTGATCCACGAGGCGATCGGCGAGCAGCTCACGTGCGTCTTCGTCGATCACGGCCTGCTGCGCCAGGGCGAGGCCGAGGAGGTGGTGCGGCTCTTCCGCGACCACTACAATATCCCCCTCGTCCACGTGCAGGCCTCCGACCTCTTTCTCGGCGAGCTCGCCGGGGTCACCGACCCGGAGGTCAAGCGCAAGACGATTGGGCGCCTGTTCATCGACGTGTTCGAGGCCGAGGCGAAGAAGATCGGCGGCGCCGACTTCCTGGCTCAGGGAACGCTCTACCCGGACGTGATCGAGAGCGTGTCGTTCACCGGCGGTCCGTCCGTCACGATCAAGAGCCACCACAACGTCGGCGGCCTGCCGGCGCGCATGAACATGAAGCTCGTCGAGCCCCTGCGCGAGCTGTTCAAGGACGAGGTCCGGGAGCTCGGCCGGGAGCTCGGCCTGCCCGAGGCCTTCGTCGGCCGCCACCCCTTCCCGGGCCCGGGCCTCGCGATCCGCTGCCCCGGCGAGATCACGGGCGAGAAGCTCGACGCCCTGCGCAAGGCCGACGCGATCTACCTCGAGGAGATCCGCAAGGCCGGCCTCTACGACACGATCTGGCAGGCCTTCGCGGTGATCCTGCCGGTCAAGACCGTCGGCGTCATGGGCGACGGCCGCACCTACGACCACGTCTGCGCGCTCCGCGCCGTCACCTCGGTCGACGGCATGACGGCGGACTTCTACCCCTTCGACATGGCGTTCCTGGGCCGGGTCGCGACCCGGATCATCAACGAGGTCAAGGGCATCAACCGGGTGACCTACGACATCACCTCCAAGCCCCCCGGCACGATCGAGTGGGAGTGACGCCGGCTTGAGCGCGCCGGCGCGTCAGCGCGCGCCGGTGGTCTCGACGCTGCGCATCGGCGCAGGCCTCTCTGCGAACCGGTGCAGGTCGAGCGCGCCGTGCCCATCCTCCGTCACGCTGAAGCCGAGGCGCGGCAGCAGGTCGGCGACGAGGCCGTTCTTCCCGGTCGGGCGGTAGCGTCCCGCGATCCGGGTGGCGCCGAGGCGGCGGGCGGCCTCGACCAGGGCGTTGAGCGTCGCGGCCTCGACGTGGCGCCCGAGCACGCGGCAGCTCATCAGCCAGTCGTCGATCACGAAGGTCTCATCGTCCGCCATGTGCCCGGTGACGACGGCGATGACGCCGTTGTCGCCGAACCGGTCGACAAGCCGGAACCGCAGGCCGACCGCGCGCGGATCAGCCATGATCGCGCGGACCTCGCCCTCCGACAGCCGACGGGTCGCCAGGTTGAACTGGTTGGTCTTGTTGATGAGCTGCGTGACGCGGGCGACGTCGCTCTCGGCGAAGGCGCCCCAATGCAGGGTCATGTCGAGGTCGGCGAGATAGCCGTCGAGATCGGTCGCGCTGCTCCTCCGCGCCTCGCGCCGGGCGTTGTCCGCGTAGAGCTCCGCCCGCATCGCGTCCTCCGCCGTGACGCTCACGGCCTCGAAGCAGCCCGCATCCGCGATGCAGCGCGCGACGAGGGCCGGATCCTCCGGCACCTCGGGCACGAAGACCTCCGGAAGCGCCCGGCGGACGAGTTCCCGCTCGAACGGGTTGTCGTCGATGAAGACCAGCGACTCGAGGCCGATCGACAACGTCCTGGCGATCTGCTGGAGGTTCGACGCCTTGTCGTCCCAGTTCGCCACGAAGCACGCGATGTCGCTGCGCTTGAGCGCCATCTCGGGATGGCGGTCGAACGGCTCGACCGCGGTCGCCGCGTCGTTCTTCGAGCAGACGGCGAGGAGGATGCCCCGGCGCCGCAATGCGAGGGCATAGTGCTGCAGGTCGAGGAACGCCTCGCCGGCCGCGCTGCCGGCGCCGAGGACGATTCCCTGGAGGCCGTCATCCCCGATGACGCCGCCCCACAGGGTGTTGTCGAGGTCGAACACGCAGCACTTCGAGGAGCGTCCCAGGCGGGCGGCGAGCAGGCGGGCGAGCAGGTCGCCGTACATGGGCGCCGCCGGAAGCGACACCTCCTGCCTGGCGCCGTGCCACTGCGCGGCCCCGAACCACCGGTCGACGCCGTCCTGCGACACCCGGGCGTCGAGGGCGAGGAGATCGACGTTCGCGTCGTCGACCGCATCCCGCAGGAGGGCGTTGACGCGGGCCACGAAGGCCGCCGGGGAGCCGGGCAGGCGATGCTCGTTGCTGCCGCCCGCCGCGGCGAAGCGCGGCATGACGGTCTGCTGGATGATGGCGGCGCCCGTTCGGGCGCGGGCCGTCGCCCACAGCTCCTTGAGCTGCGCCACGTAGGCCTCGGCCAGGCGCTTCGCGTCCGCCTGGCTGGCGGCCGCGCGGGCCTGGCTCGCGACCGTGACGGCATCGAAGGCGAAGACGACGACATCCGGGGCGAAATCGACGAGCGGCGAGCGCGGCGCGGCCAGGACCTGGCGGTACTGGCCGTAATCCGGCTCGTAGACCTCGATCGCCAGGCCCTGGCGCAGGCCGCCGACCCGGATCGCGCCGTGCAGGTGGGTCGTCGTCGAGGACGACAGGATTGCGAGGCGCACCGAAGGGATGACGCCGCCCGGGTCGAACGATGCCGTGCCGGGACGGACAAGCCGGCGCGTCGCCCTGTCGAGCGCGTTGACGCCGGAGAAGTCCAGCCGGTAGCGGGCGAGCGCCACGGCCTCGGTCCAGGCAGCGGGATCGCGGTCGGCCAGATCGGCGAGCGCCGACACCCGCTGGCGCCACGTCTCGGGGCGCGCGGGCAGCCAGTAGAGTTCGGGGCTCGCATGGGTGGGGCTCATGCCGCGAACGACTCCTCTCCTGAGCGGGCTTGGCAAGAGCGGTGGCCGGTTTTGCGACGAAACCCTGCGACACAGCAGGAGCCCGAGCGGACGGAGCGTCGCTTGCCAAGACGCAAAGATCCTCCCCGCCCTCGTGGGCGCGCGGCTGATGCCCTCAAAGCGGGCCCGCTCGCCATCCGTACTCGTGCTGCGTTCTTCATCAGTGCGGTGCCGACCCGGCAATCGGATCCGCCGCCAAGCCCCCGGTTCGCCCTGGGGTTCGCGCCGAGCCGGCATTCGTTCCAGCGAACACTGCAACGGTCACGCCGTCTCCGATCGGTGCCTTAGGCAATCTCAGAAACATCCTGTTTGCAAAGCGGATCAATCATATTGAGCCAAGTTCCGCCGCGACGGCTCGTGGGACGACGCGCGAAGATTGTCATCCGGAGGCAGCATCACCCGACCGTACCGGATCGTCGGCGATCCGGAAGCCTCGATCATACGATAGATTTTCGATTTTACTAAATTTTTCCGATAATCGACGGACATTGACATTCTTGTTTCCAATCGTCTGTTGGCAATGATGTACATATATTTCTAAATATCATTTACGATCGAAAAAATTGCAACAAGTACCTTCGCCCGATCAGCCGTTGTCGCCCGATGTCCAGTGTTGCAGATCCATAAACCAAGTCTCTTTACTGTTCACAAAATTTTTCCTGATGAGGTCAGGATGCAGCATCATCGAGACCGGCGCGCGCTTGAATCCGGCGGTGTTCTCGCGGATGGTGCCATCGTCGCGCGTCGTCTCTCTGCGGTTTTTCCCTTGGGCGGATCCTGTATGCCACTCCACGTCGTCGATGCGGGCAGGAGCGCGTTCTCCGAAGACTGGTTTCGTCGTCTGATCGATGCCGCCGTCGACTACGCGCTGTGCCTCCTCGACCGCGACGGGCGGGTGCTCGTCTGGAGCCCGGGGGCCGAGCGGATGACCGGCTACGCCGCCGGGGAGATCGCCGGCCGGATCTTCGGCTTCGCCGACCTGATCGGCAGCGGCGCGTCGGACGCGCTCGCAACCGCCCGCGAGTCCGGCCGCTGCGAGATCGAGGCCTGGCTCTCTCATCGGGGCGGCACGCGCTTCTGGGCCAACATCACCATCACGGCGATTCGCGACGGCGAGACGGTCATCGGCTTCGCCCAGGTCATCCGCGACGCCACGCGGCAGAAATCCGATGCCGACCAGTTCCAGGCGGTGGCGCTGATCCTCGACCTCGCCCTCTCGACCATGTCGCAGGGCCTGTGCCTGTTCGACGCCGGCCGGAAGGTGCGGCTCATCAACCAGCGCTTCTTCCAGATGTTCGCCGCCGAGGGGCGCGACCTGATCGGGACACCGATCGAGGCGCTCTGGGCCCTCGCCTTCGCGGGCCCCGGGGCGGGCGTCGAGGAGGGGGCCGGGCTTCTCGCCGGGCACGAGGCGCTGCTCGGGGGTGGCGAGGCCGTGGTGGTGCCGATGCCGGACGGGCGCGCGGTCGCGCTGGTGCGCCGGGGCATACCCGGCGGCGCCTTCGTGGTCACCTTCGAGGACGTGACGCGCCAGCGGCAGGCCGAGCTCGAGGTCAGCCGCCTCGCGCACCACGACGCACTCACCGGCCTCGCCAACCGGGCGATGCTCTGGCGGCGGCTGCGGGAGAGCGCGGCCGACGGCGCGTTGCCGGCCGGGACCGCGCTGCTGTTCCTCGACCTCGACGGCTTCAAGGCCGTCAACGACGACCTCGGGCACCAGGCCGGGGACGCGCTGCTGCGCCAGGTGGCCGAACGGCTGCGCCGCACGCTGCCGGAGCAGGGCCTCGCCGCCCGGTTCGGCGGCGACGAGTTCGCCCTGCTGCTCCCGGGCGGGGCGGGCGACCTCGCGGTGCCCCTGGCCGAGGGGCTGCTGATCGAGTTCGCCCAGGCCTACGAGATCGAGGGCGAGCGGCCGCGCCACGTCTCGGCCAGCATCGGCATCGCCTTCGCGAAGGAGGGCACCACGCCCGACGCCATGCTGCGGCAGGCCGATTGCGCGCTCTACGCCGCCAAGGGCGCTGGCAAGGCCGCCTGGCGCCTGTTCACCCCGGAGATGGAGACCGAGCGCAGCGAGGAGCTGCGCATCGAGCAGGACCTTCGCCAGGCCCTCGCGGCCGGAACCCTCGGCCTCGCCTACCAGCCGATCATCGGGCTGGCGCACGGCGCGGTCACCGCCCGGGAGGCACTCCTGCGCTGGACTCACCCGGAGCGGGGCCCGGTCTCGCCCCGCCGCTTCGTGCCCCTCGCCGAGAAGTCGGACCTGATCCGCGCGCTCGGCTTCTGGGTGCTGGAACGGGCCTGCCGCGACGCCGCCGCCTGGCCCGATCCGGCCCGGGTCTGCGTCAACGTCTCGGTGCGCCAGCTCGGCGACGGCAGCCTGCCGCGGGCGGTGAGGGACGTCCTCGCGCGGACCGGCCTGGCCCCTCGGCGCCTGGAACTCGAGATCACCGAGACGGTGCTCAGCACGGCCACCGACGGCGTCGCCGACGACCTGCACCTCCTGCACGCCATGGGCGTGCGGATCTCCCTCGACGATTTCGGGGTCGGCTTCTCGTCCCTGTCCCGGGTCCGGGCCTTCCCGTTCGACCGCATCAAGCTCGACGGCTCGTTCGTGCGCGACGCCGTCGAGCGGCCGGATTGCCGGGCGATCGTCGGCGTCGTGGCCGAGCTGGGACGCCGCCTCGGCATCGAGACGGTGGCCGAAGGCGTCGAGACGCCGGCCCAGCTCGCGGTGGTGCGCCAGGAGGGCTTCACGGAGGGGCAGGGCTACCTGTTCGGCCGCGCCGTCCAGGCGGCCGCCGCGGCCCCGGCGGGGCTGCCCGCCGGAGCGTGAGGCGCGGCCCGCCGGGGGCGCCGCCGGTCAGGCGATCGAGCCGGTGTGCTTCTCCAGCAGCGCCCAGGCGTCGTCACCGAACTTGCCTTTCCACTCCTTGTAGAACCCGGCCGATTGCAGCTTGGCCTGGAACGCCTTGGTGTCGACGTCGTGGAAGGCGAGGCCGCGCGACCGCAGGTCCTGCTCGGTCGAGATGTTGCGCTTGAGCGTCTCCGCGCGCTGCTCCACCGCCTGGGCGTTGAAGTGCTTGGCGACCACGGTCTTCACGTCCTGCGGCAGCCCGCGCCAGAGCCGGCCGTTGGAGAGCAGCCAGAACCCGTCCCACATGTGGTTGGTCTTCGAGAGGTGCTTCTGCACCTCGTAGAGCTTGGCCGCCTCGATCAGCGCCAGCGGGTTCTCCTGACCCTCGGCGATCCGGGTCTGGAGCGCCGAGTAGACCTCCGCGAAGTTGATCGTCATCGGGGCGGCGTCGAACGCCTTGAACATCGAGGTCCACATCGGGCTCGGCGGGACCCGGATCTTGAATCCCTTGAAGTCCTCCGCGGTGAGGATCGGCCGGGTCGAGGAGGTGGTCTGGCGGAAGCCGTTCTCCCAGATGCGCTCGAAGGCGAACAGGCCCGCCTTGTCGATCTGCGCCCGCACGTGGGCGCCGAGGTCGCCGTCCATCGCCGGCCACAGCTTGTCGTAGGACGACCAGGCGAAGCCGACGCCGCTGATCGAGGCCGCGGGCACCAGGGTGGCGAGGATCAGGGGCGAGAGGGTGAACAGCTCCAGCGCGCCCGAGCGCAGCTGGCTCAGCATGTCGGTGTCGCCGCCGAGCTGATTGTTGGGAAACAGCTTGATCTCGACCTTGCCGCCGGTCTCCTCGCGGATCGCGTCCGCCGCCCGGCCCATGTAGATCGAGAGCGGATGGGTGACCGGCGCGTTGTTGGCGGCCTTCAGGGTGAACTCGGCCGCGTGCGCCCGGGTGATGCGCAGCACCGCCGGGCCCGCGACGGCGCCGGCAACGGCGAGATGGAGCGCGCGGCGGCGCGTGAGCGTGGTCATGGCGTCCTCCCTCAGGGTCCGGCGATCCGGACCGACGGCGTCCCGCGTCTCTCTCGCGCGGGTCCGTTGAGGCTTAAAGCACGTTTTTTCCGGCCGGGCATCTGCCCCTCAGGCCGCGCGCGGGCCTTTCCCCGCCGCGTCCGCGCGACCAGCGCGGCGCCTCTCCGCCGGACCGGTCCGCTCCCCGGGCACGAGCGGTGCCGGGAGTGCACGGCGGCTACCGGCGCGACCGCTGTCGCCGCGGTCGCCAGAGGCGCGGGCCGATTGCAAAGCGAACCGGCACCGCTCTAAGGAGGGGCCTCCGCATCATGCGGGCGGCGCTTCGACCGGGCGCCGCACCTCTCGTCCGCCGCGCGGTCGGGCCCGAGGCACTCGGGCGCGGCGCGCGGGTTCGTCAAGCCGCCCGTCATGTCACTCGTCCGCTCCATCCTGTTCACCCTCGCGTTTTACCTCGTCACCGCCGTGCTGCTGATCGGCGGCCTGCCGGCCCTGGCCAGCCGGCGCGGCGTGCTGTGGCTGGCCCAGACCTGGGCCCGGGTAATCCTCCGCCTGCTGCACGCCGTCGTGGGCCTGCGCGTGGAGTTCCGGGGCCTCGAGCATCGCCCGGCGGGGGCGGTCCTGGTGGCTGCCAAGCACCAGTCGGCCCTCGAGACGCTGGCCCTCGTCACGGTGCTCGACGACTTCACCTACATCCTGAAGCGCGAGCTGATGTGGCTGCCGCTGTTCGGCTGGTACCTCGCCCGGAGCGAGATGGTGGCGATCGACCGCTCCAAGGGCTCGCGCGCCCTGGCGCTGATGAACGAGGAGGCCGCCGCCGCGATGGCGCAGGGCCGCCGGCTGATCATCTTCCCCGAGGGCACGCGCCGCGCCCCGTGGGCGCCGCCGGCCTACAAGTACGGCGTCGCCCACATGTACGACCGCCTCGGCGTGCCCTGCCTGCCGGTGGCGCTCAACACCGGGGTGTTCTGGGGCCGCCGCCGCCTGACCTACCGGCCCGGCACCGCCGTGATCGCCTTCCTGCCGCCGATCCCGCCGGGCCTGCCCCGCGACGTGTTTCTGGCCGAGCTGCAGGAGCGTGTCGAGACGGCCTCGAACGCCCTGGTGCGGGAGGCGGGCCTGCCCGAACCTGCCGGCGCCGCGATGCCCGCCCGGGGTGCATGAGCGCTTGTCCGGCGCGCAAGCACAGCCATAGACCTGCGGCGGTGCGCGAAACATGAACTCTTCGTAACCTGGAAACGATCGGACCATCTCGCGCATTTCCAGGGCCTCGCAACAGGAGGCTACGATGCGTTGGACAATGGCTGCTGGCGCCGCGATCCTGTCTCTCGGCGCCGTCGTCGGCTCGGGAACGAGCGCGGAGGCCCGTGACGGCTGCGGGCCCGGCTTCCACCGGACCTGGCGCGGCTGGTGCCGCCCGAACTTCTACGGCCCGCGGGTGTACTATGCCCCGGTCCGCTACCGGCCCGTCGTCTACGGCCCGCGCTGGGGCCACGGCTGGCGCCCCGTCGGCTGGCACCGCCCATGGGGCTATGGCGGCTGGCGCCCCGTCGGCTGGCACCGCCCATGGGGCTATGGCGGCTGGCATCGCGTCGGCTACCGGACCGGCGGGTGGGGCCACCCAGGTGGGTGGGGCCACCACGGCTGGCATCACCGCTGGTGAGCAGGGGCGGCGGCCGGATCGTCCGGCCGCCGCACCCTTCGATCTTGAACTCCGCGCACCGCCTCGCCAGATCTCCCGCATCACGCGCGTCCGCGCTTGACGGACCTCCGGAATCGGAACTAGGCTGGAACAAATGGCGAACAAGCGAGCCCTGTCCTGGTCGGTCGCGATGCGGGACATCCAGAACGACCGCGCGAGGAGGTTGGACGTGCGTGAGGAGCGCCTGAGAACGGCCTCGAGCCTGCGAGGCACCCCGGCCCTGCCGCTGAGCGCCTGGCGCGGCCGTTCGGGCCGCCGCTACGTGGTGGGGATCCACACCCTCGACGACGATCCGGCGGAGGTGGGGGAGGCGGTGGTGATCGCGGTGCGCCGCGGGGGCGACGGGACCGCCGAGCTGGTGGCGGTCGCGGCGGCGGGCGAGAGCCCGCGCGAGCGGCTCAACCGGGGCTGGCTCACCCGGGCCCGGGCCCGGGGCGCGACCGAGATGCACGTCCACAGGCTGGCCGAGGACGCCGCCGCCCGTCGGGCGGTCGTGGCGGATCTCGGGGGGCCGGCCTGACGGCCGGGATCAGTAGATCGGCCCCGACGACCAGGTCGGGCTGGCAAGCGGCAACGGCGCCGGCAGGGCGCGCGGCTCGGCGGCGAGGGCGGGCCGTGGTGCCGGCGGGGCGGTGTAGGCCTGGGCCGGCGCCTGTCCCGGTGCCTGGCGGGGCGCCGGGGCGCGGGCGACCCTGGAGCCCGTCTCCCGGGCGCTCATCGGCGTCAGGCCGTAGGGGTCGTCCTCCTCGACATCGATCGGCGCCGGGTCGGGGGCGGGCTGCCAGGCCGGCGGCTTCTTGCGGATCGGCGAGAGCGGCGTGCCGGGCGGCGGCAGCTGCGACTGGAACTTGATCAGCGGCTTGCAGATGCGGCGCAGGCCGCGCGGATCGTGCCGCGCCAGGTCGAGATGCAGGTGGTCGTAGTGGTAGACGTTCGACCCCGGCGCCAGCACCGTGGTGAAATGGTTGCAGGCGCCGAGGAAGACCTCGCGCAGGAAGCCCTGCTCGGCCTCCGTGCCGCGCCAGCCGCCCTTCACCGTCACCACGTAGCCGTCGGCGAAGCGGAAGGACATCACGTCGACGGCGTTGCCGAACGAGTGCTCCGACAGCTTGGCGCCGACCTGGTTGTTGCGGCCGCGGCAGGCATAGGAGCCGGAATTCATCTCGACCACGGGCTGGCCGAAATAGAGCTGCGCGGCGGGCTGCACCGTGCCGGCGAGCCAGGCCTCGACCTCCGGGATGATCGGGCAGGCCAGCGTCATGCGCTGCTTGAGCGCCACCGTGCCGCCGGCGAGCCGCGTGACCCGGAACGGATGCACCATGCCGCAGACGCCCGGCCCGTCGATCTCCTTGACCGGCTGGATGTCCTCGCTCGGGCGAACGAGTTTCTGGGCGAGGCAGACCTCTTCGGCCTGATTCCGCCAGGGTTCGCGCTGCTCAAACCGGTTGAGCGCGCATCCGGTAAGCCCCAGGCCGAAGAGCGTGAAGGCTGAGAACGCAACGATGCCACGACGCATGGTGCCGACAATGCGCACGATGGCGTAAACACCGCGTCAACCTTCGCCGTCAGCGCTTGCCCCAGGATGGGGCGCCCCGGGAATCCACCGGTAGCGGCGGATCCGCTCACGCGAACCTCTTCGCGCCCGCGACGCACAGCACGATGAGACCCGTCACCACGATCATCGACCAGGCGACCGGCTCGCCGAGGAGGAGGCCGGCGAGGGCGAGGCCGAGGAAGGGCTGGAGCAATTGCAGCTGGCCCACCCCGGCGATGCCGCCCCGCGCCAGGCCGCGATACCAGAACACGAAGCCGACCAGCATGCTGAACACCGAGACGTAGGCGAGGCCGAGCCAGGCCGGGCCGCCGATCCCGCTGACGGCAGCCGGCCGGGTCGCCACGGCGAGCACCGCCATCGCCGGCAGGGCGAGCACCAGGGCCCAGGAGATGACCTGCCAGCCCCCGAGCCGGCGCGACAGCGCCGCGCCCTCCGCGTAGCCGAGCCCGCAGAGCAGAATGGCGGCGAGCATCAGGAGGTCGCCGGTGAGGGAGGCCGGTCCGCCCTGGACGAGGGCGAAGCCCGCGACCGCGGCGCTGCCGATGAGGGAGAAGAGCCAGAACGCCGCCCGCGGTCGCTCACCTCCGCGCAGCACCCCGAACAGGGCGGTCGCGAGGGGCAGGAGTCCGATGAACACGATCGAGTGGGCCGAGGTGACGTGCTGGAGCGCCAGCGCGGTCAGGAGCGGGAAGCCCACCACCACGCCGAGGGCCACGATGGCGAGGGGGGCGAGGTCGGCGCGGGCCGGCCGCCGCTGGCGCAGGGCCCACAGCAGGGCCACCCCGAGGAGCGCCGCGATCACCGCCCGGGCCGAGGTCAGGAACAGCGGCGTGAAGCCGCCGACCGCCACCCGGGTCGCCGGCAGCGAGCCGCTGAAGATCACCACGCCGAGGAGCCCGCTGCCCCACCCGTCCGCCTGCCGCTGCATCGCCCGACCCCACGCCTTCGATCGCTGGATAGCGCAGGGGACGCTGGCGCGCGAAGGCACGGTCCCGTACGGTTGCGTCGAACTGTATTGATGACGCGAACCGTACGGTCGGGGGACGCGATGGCGGACGGGCCGGGCAGCCGCACGGCGGCGGTGATGGCGGCGATCCGGGGGCGGATTGCCGCGCGGGGGCTGACGCCGGGCGAGAAGCTGCCCTCGATCCGGGGCCTTGCCGGAGCCATGGGCGTGTCGCCCTCGACGGTGGTCGAGGCCTACGAGCGCCTGGCGGCGGAGGGTGCGGTGCGCGCCCGCCCGGGCTCCGGCTTCTACGCCGCGGCCGCCGCCCCGCCGCTGACGCTGGCCGAGATCGGGCCCCGCCTCGACCGGGCGGTCGACCCGCTCTGGGTCTCGCGGCAATCCCTCGACGGCGAGCCGGACCTGTCCAAGCCCGGCTGCGGCTGGCTGCCGGCGGAGTGGATGCCGGTGGCGGCCCTGCGCCGCGCCGCCCGCAGCCTCGCCCGCGCCGAGGATGCGGTGCTCACCGATTACGGCGCCACGCGCGGGCCGCTGCCCCTGCGCCGGCTCCTGGCGCGCCACTTCGCCGGCGAGGGCCTGCCGGTCGGCCCGGAGCAGATCCTGCTCACCGGCTCCGGCACGCAGGCGATCGACCTGATCTGCCGCCTCCTGGTGCGGCCCGGCGACACCGTGCTGGTCGACGACCCCTGCTACTTCAACTTCCAGGCGCTGCTGCGCGCCCACCGGGCGACGGTGGTGGGCGTGCCCTACACCGAGGCGGGGCCGGATCCGGAGCGGTTCGCGGAGGCCGCCGCCGCGCACCGGCCGCGGCTCTACGTCACCAACTCCGCCCTGCACAACCCGACCGGCGCGACACTCTCGCCCGCCGTCGCGCACCGGCTGCTCAACGCGGCGGCGGCCCACGACCTCCTGATCGTCGAGGACGACATCTTCGCCGCCTTCGAGCCCGAGCCCTCGCCCCGGCTCGCGGCCCTGGACGGGCTCGACCGGGTGATCCGGATCGGCAGCTTCTCGAAAACTCTCTCGGCCTCGATCCGCTGCGGCTACATCGCCGCGAAGGCGGACTGGATCGAGGCGCTGATCGACCTCCAGGTCGCGACGAGCTTCGGCGGGGTCAGCCCGGTCGCGGCGGAGCTCGTCGCGGGAGCGATGGGCGACGGGCAGTATCGCAAGCACCTCGAGACCCTGCGCCGCCGCCTCGCCCGGGCTCGGCGCGAGGGCGCCGAGAGGCTGGGCGCCCTCGGGATCCGACCCTGGCTGATGCCGCGGGGCGGGTTCTATCTCTGGTGCGCCTTGCCGGAAGGGCAGAACGCCGCCGATATCGCCCGGGCGGCCCTGCGCGAGGGCGTGGTGCTGGCCCCCGGCGACGTGTTCAGCGTCTCGCACACCGCCTCGCACTTCATGCGCTTCAACGTGGCGCAGATGGGCGATGCGCGGGTCTTCCCAGTGCTGCAACGGGCGCTGGCCGCGCCGGCGGCGTGATCCCGCCGGGTCGTCGAACGGACTCGTTCGACGACGCCGGCCAGGACCGAGCGGGCGGCGACGCTCTCCCTCAGATCCGGCCGTCGGCCCCGGCGAGAGCCGCCCTGCGGCCGAAGACGACGAAGCTCAGCGCCGCCGCCGTCCAGGCACAGAGCGCCCCGTAGAGCATCACCCCGCCGAAACCCTGCATCAGCGCCTCGCGCGCCACCGCGGCGCCGACGTCGATCCCTCCCGGCACACCGGCCGCCAGGTTGCCGGCGGCGATCGTCTCGGCCAGCCGGGCGAGGACGTCGTCACCGGCCTGCGGCACCCGGTGCGCGAGGCTGGCGCGGATGCCCTGAACCAGGATGAAGCCCATCAGCGCGATGTTGATCGCGAGCGCGATCATCCGGGCGCTCATGTCCATTCCCGACGCCATGCCGGCGCGCTCGGCGGGGACCGCCGCGGTCGCGGTGTTGGTGACGGGCGTGTTGGTCAGCCCGAGGCCGATCCCGGCGAGGATGCAGCCCGGCACCATGGCGATCCAGCTCGCCGGCGCGGCGGTCGTGGCGACGCGCATCAGCACGAAGCCGAAACCGATGGTGGAGAGGCCGAGCGGGATGACGAAGCGCGGACCGTGGCGCCGCAGCAATGCCTCGGCGAAGGGCGGGACGAACAGGGTCGGCAGCGTGTAGGCGAGGAGCGTGAGGCTTGCCCCCGCGCTGTCGAGGCCGAGCACGGCCTGGAAGTGGATCGGCAAGTAGATCACGAACGGCCAGAAGCTGAAGTTCATGCCGCTCGCGCCGATGAGGGCGCCCGAGAAGCGACGGATGCGGAACGCCCGGAAGTCGAACATCGGCCGGGCAAGCCTGGTCTCGACGGCGACGAACACGGTCAGGCTCAGCGCGCCGGCGACGGCCGTGAGGAGGCCGGCGGGATTATCGGACGAGAGGGCCCGTCCCTGGGTGATGAGGGAGACGAGGCAGAAGACGGACAGCGACAGCGTGACCATGCCCGCGAGGTCGATCCGCGCTGCCTGAGGATCCGAGGATTCCTCCACGCCGCCCCAGGCGAGGAGCGTCGTGCCGACCGCGAGCACGGCGTGGATGAGGAAGACCCAGTGCCAGCTCGACACCGCGACGATCGCGCCGCCGACGAGCGGGCCGAAGCCAAGTCCGATGCCGAAGACGATGCCCCACCAGCCGAACGCCACGCTGCGATCCCGGCCGTCGCGGAACTGATGCGAGAGCACGGCGATCTGGCAGGCCAGCATCGCCGCGCCGCTGGTGCCCTGGAGGAAGCGGGCGGCGATGAGCAAGGGTGCGCTCGTGGCGAGCCCGCAGATCAGCGAGGCCCCGCCGAAGACCACGATGCCGAGGACGAAGACGCGCTTCCGGCCGAAGCGGTCGGCCAGGGCGCCCATCGCCATCAGCCAAGTCGTCATGGCGATGGTGTAGGCATTCATGATCCATTGAAGCTCCCGGAAATCGGCCGGGAGAACATGCTCCAACGTCGGCAGGATCGCGGGGATGCTGGATATCTCAAGCCCCAGCATCAGCGCCGACACGCAGACGGCGGCCAGGGCAGCAGTATTTCTCTGATTTCGGCGCATGGACATGGTCGGTCTCTGTGCTTCTCGCCGCAGCGGAACACGCGGTCGTGCTCGGCATGACTGTTTCGAGCACTCACCTCGGCGGCACGGTGGGCAACGGCGCTGCGCAAGGTGTCGCGGGCTGGATCACAACGCAATTCGATGTCAGGGTATTTCAGTGACAACAGACAACGATGGATCCGCGCCATGCTGACGTTGGAGGTCGATGCCGTCCGGGCCTTCGTGCTGGTGGCGGATCACAGGAGCTTCACCCGCGCGGCGGAGGCGCTGGGCTCGACGCAGGGCGCCGTCAGCGTGAAGCTGAAGCGGCTGGAGGACCGGCTCGGCCAGAAGCTCATCGAGCGGACGCCGCGTCAGGTGCGGCTCTCGGCACAAGGCGAGATCTTCATCCAGTCCGCGCGGGATTTCCTGGCCGCGCACGAGCGCGCCGTCGCCGGGCTTACGGCCACCCGCCGCCGGTTCCGGCTCGGCATCGCGAGCCACGTGATGGGGCCGGAGGTGCCGACCCTGCTCGCGCGCCTGAAATCCCTCGATCCGGCCCTCACGATCGAGGTCCTGCTCGACACCTCGCGGGCGCTGATGGATGCCTTCGAGGGCGGTGCGCTCGATGCCGTGATCGTCCGCAGCGACGACGACCGGCGGGAGGGCGAGATCCTCGGGCCCGAGCATTTCGGCTGGTTCGCCTCGCCGGATTTCGAGCATCGGGCGGGCGAGCCGTTGCCGCTGGCCACGCTCTCGCCCTGCTGCGCCGTGCGCGACGCGGCGACGCGCCTGCTCGACCGTGCGGGCATTCCCTGGACGGAGGTCTTCGTCGGCGGCACGGCCGCCAACGCCGCGGCAATCTCGGCCGGACTCGCGGTCGCGGCCTTCCCGTGCCGGCTCGCACCGGCGGATGCCGTGGAGGTCGGCGACGCGCTGGGCCTGCCGCCGCTGCCCTCCCATACCATCATCCTGCACTCGTCCCTGTCGGACCCGCGGACGAAGGAGACGCTGCGCGCCATCACGGCGGCATTCCGGGAGCATCGCAAGCCGGCCGGCGGGCCGTGCCTGCCCCAGCGGCCGCGATCCGGCGGCGCGTGAGCGCGCTGCGCGAGGCCGGTCCGGATAGGAGGTGGTGCGGGCGGTCGGACTCGAACCGACATATCCGTGAGGACGGCGGATTTTGAGTCCGCTGCGTCTACCAATTCCGCCACGCCCGCGCGCGGTGAAGCCCCTCTCCTGTGCCGTGGGGAGCGGGAGCGTGTCAATCCCGGGCGGTGCGGCCGCCGCCGTGGTCGCGGTGCGAGCCGCGCTGATCCCTGGCGGGTGGTTCCTTCGCGGGCGGCGCGTCCGGCGCCTCGTTGATGCCCGGCGCGATGCCGGGCGCGATCTGGTCGGCGCTCGGGCCCGCCTTCGGGTCGGGCGCCGGCAGGGTCGAGACGTCGTGCGAGCCCTTCACCGTCGTGGTGTCGCCGGCCGGCGACACGGCGCCGTCCTGCGGCCGCTGCGGGCCGAGGCGGTCGACGAAGGCGCTGAACACGTCCCGCAGGCGGTCGCCGGGCTGGGCGTAGGCGCCGACCGAGACCGTCGCCGTCATGCCGGCCACGAGGGCGAGGTTCGGCGGCACCTCCTCGATGCGGATGCGCACCGGCACCCGCTGGGCGAGGCGGACCCAGGTATAGACCGGATCGACGCTCGGCAGGCCCTGCGTGCTCGCGGCGGCGTTCGGGGTGCTGATGCCCCGGGTGATGCTCTCGACCCTGCCTCGGATCGGCTCGGCATAGCCCATCAGGGTCGCCGTCGCCGCGTCCCCGACCCGGATGTGGCCCATCTTGGTCTCCTCGAAGTAGCCGTCGATCCAGTACGAATCGGCGTCGATGACCGAGATGTTGCGGGTGCCGGCGGTGGCGTAGTCGCCGACCCGCAGCAGCAGGTTGGTGACGTAGCCGTTGACGGGGCTGCGGACCTCCGTGCGCCGCAGGTTGATCTCCGCCTGCGCGACCTGCGCCTGGGCCGAGGCGAAGGCGGCCTCCGCCTGCTTGGCGGTGCCGGCAAATTGCTGCTTCTCCTCGATCGAGGTCGAGACCGTGGTCAGCGCCTCGCGCCGCGCGGCCTGGGCGCGCTTGACCTGCAGGTCGGCGGCCCGGTTCTCGACGTCGGCCCTGGCGGATTCGAGGGCGACCTTGAAGTCGAACGGGTCGATCACGTAGAGCACGTCGCCCTTGCGGACGAACTGGTTGTCGACGACCCGCAGCTCGGTGATCTGGCCGGAGACCTGGGGGGCGATGCTGGAGACCTGAACCCGCACCCGCCCGTCCCGGGTCCAGGGCGCGGTGACATAGTACTGCCAGACGACGAGGGCCGCGGCGGCGGCGCAGGCCAGAACCAATGCGGTGGCGAGCAGCCGCAGGAGGCGCCGTCCCCGGGTCGTCTGCTTGACCGCCACCGCTCTCCTCCTCTCAGACCAGCACGATCAGCAGCGCCAGGATGCACAGGTAGATCCCCGCCTCGGCAAGCGGCGGGTTGGCGAAGACGCGCTCGAAGCGCGCGAGGCGCAGGAGCGGCCGTAAGCCGAGCAGGATCGCCAGGGCGGCGGCCGCGTAGGCGACGAAGGGAGAGACCAGCACCCCGCCGATGGTCAGCTCATGAAACATGGCCAGCCCGGAAACATGCCCTACCCGGCGCCCCACAGGTCGAGGCGCCGCAGCACCCGACCCTGGTCCTCGATCACATAGGACGCCGTGGTGAGGTCGGCCACAACCCGTGTTGCGGTGCGGCGCGTTTCGGCCGGTCCGCCGCGGGCGGCGGCGAGGAGGTCGGAGGCGGCCTCGCGCAGCGCCCCCGCCTCGGCCCGCCGCAGGGCGGCCCGGGCCCGGTGGACGGCGCCGTCGAAGGCCGGCTCCGCGGCGAGGCGGTTGAGCCCGGCCTGAGCCCCCGCGGCGGCGGTGTCGAGGGCGGCGAGGGCAAAGGCGTGCCGTAACGTGGCGCGCCGGGCCGCGCCGGCGGCGCAGGCCCAGCCGGCGAACTGCACCAGGCGGTCGGCGTCGAGGTTGACCCGCTCGTCGGAATCCTGCGGCTCGCCCGACAGGGCCTCGATCACGTCCGCGCGGGCCGCGCCCAGCGACCAGCGCCGGCGCTGGGCGTTGGTGGTCGGCAGCACGATCCGGATCACCAGGAACAGGATCAGCCCGGAGACGCAGAACAGCACGGTGGAGTTGACGTACGATTCCGGGTTGTAGGGCTGGGGGTTCGCCGGTGCCAGCACCACGGGGAAGAACACCAGCAGGATGAAGCCGAGGCTCGCCGTCCCCGGGCGCAGGCTGAGCAGGCAGGCGGTGACGACCACCGGCGCCATCGCGATGGCGAGGAGCGGGAAGCCCTGGCCGCCGTCGAGGACGATGAACTCGACGATGCCGGCGCAGGCGGCGGCGAGCGGCATGCCCCACAGGGCCCCGGTGGCGAAGCCGACCGGGTTCGGATTGATCGAGGCGAGCGCCGCGAAGGCGGAGACCTGGAGCAGGGCCGCCGAGGTGGCCGGCCAGCCGCTCAGCACGAAGATCGCGGCGCTGATCGCCACCGTGATCACCACCCGGGCGGCGTTGCGCAGCGCGTCCGGGAAGTCGCGGTGGACCGGCAGGCGCATGTCGCGCAGAGGGGCGCGGCCGGTCTCGAGGGCGTCGATGCCGTCCTCGGCCAGGCGGTCCTGGCGCAGGAGGTCGATGGCGCGCCGGTGCAGCAGCACGGCGTCGGGATCGGCGCCGTCTCCCGCCGCCAGGGCGTCGATGCGGGCCTCGAGACCCGGCAGGGCGGTCCGGTCGCCGTCGAGGCCGGCGAGCACCTGCCGGCGCAGCTCCTCCGCGTCGTCCGTCCGCTCACCCGACCGCGCGACCGCGAGCGCGAAGGAGCGCGCGCCCGCGACCGCCGCGAACAGGGCCGCGACGGCGCTGCGGGCGCCCGCCGCCCGGTTCTCGCCGTCGTGGAACTCCGTCCCCACCACCCCGATCGAGTCCCGGGGCGCGGCCACCAGGCGCAGGGTGTCCGCCGCCGCCTCCGGGCCCGGATCGCCCTCCTGCACCGCTTGGCGGACGAAATCGCGCACCGCGTCGCGGGCCTTCGCCATGCCGGCGCTGAGCTCGGGGAAGACGTAGGGCGCGCCGAGCGCGTCGTTGATGAAGGTGATCGAGAGGATGCCAAGGGTGATCGCGGCGACGCGGGCGAGGCCGGATTCGAACACCATCTGCGGCGCGTCGATGTTGTTGATGGCGATGATCGCCACCGTGTAGCCCGACAGCATGGCACCGTAGGCCTTGGTGCCCTGGAGGTAGTTGGCGACGAAGACGCAACACCCCATCCATAGCGCGAAGGCGACCAGCATCTCGACCCGGTCCTGTCCGAACAGGGCGGTGAACAGGATCGCGACCGCAAAGCCGATCAGCGTGCCGAGGAACCGATAGGCCGCCTTCGACAGGGCCTGTCCGCGCCGGGGCTGGGCCAGGATCGCCACCGTGACGGCGGCCGAGGAGGCGCTCTCGAGCTGGAGCCAGAACCCGGCATAGAGCGCCAGCATCATGGCGAGCCAGATCCGCAGGCCGTAGGCCCAGGACGAGAGCGGCGGCGGCTCGATCCGGTCGAGGACCGCGTCGATCCAGCCGCGGCGCTGCGTCACCTCGGCCATTCGCCCCTCGGACATGGCTTCAGCTCCCGCCAGCGATCGCGCCCGATCGGGATGCACAAATCGAATACGATGCTAGGGTGAGCTCAGCCGGGCAGCGACCCGGCCCGCGGCCGCGCGTCGCGCCAGAACAGCCAGACGAGGAAGCGCCGATGAGCAAGCCAGAGATCCGCGTCGCGACGTTCGCGGGCCCCGGGGCGGAACCCGTCATCCAATCGGTGCCCTGGCCGAAGGTTCCGCGCAAGGCGGCGCTGATCAAGGTCGGCGCCTGCGGCGTCTGCGGCACCGACCAGCACATCCTCAAGGGCCACTGGCCGAAGCCCCTGCCGTGGCCCTTCACGCTGGGCCACGAGATCGGTGGCGTCATCGTCGAGAAGGGCGAGGAGTTCACTGCCGACTTCATGGAGAAGCCGCTGCAGGTCGGCTCCAAGGTGATGATCCCGCCGCTGATGCCGTGCGGGCACTGCTACTACTGCGTCCACTACCCCGAGCAGGCCAACAAGTGCCTGACCCCGGTCTATTACGGGCGCTATCTCGGCTTCGACAAGGCGCCGCACCTTTGGGGCGGCTGGGCCGAGTACGTCTACGTCGACCTCGAGATGCTGCCGGGCACCAAGGTCTATAAATTGCCCGACGACATGTCGCTTCGCCTTGGCGCCCTGTCCGAGCCGCTGACCTCCTGCATCCGCGCCTTCAACCGGGCGACGCGGGCCGGCGGCTTCAAGTGGGGCGACACGGTGGTGATCCAGGGCTCCGGGCCGATCGGCATCCTGGCGGTGGCGGCTGCCCAGGAGATGGGCGCCGGCCGGGTGATCTGCGTCGGCGCCCCGGAGGAGCCGCGCCTCGCGCTTGCCCGCAAGTTCGGCGCCGAGGCCACCGTCGACATCACCAAGGTCACGACGCCGGAGGCCCGCATCGCGGCGGTGCGCGAGATCGTCGGCGGCTTCGGGGCCGACCTGGTGATGGATTGCTCGGGCCACCCGACCGCCGGACCGGAGGGCATCGAGTTCCTGCGCGACGGCGGCACCTACGTCGAGATGGGCCAGTTCACCGATGCGGGCAAGATCGAGACCTCGTGGCACCGGATCTGCTCCAAGGACCTGAACGTGCTGGGCTCCTGGGCCTTCACCGGCAACGACCTGCCGCTCGGGGTCGACATGCTCTACCGCGCCCGGGACAAGTACCCGTGGCTCGAGATGCAGACGGTCTATCCCTTCACCCAGGAGGGCGTGTCGCAGGCGGTGAAGGACGCGATGGCGATGAAGACCGTGAAGTCGACCATCGTGCCGTTCCCGGAGCTCGTCGCCTGAGCGCCTGACCGCATGGCGGGACGGGCGCCGAGGCGCTACGTCGGGGCTTCGATTCGCCGATCCGGAGCCCGCGCCGTTGCGTCCCGTCCATCCTGCCGTTCGTCTCGCCGCCTTCATCCTCGCCTGCGCGCCGGCCCTCGCCCACGCGCAGGCGGGGCCCCAGCCCCTCGGCACCTGGCTCACGCCCGGCAAGGACTCGCAGATCCGCATCAGCCGCTGCGGCGCGGCCCTGTGCGGGACCGTCGCGAAGGTGATGGCGGGCGAGGCCAAGGACATCCACAACCCCGACCCGGCCCTGCGCGGCCGCAGCCTCGTCGGCGCGGCGCTCACCCGCGACATGCACCCGGCCGGCGAGGGCTGGGAGGGCTCGCTCTACAACTTCCGCGACGGCCGGACCTATTCGGGCAAGCTCGCCATGAAGGGGCCGAACGTGCTGGAACTGTCGGGCTGCGTCCTGGGCGGCCTGATCTGCAAGAAGCAGATGTGGACGCGGGTGGAGTGACTTAGCGCGCCTGACCCTCCCCCGCAGTGGGAGAGGGTTCAGGCGCGGCTCGCGTCAGGCACTTCTCTCGGGATTTCCGAGACCCTGTTTGCTTTGCCGGACAGTATGAACACCCGGTTCGTCATTCCGGGGCCGCGCAGCGGAGCCCGGGATCCAGAGCCGCAGGATGTTCAGAATAGAGCGGAATGCAATTCGTCTTGTTCGAGACCTCCTGAGTTTCTGGATTCCGGGCTCCGCTGCGCGGCCCCGGAATGACATGCAGGGTGTTAAATCTGTGGAAGCCAATCAAACAGGCTCTGAGGCTGCCGGCCCCCCTGACCGAGCGAACCCCGCCTACGGGATCGCCGTCCCGGCCCGGTTCGCCACCCGGACCTGCCACAGGCACAGCACCGGCGTGACCACCAGTTCCATGCCGAGCGCCGCCAGCATGGTGAGGGAGGGCACGCCGGTGAGCCACAGGCCGAGGAGCCGGGAGAGGCCCCCGAGGACCACCACCATCGTCAGGAAGCGGAAGAGCGACGCCTTGGTCTCGATCGCCGGAATCGTCGACCAGAACAGCAGGCCGATCCCGAGGAGCAGGCCCGACAGGTAGCGGAAATGGCTGTCCGTCGAGACCTCGACGTGGCCGCCGCCGAGGCCGGCCTGTCCGAACAGCACGCCGTAGAGCCCTGCCGCCACCGGCACGACCGCCGCCACAGCCACCACGCGCTGCAGCGCGCGCCGCTCCGTCCCGAAATCCATCGCAAGGTCCCGCTCTCAACCCCCGGACAATCCGCCAGGGGCGCGAGCGTTTCACCAATGGTGCAGCACGACCGCGTCGGCGAGGCAGGCCGGCTTCGCGGCGCCCTCGATCTCCACCGTCACCCCGTAGGTGGTGCGCAGGCCCCGGGGCGGCACGTCGAGGGCCGCCGCCACCCGCACCCGGCCGCGCAGCCGCGCGTTCACCACCACGGGGGCGGGAAAGCGCACCCGGTCGAGGCCGTAATTCAGGCTCAGGCGCAGGCCCTCGAGGCGGCGCACCCCGGCGATGAAGCGCGGCACCAGCGACAGGGTGAGGTAGCCGTGTGCCACCGTGGTGCCGTAGGGCGATTCCCGTGCCGCCCGCTCCGGATCGACATGGATCCACTGGTGATCGCCCGTCGCCTCGGCGAAGCGGTCGATCATCACCTGGTCGACGGTGATCCACTCGCCGACGCCGATCTCCTGCCCGATCGCCGCCTTCAGGGCCTCCGGCCCGTCGAAGCTCTCCATGCGGTCTCCTCCCGTTTCCGGCCACCTTAGGCCGTGCCGCCGCGCACGGCCACGCTCGATCGGGGATCGATACTCCGCTGGGGTGTTCTAGCTAAGGAGCGAGAGTGCCGTCATCGGGAGTGTGGGCGTTGGGCCAGAAGAGCGTGCGGGTCGCGATCGCGGGCGTCGGCAACTGCGCCTCCTCCTTCGTGCAGGGTCTGACCTACTATCGGGAGGCCGGTCCCGGCGACGCCGTCCCGGGCCTGATGAGCCCCGATCTCGGAGGCTACCGGGTGGCGGACGTGACGGTGGTGGCGGCGTTCGATGTCGCCGAGGCCAAGGTCGGCCGCGACCTGGCCGAGGCGATCCAGGCTCCTCCCAACAACACCGCCCGCTTCGCCGACGTGGCGCCGACCGGGGTCACGGTGGAGCGCGGCCCGACACTCGACGGCCTCGGCCAGTACCTGAAGGCGGTGGTGCCGGAATCAACCGCCCGGCCGGTGGACGTCGCGGCGGCGCTGCGACGCGCCGGGGCCGAGGTGCTGGTCTCCTACCTGCCGGTGGGCTCGCAGGGAGCCACGGAGTTCTACGCCGAGGCGGCGCTCGCGGCGGGCTGCGCCTTCGTCAACTGCATCCCGGTCTTCATCGCCTCGCACCCCGAGTGGCGCCAGCGCTTCGAGGCCGCCGGCCTGCCGCTCATCGGCGACGACATCAAGAGCCAGGTCGGCGCCACCATCGTGCACCGGGCGCTCGCCCACCTCTTCCGCGAGCGCGGCGTCAAGCTGGAGCGGACCTACCAGCTCAATTTCGGCGGCAATTCCGATTTCCGCAACATGCTCGAGCGCGAGCGGCTCGAATCGAAGAAGATCTCCAAGACGCAGTCGGTGCAGAGCCAGCTCGAGACCGCGCTGCCGCCGGACGACATCCACGTCGGTCCCAGCGACTACGTGCCGTGGCTGAGCGACCGCAAGTGGGCCCACATCCGCCTCGAGGGCACGGCATTCGGCGGCGTGCCGCTGAACCTGGAGCTGAAGCTCGAGGTCTGGGACTCGCCGAACTCCGCCGGCATCGTCATCGACGCGGTGCGCTGCGCCGCCCTCGCGCGGGAGCGCGGGATCGGCGGCGCGCTGATCGGCCCATCGAGCTGGCTGATGAAGTCGCCGCCGGAACAGTTCACCGACGAGGAGGCGCACCGGCGGACGCTCGCCTTCGTGGCGGGGGAGGGGCGGTAAGGGATCATCCCCGGTTCCGTCACCGCCCGAACACGCCCCGCTCGTCTCACCCCAATCGCCAGTCGATCGGCGCCAGCCCCTTCTCCTCCAGCCACGCATTCGCCTGGCTGAACGGCCGGCTGCCGCGAAAATCCGCCCGGCGGTTGAGGGGCGAGGGGTGCCCAGCCTCCAGCACCAGGTGCTTGTCCCGGTCGATCAGGGCCGCGCGCTGGCGGGCCGGCGCCCCCCAGAGCAGGAAGGCGACGGCCGGGCGCTCGGCCGAGACTGCCGAGACCGCCTGGTCGGTCAGGGCCGACCAGCCGAGCTTCATGTGCGCACCGGATTTCCCCGCCTCGACCGTGAGGGC
>NZ_LABY01000030.1 GCF_001043975.1 Methylobacterium variabile
GAAGCGTCACCGAGCGCTTACCCTTGTGCGAGCCAAGCGATACGCGTTGCGGGTTTTCGCCGACCAGAAATCGGAACCCTGTAACTCGTGAAAGACAAACAACATGCCGCTAACCAACCCAGCGCGATCAGCCAGAAGTTAGAACGGGGTTGAAACAGGCCGCGAGGATCTTAGCGCCGCAGTTGCTCCAGGAGAGCCGGGACACGCGCCAGCACGTCAGCCCGGGCCCTCGGCTCCGTGCCTACAGTGACCGTGCCCTTCGGCGCAGCCTCGACATTGGTCAGCGTGTGAAGCGGTTGGTTCAGCGCGTCAAAGCCGTGCGGCGCCTTGGGGTACGCCGTCAGCGTGATTCTACTGGCGTGGAGAGCCGCGAGCGCCTCGCAGAAGTGGGCAGGCATCCAGTCGTCCGCCTCGCCAACGAACAGGTGCACCGGCAGCGCGGGTGTGATCCCCACCCGCGAGGCGGACTGGCAGCCCGGGTACAGCGCGATCCCGAACCGGAAGTCCGACCGCAAGTCCTTGGGGCGAGCCCTCGTCGAAGCGCTCGCCACCCACAGCACCGTCGAACCTCCCTCGGACCAGCCGATCAAGGCTATCGCTTCTGGGCGAACGTCCGCCTGAGCCTGTAGGTAGCGAAGGGCCCCGTAGGCGTCCCGGGTGCGCTCTCGCCCTGGCAGGATGACATCCACCGACCGACAGACCCCCGTGAGCCCGCGGGCCGTGAAGGAGTCGGGAAAGAGCACGATGTAGCCGAGGCTGGCCAGACGCATGCCCCACTCCCGGTGCTGCACCGCAAGGTGTCTGCTGCCGGGGGTGAGCAGGCCCGCGCAGCCGTGGAGGGCCACGACCGCCGGAAAGGGTCCGGCCCCTGCCGGACGGAAGATGTAGCCCGTGATGGTCGTCGCTGTCGCCGAGGCGCTCAGGTCGGCATCGTTCGAGGGGAAGGCGACCCGCTCCCACGCAGCCGCGGAGGTCAAGGATGTCAGGAAAGCCAGTCCAACAACGAGCGCTCGGGCGAGCTTCGCTTGGACCAGCCGGGCACTCCCTCCGCGAACCTTACCCATTTGCACTCTCTACCAGGAGCCAGCGGCGTTTCGCATCGTGCGGCATGCCCAACTTGGTTGAAAGCGGGCAGATCGCAATCGGGAACGCTCAATCAGAGGGCGAGTTCGCGAGCACAGGGAACGGCATCCGCCGACCGCGAGCGCGCCTCCAACCACACGACAGATATCTGAAATCATCTCGGCAGTTTTGCGCCAGATCAAAGCCCGGCTGATCGACTCGCGCAAAATGCTCTCGCCCTGGAAACCGAGAGGCTTCGATGACGATCCTGAGCATGAGTCCCGCCACAATGGCGCAGGCCGAAGGGCGACGTTCAGTCCTGGTGATGGCGCCGCCGTCGCACCAGACCCAGGCACGCCCGATTGTCACGGACATCTCAGGGTATCGCTCGATCGCCAGCGCACAGGCGCTCGCATTGGCGATGGGCGCCGCGCTGCTCACGACCTGCCTGATGCAGTTAGCGCTCTGATCAGAGAGAAGTGGAGTTAGGCAATGCACAAATATCTTGTCACCTTCCACAAAGTCGTCTCGGACTCCTGCGGGTGCGACCATCAGATCGTGCAGCAGCGGGTGATTATCACTGCGCGCTCAGAAGTGTCAGCCCTCTACGAGGCGAAGGCGCGGTTCTGCGAGGCGATGCGGGTCGTCGATTGGCGCCTGCGCGCCGATAGCTGCGAGGTCGCCGATCTAGCACTTCTTGCCGCCTGACCCTGACCACCTACCCGGCACGGCCCTCTATATTCAGAAGCCGTCGCCGTCGTGAGCCTTGGCCTGTCTGTCTTCGGGACAGACGCATCTCGTCGACGGTGGTCAGCCTTTGCTGGTTGACCCCGCGCTAAACGTCTCGCAATCGCGCCAGCAATCCCACTACGGCACCCGGATCCGTGGCGATGATGGCCAGCAGGTTCCGCGAGGCTCGGTCAGGCTCTGAGCGGCCCTGCTCCCAGTTGCGGAGCGTCGCCGTATCGAGGCTGAACGCCAGCGCGAACTGCTCCTGTGTGAGATGCAGACGTTCGCGCACCTCTGCAGGGTTCACCCGCTCGGGAGGCCGGTAGACGGCCGCGCGGATGTACGTCGCGGCCAACTCCCGTATGACGGCTTCGACACTCTCGACCATCGGTAGTTCGACAACCGCCTATCCCACGTCGATCAGGCGCGTCAGGGCCGCGTGGGCCCCGCGCAGGGTCATGCGGCGGCGCGCCAGGACGATGGCTGCCTGCGGCGTGTCGGGCATTCCATCCGCCTGGGACCACTCAAGGACGAGGTTTACGGGTGAACCGGAGTGGACTCGGTCGACGTCCTGGGTTCGCACCCGTGGTCCTGCGCGCCAGCAACTTCGAGAGATCCGACATCGAAGGTCTCCATGACAGCTTGAGCGAGGTCGCGAAGGCGGCTGGCTTCGACTGTGGTGCTGCGGGCAGGGCGTCGAGGCCGACGCGCCTCACCTACTCCTCATAGTGCCGAAAATCGAAGCGGTACGCCTCGCGGGTGTTCGCGGCCCGCGATCCCCCGGCGAACAGCTTGGCGCAATTGGTGAGGAGGGCGGGGTCGTTGGGTCGTTCGACGGTACTGATGCGAGCGAGCGAGGTAAACGGGCCTGCGTCGCGCGCCTGGGCGTCGTCGCCGTCAAGGTCTTCGAGGTTCACCTCAGCCGCCGCGTCGTGCGTCCATCGCCCTAGACCTTTAGGTAGGCGGGCCTGCGCGGCATGGTGCGGCTCGTGCCCCCAGAGGAGGAGCGCGGGCCTCCGCCTCGGCCACGTGCCGCGCCGCCCTGTCGAGGGAGTTCGCCCGAACGTGTCATCGATGTCCGCCGCCTCGCTATTGCATCTCGAACATACCAATGGGCGCGAGTACGCCGCCACCACACGCATGGCACGCGGTTAAGTGTCCAATTGTTTCCATGCAAATTCGTTCCGGTCTGAAGCTTTGCCGATGTGAATTTCATTAACATGAAGGTGGAACTCGATCGTTCCCAGCCGAGTTCTTACGCGGAACGGGGCGACCACGATGAACGGCAGATCAAATCCAGCCGAAGACGATCTCGTTCGTGGTGAAGCTCATTCCAACGAGCCTGAGCACACGCGTCAGTCCACGGCTCAGGAGTACGAGAATGCTGTCATTCCGTTGCTGGAAGAGACAGCGCACGTCAGCAGGCGCCTCGTCGAGACGGGTCGCGTGCGGGTCAGAACCCAGACGGAAGTCACCGAGCAGATCCTCCGGGAGACGCTTCGCAGTGATGCTGTCGGTGTGACCCGTGTACCGGTGGATCGGGTGATCAAGGAAGGAGAGGTCGCTCCCCAGGTCAGAACCGAGGCAGGGGTCACCATCATCCCCGTTCTCGAAGAAGTCCTCGTGGTCGAGAAGCGCCTCGTCCTCAAGGAAGAGATCCACATCCACCAGACCACCATGGGCCAGGACGTCGAGGTCCCGGTCACGGTGCACAAGCAGCACGCCATCGTCGAGCGCATCGATCCCGATGGCACCATCACGCCCAAGACGATCAACGAGGAATAGTCCCATGCAGCAGACGATCACCGCCATGTTCGACACCCGCAGCGAGGCCGAAGCTGCCATCAACAAGCTCGGTCAGGCCGGGGTGCCTCGGACCAATATGCGTCTCTCGCCCGAGAGCCAGGGCACCTACTCGTCGGCCAACCGCACCTCCTACGATTACCAGAAGGATGAGGGCGGGTTCTGGGCCTCGCTCAAGGACCTGTTCCTGCCGGAGGAGGACCGCTACGCCTATACCGAGGGCATGAGCCGCGGCGGCACGATGCTGATCATCAGCGCTGACGAGGCCCAGGCAGCGGGGATCCTCGACGTTCTGGAGAGTGCCGGGGCCGTTCATCTCGATGAGCGCGAAGCCGAGTGGCGCAAGCAGGGCTGGAGCGGCTACAGCGCCACTTCGAGCACGAACTCCGCCGTAGGCGGCACGACCAGCACGACAGGCACGGCCAGTGCTGCCACCGCCGGGGTCGGCACGACGGCTGCGAGCACGGGCGCGACTGCGGCCTCGGGCACGACGCAAGCTACAGCGGGCCGCGACGAGGTCATTCCCGTCGTCGAGGAGCAACTGCGGGTCGGCAAACGCGTGGCCGAGAGCGGGCGGGTGCGGGTGCGGTCCTACGTGGTGGAGACGCCCGTGCAGGAGCAGGTCACCTTGCGTGACGAGCGCGTGCAGGTCGAGCGTCGCCCTGTCGATCGGGCGCCGACACCCGGCGACGAGCGGCTCTGGGCCGAGAGGACGATCGAGGCGACCGAGCGCGGCGAGGAGGCGGTGGTCTCGAAGGACGTGCGCGTGAAGGAGGAGATCGGCATCCGCAAGGAGGTCGAGCAGCGCACCGAGACCGTATCGGACAAGGTGCGCCACACCGAGGTTGAGGTCGAGGACGCACGCGGTCAGGTCAGCCGCACCGGCACGACGGATCCGACGCGCCGCTGAAGTCCCGTACCGCGGCACGACTGCCACACACGAGCGAATAAGGAAGAGCCCCGCCTGCAAAGGAGGGGCTTTTTGGTGTCGTGGTTAACCTTCCAGCGGGAGCATAGCCCCTGGAGGCTTGGCACAGATGCGTCATATCGAGGTCGAGGACGGGCTCCGTCTCCGGTTTCCTGGTCGGGACGAGGAGTTCAACGAGGGTGTCGAGATCGGCCTGCTGGTCGCACGTCTCGCGCGAGGCGATCAGGCGTTCTCCTGCCAGATCTCGACGGCCAACGTCGACCAAGCACGGGCCGTGGCCCAGCAACTCGGCTATCGGATATGCGTCATGAACGAGAGCCAGGGACTCAGTGAAGTTCAAGTTGCTGTGCGCTCGCGTCGTCCACCACTGACCCTGGTGCCTGATACCCGCAGAACTGCCTGACCCGCTGAGGTATCCCGAGCGCAAGGGATGTGAGATGAGCCCGTTTCGACTTGGCAGAATATGCTTACCAGGGCTTGAGGTGAGCGCTACTGTGCGAGGCTTCCGATCGGCACCTTGATGCACATCGTGAGACCTTCCGGCCGCCATTCGTGACGGATCTCGCCTCCAAGCTGACCTTCGATGGTCCGGACCGACATCGTGGTTCCGAACCCGCTTCGCTCGGGCGGCCCTGCGATGGCGGGACCACCCCGCTCCTGCCAGACGAGATGCAGCGTATCCCCCTCGCATCGTAGCCGGATCGTGACGTGTCCGGCACGCGTCGACAGGGCGCCGTACTTCACCGCGTTGGTCGCCTGCTCATGCATGATCAGGGCGATGGCTGTCGCGGCCTTCTCGCCGACCCGTGCATCGTCTCCCTCAATGATGAAGCGCTCGTGAGCGTCCTCGGCGTAGGGAGCAAGCAGTGTCCGAAGCAGGCCCTGGATCGTCTGATCCGAGGGCAAGTGGCTCGATGACGGGCTATGGGGGCGAACGTAGTCGTGGGCCAATGCGAGGCCCCGCAGGCGCTTCAGGAAGTCGTCAGCATACTTCCTGGCCGCCTCGTTCCCGCGCGCCGTCAACGCAGCGAGCCCGCCTACCACCGCGAAGATGTTCTTGATCCGGTGTGATAACTCGCGGGTGAGAAGCTCGCGTGCCTCCTCAGCATCCTTCCGCTCTGTGATGTCGCGATGGGCGCCGATCAGGCGAACCGCTCGCCCGTTCACGTCACGGTCAATCCGGGCCGAGGCAGAGATCCAGCGGGTCGCGCCGTCGCCCGGGCGAATGATGCGGTACTCTGCGCGGTAGTCAGTATCGCTGCTCCGCACGGCCTCGACGAAATGACGCTCGATCCTCTCACGATCCTCAGGATGGATGCGCCGAAGCCACGCCTCATGCGTCTCTCTGGCCGCCTCGGGAGGCAAGCCGTGGATGCGCAGGTACTGAGGCGAGCGCAGGCTCCTGAAGCCCTGACTCAAGTCGACCTCGAAGCCACCGACTCCCGCGATCTCCTGCACCCGCTCCAGTTCGGCCTCGCGCTGCGCCAGGGTGATCAGGAGGCGGCGGTGCTCAAGCTGGGTCATCACCTGACGGGCAAGCGCCTGAAGCACCTCGGCCTGCTCTCCCGTCAGACCCTGCGGGCGTGGGGTGTGGTCCAGAACGCAGACGGTCCCGATGGGAAGCCCGTCACGGGTCTCCAGCACCGCCCCGGCGTAGAAGCGCAGATGGGGATTGCCCGTGACTAGGGGATTGCAGGCGAAGCGGGGATCCTGGGTGGTGTCCGGCACCACGACGAGACCACGCTGACGGATAACGTGAGCGCAGATCGAGATGTCGAGCGGCGTCTCACGGACACCCAGGCCGATCTCGGCCTTGAAGAACTGCCGGGTGTTCTCGATCAGGTTGACGACGGCGATCGGTGCCCGGCAGACCTGTGCGGCGATCGTGCAGATGTCATCGAACGCCCGTTCCGGCGGCGTGTCGAGGATGTCGTAGGCGCGCAATGCGACGACGCGCTCGTTCTCTGACCAGGAGCACGTTGCAAGTGCCTGAACCTGGGCAGGCCCCTTCTTCATTGCCCTTTCCCCAGGCCATCTGACTGGTATCCTGCTACGCTCTTACCGCGACGATAGCGTCAGCAGCAACACAACTTGTAATTGTGATTACTTGGAAGGTTCGTGAGCAGTCACGCGTCCACATGGCGTGGCTTTGAGAGCACCCGGCCCATGACCTTACTCGCGCTTCACACCCCTGACCAACAACCGGCGCCGGTTCCGCTCTGAAGGGGCCGAGGCAAGCTACTGAGGTCCTGCGAAGGACGTGTTGCACGATGTGATAGCTGGACAGGATGGCACTCCCGGCCCACATCCCTCATACCGGGTTAACCTGCATCAACGTACCTTGCAGAGCATGTCAGTCACGCCATCAGCCGCCATATCGCCTGTCCTGATCGTCGAGGACGACGAGTTGGTGCGCATGATGGCCACGGAGATGCTGGAGGATGCTGGGATCGCGGTACTTGAGGCAACCAATGCTGATGAAGCTTGGCAACTCCTGGAGCAACGGTCCGACATCCGTGTCCTCTTTACAGATGTTGACATGCCCGGCTCGATGAACGGCTTCGTGCTGGCTCAGCGTGTGGCGGAGCGCTGGCCGCACATCCGGCTAGTGATCACGTCGGGACGTTTTCAGCCAAACCCCGACGACGTGCCCGATGACGGCCAGTTCGTTACCAAACCATATCGGGCTCCTGCCGTTCTACGAGCGATCGCGGCTGCTGGGTGAGGGGACCGTGCTGAGATCGGCTGGAGGATCGGATCCACCCAGCCGTTAGCAATTCTCAACTGGAGGTTGATTTTAGGTCCTGTTAGCAACCACGATGGCACTGATGCGCTGAATGATCCCTTTGCCGGATGCGGAGAGGATCCGTTGGAGCGTTGCGGTGCCCTCTCTGCCACCCTGTGAAACGGACCGTCTGAAGGCGCTGCGGTCGCTCAACATCCTCGGCACAGCGCCCGAGGAGCACTTCGATGCCGTCTGCCGCACCGCCCAGGCACTCTTTGGCGTGCCGATTGCTCTGGTGTCCCTCGTTGATGAGGAGAGCCAGTGGTTCAAGGCCCGGTGCGGGTTCGACATCGACGGCACGCCGCGCGATGCGGCGTTCTGCACCTACACCATCCTTTCCGACAATGTGCTCGTCATTGAGGATGCGGGACACGATGAGCGCGTGCGCAAGAGCCCGCTCGTTACCGGCCGACACGGCGTTCGGTTCTACGCGGGCGCTCCGCTGGTGCTGAAGCCCGGCGTCCGGGTCGGTAGCCTGTGCGTGATGGACACCAAGCCGCGCCCGTTCTCGCCCGAGCAGCGCCGCCAGCTTCAGGATCTCGCTCGCATCGTTGTGGCGCATCTGCACCTGCACGAGGTGACACGGGAGAGCGTCTCCGCTCATGAAGCCTTGCGCGCCGTGACGGAGCGGCTGCGCCTTGCCCAGGAGGCGGCAGGAGCGGGCCTGTTCGACTGGGGCCTCCTCGACAACCGGGCCCACCTCTCTCCCGAGTCGCTGCGGCACCTCGGTCTGTCCGAGGATCACCCTTCGATCGTGACGCTCGATGAGTGGATGGCCACGATCCATCCCGACGACCTGCCAAGGGTGCGCCAGGAAATCGAGCGCGCCGTGGCCACGTGCTCGACCTATAGAGTTGAGTTCCGTGTGCCGCTGCGCGACGGCGGTGAGCGCTGCGTGCTTGGCCTCGGCCGTGTCATCACCGACGAGGCTGAGCGACCTGTGCGCATTGCCGGGATCAGCCTTGACCATACGGATCGTCTACGGGCCGAGGAGGCGCTACGGGCGAGTGAGGCCGCCCTGAAAGCCAGCGAGGAGCGTCTCGCCCTGGCGCTCGACAGCGCCAGTGACGGCTTGTGGGACTACGACGTCGTTACCGATGCGGCCTGGATCTCCGATCACTGGTGCACGATGCTGGGCTACGAGCCGGGCGAGCTTCGCGTCGATCGGAACACCTGGGTGCACCTCCTGCACCCGGACGATAAGTCTCAGGCGCTGCTGCGGATGGGCGAGCACCTGGAGGGGCGCTCACCCGGCTTCGAGAGCGAGTATCGCCTGCGCCGCAAGGATGGAGGCTGGTGCTGGATCCTGGCGCGGGGCAAAGTCGTCGCACGTGGCCCGGCAGGAGCCCCCCTGCGCGTGGTTGGCACCCACATCGACATCAGTGCCCGCAAGACAGCCGAGAGCCGGGTGACCTGAATGGCGCGGCACGACGCGCTGACCGAACTGGCCAATCGCGTCCTGTTCCGCGAGCGCCTCGACCAGCGGCTGGCTGAACTGGAACGTCGGGGCGGGTCGGGCGCGGTGCTGTGCCTCGATCTCGACCGCTTCAAGGCCGTCAACGACACGCTCGGGCATCTCGCCGGTGATGCCCTGCTGCGCGAGATCGCGCACAGGCTGAAGGCGACGCTGCGGGGCGAGGACATCGTGGCCCGCTTCGGCGGCGACGAGTTCGCCGTTCTGCTCCACCAGAGTGACGGGCCCGAGAGAGCGATGCTCGTCGCCGGGCGTCTGATCGAGGCGGTGCAGGCACCCATCATCCTCGGCGCCCACGAGGCGGAGGTCGGAGTCAGTATTGGCATCGCGCTCATCCCGGCCCACGGTGATAAGGCTGAGGTGCTGCTCAAGCGAGCCGATCTCGCACTGTATCGCGCCAAGGACGCGGGGCGAAACACCTTTCGGTTCTTCGAGCCCGCGATGGACGAGGAGGCGGAGGCGCGGCGCAGACTGGAACTCGACCTGCGACGCGCGCTCCAACGCGGCGAGTTCGAACTGCATTACCAGCCGATCCTCGACGTCGCGACCGGCACTATCGCGTCGGCCGAGGCGCTGGTGCGCTGGCGCCATCCCTCACGAGGGCTCGTGCCGCCGGGTGCCTTCATCGCGGCGGCCGAGGAGACGGGGCTGATCGTCCCGCTCGGGGAGTGGGTGTTGCGGGCCGCGACTCACGAAGCACGGCGCTGGCCCGAGCACGTGCGGGTGGCCGTGAACGTCTCAACCGTGCAGGTGCGGCACGGTAACCTGTTTCCGGCTGTGCGCGCCGCCCTCGACGCATCCGGGCTTTCTGCTGAGCGCCTGGAGCTTGAGATCACCGAGAGCGTGCTGATGGCCGATGACGAGCGAGCGAGCGCGGTGCTGCACGATCTGCGGAGCCTTGGCGTGCGCATTGCTCTGGATGATTTCGGGACCGGCTACTCCAGCCTGAGCTACCTGCGCCGCTTCCCGTTCGACAAGCTGAAGATTGACCGCTCCTTCCTCACAGAGGGCAGTAAGGCCGAAGCGGCAGCAATCGTGCGGGCCGCCGCATCACTCGGCCGGGGGCTCGGCATGATCGTCACGGCCGAAGGGGTCGAGACGCAGGAGCAGTTCGACATGGCTCAGGCGGAGGGCTGCACAGAGGTGCAGGGATTCCTCATCGGCCAACCCTGCCCATGCGGAGAACTCCGGAGCCGACTGCGCAAGAGCACGGCTGAGCCCTCACTCGCGCGACAGGGCAGAGCGCATCCACGCGGGAGGTAGTATTCGCTTCTGCAACAAGCTCGTTCCCAATCAATTGGGCATCTATCGCAACCCGCAGTGTCGCAGGGCACCGAAACCGAACCCATGTGGGCGCACATCTCACAGCGATAACGTATCCAATCTCCATCCTTGACTGTGTCATGAACTCAGCTTTAGGAGCCGATTGCGTTCTCTGCGCGGCAGAGATGGAGGATAAGTTGCCCGAGTATTTCTTTGACATCAACGATGGCGGACCGGCACGGGATGTGATCAGTGCTGAATATGCCGATCTCGCCGAAGTACGTCGCGCAGCGATGCAGCTTCTGCCCGACATCGTCCGCGATGATGTTTCCGATCATCAGGACGAGCATTCACTTTCGGTGTCTGTCAGAGATGCAAATGGAAAATCAATTTTTGCAGCATCGCTGAAGTTATGGATTAAAAGATTATCCGAATAAACGGTAGATCGATCAGATTTTATTGCTATTTCTTGAGTTTTTTGTCAATTGAGCACGATTTGAATACCCGTATCGCGACACAACTCATAAATACGTTGGGCACAACAATCTGAGTCTATCTGTTCACTCGGTGTTTAGAAGTAGTATTTTACTCGCGCAACCATATCGCGCGAGGCGATGTGAGATCCTCGGATCGAGTGTTCGAGCCTCGTAGGCGACGGATCATGCCCTACTAGTCGTGCCGTGTGTCAGCACATCGTCCGCTGGTGCTTTCTCTTCGACTGCGTGGCCAGAGTGCGCCCGAGTTCCAGAAGCAGCATGTCCACAAGCTTCAGCAGGAAAGGTCGATCGGCCTCCTGAATGGCCTTGCGGGCCGCCAGACAGTGGTCCGCCGCACGTTCCAGGGGGTCTTCCGGAGGTGAACCGATCCGGCATCCATAGGGCTGGTCACTCAACCGGCTCCCGGTCATGTCGAGGAGTATGCCGCGCCCTCGGAGCGGCTCGCCGCTCTCACCCAGATCGTAGCGCCCACGCGCGAGAACCCAGCGCATCTCTCCGGAAGCAGTCACGATGCGGAACTCCGCGACAAACGCGACTCCCTTGGCGGCACCGTTCATCATCCGCTCGATGACAGCGGCCCGATCATCAGGATGGATGCAGGCAGCAAAACCGGACAGGGGAGTGCCCGCTTCCGTGGCGTAGATGTTACTACCAAGCAACTGCGCAACATGATCATCCGCGTACAACCGATCGGCCCGGATGTTCCACTCCCAGGATCCGACTGCCTCTGTACCAACGGACGGCACGCCGACCGAACTCACGCTGCCGCCCACACCTACCACGTTCATGCCTTACTCCGTTTCGAACTAACCGTTACCTCCCGATCTCCAATGGCTAAGCCAGATACAACGATCGATGCAAATGTCTGTATTGAAACGTGCGCTATGTTATTGCCCGCCATTCATCTGCCACATAGGAGCGGTGTCCTTATTGAAACGGGTGGAGATGGACAGATGAAGGATAAGGCTGGCCTGCCCGCCTGTGGGATGAGCAACGATGCCGAACAGGTCGACCTTCCTGGCTCAGATCAGACCGCCACGAAGGGCATGTCACATCTCGGGCGGCACTCAGGAAACCCGCCCGAACCGGCAGCCATGGTAGCAAAGGCGGAAAGGATACAGCACCAGATTGGAGAAGCTCTTAGCCAATCGGCGTCAAGGTCCTGGAACCTGACCTCCGATGTCTCCCAGCAGCGCAGAAGCACCAGTGACACTTTCGTCACACACACGGATTGTCCTCAGCCAGACGAGTGCCTGGAGTTGGTGCGAGCTTTCATTGGCATCCAGGATCAACAGCAGCGGCAGCGATGCCTCGAATTTATTCGTGAAGTCGCGAGGGCGGAACAGGCGAGGTGAGGCGTTTGATTGTATGCTTCGTACCTTGGTCCTATTCCCTCAAACCACATGAGGCGCCGAACGCGCCCGGCGGAGCCTTGTCGGCAGCGCGCCCGCCAGAGCGTTAGGACCTCGACGGACGCGCTGTGCTGAGGGAAGCAACCGACGCTTGCTTGCAGAAGCTCAACGCAGCTTACGCGCGACCTGTTCCGACGAAGGGCTCCTGAACGAGCAAGTCGAGTTACTCGTCCTTCTACTCACGAGCAGCGAGCACTTCGCCGAGTGCTGCTTCCGTACCGCTCAACTCAAGCGCTCTGACCCTGGTATGGCGAGTGAAGAAGCGCAAGGTTGCCGCAAGACCTGGATCACCACCTTGGTCGGCAGCACGAGCCAACTCCGCGCCTTCACGCGCCATTGTCTCTCGGGCGGCTGCCTCAGTCGCGAGAGCGTCTCGTAGGGATCGAGCCGCCTCTGAAACGCTCGGTGACTTCATCATCACTCCGTCAACCGCAAACCTTCCAATACGAGAACGCCCAGCGGAGGGTTAGGACCTCGCTGGGCGTTCTGGCCTCGATGAAGATCACTGTCGTGCAACACTCAACGTGGGCTGGCAGAGTGCGGTTCCAGGGTAACTCCCTCCGCATCGGCCTGCCGCCGGTTGCATGCACAATCTAGTAAACTGCCGTTAAGCTTGTGATTAGGCTTGATGCCGCCGATCCGGCCCGCAAGCGTTGTTTGACGAACAACCATGCTTCAGGAAGGCCATGCAGCAACTCACCGAGAAATCTCCCGTATGTCTGACATTGGGTAGTTTGATCCTGTCCGGCACGGTCAAGGCCGTGGGTGACACCATCGACATGCCCGCTTCAGCGAGGTCGTCTGCAAAAAAGCTACGACAGCTTGTTCTCGATTTCGGAAATGCCTGTGCACCGATCGGGTTGTGGCTCCCCATCGAGGAGGCGTCCCGTGCGGCCTGAGAGGCGTCGCAGGGCGATCAGGTGCCGCCGATCAGGAGCTTGATGCGAGACGCGAGCGCCTCCATCGCGAACGGCTTGGTCAGGACCTGCATCCCGGGCTCCAGGTGGCCGTGGCCGATAGCAGCGTTCTCCGCATAGCCGGTGATGAACAGCACCTTCAGGTCGGGCCGACGCTCCCGGGCCGCGTCCGCCATCTGGCGTCCGTTCATCCCACCCGGCAACCCGACATCGGTGACGAGCAGGTCGATGCGCACGTCCGATTGGAGCACCTTCAGCCCCGACGCACCATCCGCCGCCTCGATCGCCGCGTAGCCGAGTTCCTCCAGAACCTCTGTCACCAGCATGCGCACGGTCGGCTCATCGTCGACCACCAGCACCGTCTCGCCCTGCTCGGCGCGAGGCGCGTCGGAGAGATCAGCGCCACTCTCAACCAATTGCGCATCGCCGTAGTGACGTGGCAGGTAGAGGCACATCGTCGTGCCCTGGCCCACCTCCGAGTAGATCCGCACCTGCCCGCCCGACTGACGGGCAAAGCCGTAGATCATCGAAAGGCCCAGGCCCGTCCCCTGACCCTGCGGCTTGGTGGTGAAGAACGGGTCGAAGGCGCGCTGGATCACCTCCGGCGTCATGCCGGTGCCGGTATCGGTCACGCACAGCGACAGGTACTGGCCGGGTGGAAGATCGCGCTCGCGCCCAGTGCGCTCATCCAGCCACTTGTTGGCGGTCTCGATGGTGATGCGACCGCCATCCGGCATCGCATCGCGGGCGTTGATGCACAGGTTCAGCAGCGCGTTCTCAAGCTGGTTCGGGTCCACCAGCGCGGGCCACAGACCCGCTGCCCCCACGACCTCGACCTCGACAGCAGGTCCGACCGAGCGACGAAGCAGGTCCTCCATGCCCCCAATCAGGCGGTTCACATCGGTCGGCTTGGGATCGAGCGTTTGGCGGCGAGAGAAGGCCAGCAGGCGGTGTGTGAGGGCAGCGGCTCGCTTCGAGGCTCCCTGAGCCGCGGCGATGTAGCGGTCGACGTCAGTGAGGCGGCCCTGGCTCATGCGTGACTGGAGCAGTTCGAGGCTGCCCGAGATGCCTGCGAGCAGGTTGTTGAAGTCGTGAGCGATGCCTCCGGTCAACTGACCCACCGCCTCCATCTTCTGGGCCTGCCGGAGTTGCTCCTCGGCCTTCTCGCGCTGAGCGATCTCCTCGGTGACGCGCTGCTCCAGGGTCGCGTTGAAGGCGTCCATCTGCGCCTTGGCCCGCAACTCCTGCTCGATATTCCGTACCTCGATCACCGTGCCGATCGGCACTCCGGCGTCGTTGCGGATTGGGCTCGCGGTGAACGCGACGGGGTAGAACGAGCCGTCCTTGTGCACGAAGATCTCCTCGCCCTGCTCCTGCTCGTTTTCAGGAAGGGCTTGGTCGATCGGGCACTCGCACAACGGGTAGGGACTGCCGTCAGGTCGCGTGTGGTGAACCACATCGTGCAGAGGCCGTCCCTGTGTCTCAGCCAGGGTGTAGCCGGTGAGGGTCTCGGCAGCGGCGTTCATGTAGATGCACTGCTGCCGCTCATCCATCATCAGGATGGCCATCGTGGTGTTGCTCAGCACGGCGTCGAGCCGACGCGTGATCTCGGCGAGGCGCTCTTCGGCCAGCTTGCGGTCGTGGATGTCGACCACCGAGCCGATGTAGCCGAGGAAGGTGCCATCCTCGCCCAGGCGCGGATCAGCCGCGTCGATGAACCAGCGGTACTGCCCGTCCGCGCCGCGCAGGCGGTACTCAAGGCGGAATGCCTCCCACCTCGCGTTAGCGGCCAGGAACGTCTCGCCCGACCAGCCGCGGTCGTCGGGGTGCACGGCATCAAGCCAGCCGAGCCCGAGACCAGTGGCTTGCGTCTGGCCCGTGTACTCGTACCAGCGCCGGTTGAGATAGGTGCATGCACCGTCCGGGTCCGTGACCCACATCATCACGGGTGCGTGATCGGCCATGTTGCGAAAGCGCGTCTCGCTCTCGCTCACAGCCCGGTCGGCGCGAACGCGATCCGAGACGTCGCGGTAGAAGACCGCCAGCCCGCCATCAGGCGCGGGGTGGGCGCGCATCTCCAACCATGCCTGATGCCCGTCCTCCCAGGTGTAGGAGTGGGTCAGGCTGACCGGAACCCGCTCTGCCATCGCGTGCCTGTAGAGGCCGCCGATCGTGCTGTCCTCGGAGCCAGGGTACGCTTGCCACAGCGTGCGTCCGACGACCTCAGGCGCGGAGCGTCGCTCCAGGCGTAAGCCCTCGGCGTTGATCTGCATGACGCGAAACTCAGGATCGAGGAGCAGGAAGCCCTCGGCCATGCCTTCGAGCACGCCCTTCGCCTGCGCCTCGCTCTCGCGCAGGCGCCGCTCGGCCAGGACCTGCCTCGTGGTCTCGACGCAGGCGCAGACCATGCCTGCAACCGCACCGTCCCCGTCACGCACGGGCGTGTAGCCGAAGGCGAAGTGGGCCTCCTCCGGGTAGCCGTTGCGGTGCATGGTGAAGGCGATGTCGCTCATGTGCGTCGCCTCGCCCGCGTAGGCGCGCGTGAGGATCGGCTCGACCTGCTCCCAGATGTCGTGCCAGAGGTCCTCAAAGGGGCGGCCCAGGGCTGCCGGGTGCCGGGTGCCGCACATTTCGGCGTAGCCGTCGTTGTAGAGCGTGATGTGCTCGGGCCCCCAGACGATGAGCATCGGCTGGTGCGAGCCGAGCATCACGCCGACGAGGGCCTTGAGAGCGGCAGGCCAGCCGTCAGGAGCGCCGAGGGGAGTGGCGGACCAGTCCGCTGCACGCATCAGAGCGCCGGTCCCGCCGCCGCCCGCCAGGAAAACAGGTGTCACAGGGCGGTCCTGCCGCCCTCTCCGGAGACGGAGGATGGCATCGCGCCCTGAGGTGCGCCGCGCCTGCGTTCATCCTCCTGCAACAGGCGCAGGCCCGCCCGCACAACCTCGCTGGCGCTGGCAAACCGCCCCGTAGCAAGCCTGTCCGCAACGAAGGCGTGCAGTTCGGGGCTGAGGGACACGTTCATGGTTCTGGCTTGACGCATGGATGCCGGTACTTTGGTGCCCCTCCTACCGGGACAGCCAACAAGTGCCAACGGGGCAGTAAGGTTCCGGGAGCGGGACTGGCCCCCAGGTTTCACTGGCCCGCGCTCGCTCCTTTCAGGCGTGAGAGGCCAATGGTGCAGTGAGGAGGTTCAGACAACGTCGAATGCCCCCGCGGATCTTACAGCCATGCCGCTCGTTTGCTCAGACCTCGTAGGCGGGGTAAGGCAGTGTTGTGGGAGGCGTCGGATGATCTGGGCGGCCGATCAGCGTGGTCACATTGCATACGTCTGCCGCGAGTGGAAGGAGATGACCGGTCAGGATACCGAACAGGCATGTGGGAGCGGGTGGCTCGATATGATCCACCCCGAAGACCGGGATTTCGTTGCGAAAGCCTTCATGAAGGCTCTTGCGAAAGCCGCGAGCTTCACCATGACGTATCGGCTGCGATCCAGGACGTCCGAGTACATCTGGGTCCGCAGCAGTGCGATCCCGTCATTCAGCCCGGACACGTCGGTGTTCCTAGGGTATCTCGGATCACTGAGCAGTGGCGGCGAGCACCAGCCGACAGCGGCGGACGCCCAGCTTGATGTGTTCAATCCGCCAGAGCCGTCACCCGGGTTCGAGCCGCTCAGCCCCCTTGATCGAGTTGCCGATCATCTCATGCTGGCACACAGCGCCGCGCAAGCTGCGCGAGATACCGTGCTGATGCAGATGATCGAGATCTCCCTGTTCCAGGTCGGAAAGCTTCTGTCCCAGCAGGGGCATGCCACCCACGGCGGCAATGTTCACTGAAGCCGGATCGGGTCAGACCTGAACTGCATGCGAGCGGGAGGGGCCGAACTTGGGCGGAGGTGGAGATAGTTGATGTCGAAGTCGGCGAAAGCGTGCAGGCGGTTCAGTTGAGCTTAATCCATGCATAAACCCTAAGCCCCTGAACCATTCCTACGCCGCATGAGCCTTGTTCGCATGCGTCAAGGCTGGGTGCCTGACTCTCTTCATCAACTGTATCCCTGCCATCTCGGCTGAGACCCACATCACCTCGGCCTGAACGCATTGCCCATCTGCGAAGGTCATGTCGACCTTCTTACCGACTGCAAGGCCCGGCACGATGGTGATGCGCGCGCCTGACTGCGAGAGGTCACAGAGGCGGCTGGCACTCTCCCGGCCATCAATCCGCACCATCACAGGTTCGTCGAGTTGTACGCGCAGGGCTTCACGGCGCTCAGACAGATCACGGGTGACGGCGCTGACGAACTCCTCCACGGAGTGCGTCAGGGTCTGGGCAACAGTCCGGAGCGTCTGGGACACGCCCAGAGCCTCCTCCGCGTGCTGCTGCGTCTCCTGCGTTGCGTGGGCCACAACCTCGGCCCCCTCGCGCGCATCCGTGCTGCCTTGCGCCACCCGTGCGATCGTCCGTGACATCTCAGCCGTGGCGCTCTGCTGCTCGGCCACGGCCTGGGTAATCGCGACCGTCAGGCCCTCGATCTCCTGCATCGAGGAGGCGATCCCATCGATGGCTCTCACGGTCTTGCCCGTGGAGCCCTGGATCGCGCTGACCTGCGTGACGATCTCGTCCGTGGCTCGCATCGTCTGGGATGCCAAGCCCTTCACCTCGGCCGCAACGACGGCGAAGCCACGTCCCGCCTCGCCCGCCCGTGCGGCCTCGATCGTGGCATTCAGGGCCAGTAGGTTCGTCTGATCCGCAATCGCCTTGATCAGCCCAATCACGGCTCCGATCCGCTCGGCCGTCGCGGCGAGTTCCCGAACGTCGACGTTGGTGGTTCGGGCCTCATCGCTGATCCGCTGGATCAGGTCGCGCGCCTGTCCAGTCTGCGTCACGATCCCCGCCATCGAGGCGCTCAGTTCCTCGGTGCCCGCAGAGACGGAGAGCACGTTCTGCGCGATGGCGGTCGCGGTTGAGCGCGCCTGCAACGCCTGTCGGCTGGATTGCGTGGCAACGCCGCTCAAGGCCAACGCGGTCTCGCGCATGCCGATCGTCTGCTCCTCGACCTGCCGCTCGACCTCGATCAGGTGATCCCGGAAGCCTGTGACCACTTCGGCCAGGGAGTGCTGCCGGTAAACCTCGAAGCCACGCTCCTGCTGCGCGGTCTGCTCAGCGAGGCGTTGCGCCGTCGCGCTTTGCGCAGCCGCGACGGCTGCCTGCTCGGACTCAGCGATGGCGCGGGTCAGTTGACGTGCAGCCAGGATGAGAGCGGCAGCCTCGATCAGGATGACGACGGCGTGCAGGACGACCCGACCGTAGTCGGCCCCGTTCGGGAACACAGCGGCTGGGTAGACGACGTTGAGCGCGAGATGATGCACGGCGACCACAGCCGTCGCGATCACGACAGATGACCAGCAGCCCCAGCCAGCGACCACGGCCAGGGCCGCGAAGAACACCATGTGCATGTCGATCTGGAGGTGCGTCCCCGCCAGGGAGAACACGAGGAGGCCGACCAGGGCCATCGTGGCGGCGGAGGAGAGATGACGGGTGACGAGCGCAGCGCCTGACTGGTAGGCCGCGATGAAGACCACGCTGAGGAGCGCCCCGCCCACGCTCGCGACAGCAAGAGGTTGCCCACTGGTGATCCACGCCGCGACGACGACGGCGAGATAGAGCAAGCCGAGCCCGGTGAGCAGGACGGGCAGGAATGCGCGACGAAGGCGATCGAGGCCGTTGGGGGTGGTCATGAGCGTGGAGCCTGCCGAAAGGAGGACGTAGCGGCGGTAGGGAGACAGCCATTCAGGGGGGAAGCAGCCAGCACCAGGGTCGCGCCAGCGCGGTACAGGGCCTCAACGAGATCAGGACGTGAGGCATGAAGGACGGCCACGTGGCCGTGGGTCGACAACCAGAGGATCTGTCCGCCCGCAGCAGTAATCGCACGCGGCAGCGGCGCGTCTGGAACGAAGGTCACGACGGCGACCGGCTCCCCAGGGCGGGGGCACAGCGCCAGGACGACAGGTGCAAGTCCACAGAGCAGCACGAAGCCGACGACGAGCGCCTTGCTCCGTAAGGCCCGACCACTCGGCGTCTGAACGATCATGCGGATGCAGTCGAAGAGCGTGGTGCTCGGCGAGCGCCAGAGCGTGACCCAGAGTCTGGTTCCGGATTATACCAGCAACTATACTTGCAATCGTTAATGAAAGGTGCGCTTTCGGTCAAATCGAAGACCGAAGCGCATTAGACCTGTTGGCCTAGTCGACAACGTTTTCGACAAATTCTCGGCTTCACTGCAAGCGTTCATCAGCATCCACAGCCAGCGGCAGCAACGCCGTACTCATTTTGGTGGCGCCAGGGAAAATCATGAGAGATGAGGCTATGTTCGGGTGCCTCATCTCTCACCCTGTACTCGCACAAAGGGAGGGGTAATGAGTGGTAATCGCTCGGAGGAGTTCTTGGACGGCAGAGCGCCCGCCAGAGGGTTAGGACCTTGACGGGCGCGCTGTACTGAGGAGACAGATGAAGACTCTTCTCGAAAGCCTAACGCGCGCCTCACGCAAAGAGTTCCCGAACGATGTCGCCGAAATCTAACAGTCAAGCTACATCTTGTCTGAACAAGATCATCACGATATTGGCTGAAGGTTACTAACTACCCGCGCAAACGGCACAGCCTGACAGCATCCTCGTCGGATGAGTAGAGGGGGGGCACGATGCCTAACGTAATTCGTGAACGCGCCCGATCGTCAGTGAAGCTCATGCTAAAATTCAGGGACTGATGTCACCTCGTTGCATCAATCCTGGACGAACCTGCGACTTTCGCAACACCGAAAGAGTGTCATCAAGTTCGCGCATGAGATGGGTAACTGCGCGGAACGACACGATCCCCGCGTGGTTTTCAGGCGGCTCTTCGAGAGCACCGCGCAATTGCTCGATCTCGGCGATCTTCGCCTGGATGATACTGAGATCCTCCTCCGTGGGGCCCCCAGCGTGCTCCAGCATGCTTTGGAGCGTCCACTGCTGGACCCGCAGGAGCAGGAGAGTGTCGAGATCATCATAGAGGTCAGCCTCGGCATCCGACGAACTCTCCCCCATCTGATAGAGCTTCTCGATCCCGGCGGCGCGTGCCGACGAGCGCATCTCGATCTCGGCAATGCGCCGCCGGACGCTCCGAAGGGAAGCGGCGATGTTGGTTGTCATTGGGTCCAAGGTCATCTCACAGGCAGGTCCCGCAGGTGGCACTGTCATTCTTGCAAGTATGTATGGTCGGGTCAGGCGAGTACCCGGCTGACCTGTGTCGCGGTCCAGGCGCTGCCGTTCGGCGTGCCGATGCCGCGTGCATTCAGTTCGGCCGCAATCCCGCTAAGGGTCGTGATCCCGCGTGCTCGAATATCCTCGATCGATCGCCGAACCTTGAGCTTGAACGCTTCGGCGCGCGCCTGCCGGGCAGCAACGCCCGCCCTTGAACCGATTTCGGGCTGTGGGCTCCCGAGCGTCACGCCGCGCGCCTTGAGAGCCGCGAGGGCAGCCCTGGTGCGCTCCGAGATCTTCTGGCGCTCGACGTCGGCGAACCAGCCCATGATCTGGAGCATCGGGCGGTCGGCATGGGGCATGTCGACGGCGGTGAAGGGTGTCTCAACGTAGCGCCTGCCGCGCCGCTCGCCGCGCAGAAAGGTTGCGATGTAGGCGAGGTCGCGACTGAGCCGATCGAGGCGGGCGACGATCAACGTCGCCTTGTGCTTGTTGGCGGCGGCGCGTGCCCGGATCAACTCCGGCCGCATCATACGTTCGTTTGATCGTGTAAAGTTCGCCGCCTCCAGCGGCTCAAACCGCCAAATAGCTGTGCACAGTCGCTGATCCTGCTTGACAATCTGCCCGGGCTTCAACCTTGCCCCCATCGAGTCTATGCCGGGCATCCCGCCAACGCGCGTGGTGCGCGCCGCCGCGTCGAGCCCTGCCGGAATGACCTCGGGCGTCGCGGCGCGACGACTCTGGGGTTTGGGGCACCAAGGGGCAGGCGAGCCGCGGGCGCGCATTCGTCCAGCGGTACACGCACAACGGCCAGGAGATGACTGTCCCCAGATAGCTCAGGCCGAGGGGCTCAAACCCAAGACGCTTGACGCGCGCCTCCGAAAGGGCATGCCACTTGAAGAGGCGCTCGATCCCGTAGTTCGGTCCGGATCAGGGCGGCCACGTCGCTAGCTGCTATCCGTGCCTAGACGTCGTCCCTGACCCAGATCTGACGATGATCGATCATCCGAAAAGGCGGCGGTGAATGAGGGCGGCAAGTTCAGCTTGTCCGCGCATACTCATTATTCGGTTCTGGAAACTAAGATTTCTCAGCGTCATCGTTAGCACAGCATCTCCAGTCGCGGAGAGAAAAAGACTATACCGATTTATATAATTCGTTCAACCAAATAATTATGAGTATTTTCCAATTGATTCAGCATTCATAAATTATTTCTGAAGTTGAATGAAAGACACGCGTCGGAACTATCGGCGATGGGAAGCGCACTCGCGAGAAGGGTCGAGCCCATGGAGGAGAAATTGTCTTTCGGGATCAGGACACAACTTCACGTCCTCACAGCCGCAGCGGTTCTTGGCATCGCAGTCATCGTTGTCCTCGCGGGCTTCGCCCTGCGCGATGCCGTTGTCGATGCGCGCATGACGAAGACCCGCCAACTGGTCGAAGCCGCGCACAGTCTCGTCGCCGGGTTTGCCGAGCAAGAACGCACCGGCAAGCTTGACCGTAAGCAGGCGCAGGATCTGGCCACAGCAGCCCTGAAGGCGATGCGCTACGACCGCAGCGAGTACTTCTGGGTCAACGACATGCACCCACGCATGATCATGCATCCGACCCGCTCGAAGCTCGACGGCACCGACCTCACAACCTCCAAGGACCCGAACGGCAAGACCCTCTTCGTCGAAATGGTCGAGGTCGTGCGCAAGTCCGGTGCCGGGTTCGTGCCCTACCAGTGGCCCAAGCCCGGCGAGGACCAGCCCGTCGACAAGCTGTCCTACGTCAAAGGCTTCGAGCCCTGGGGCTGGGTCATCGGCTCCGGCGTCTACGCCGATGATACCGCGGCTCAGGTTCGCACCGCGCTCTTCGGCCTGCTCAAGGGCGTCGTTCTCGCGGCGGGACTGATTGCCCTTCTCGCCGTCATGATCGGGCGCTCGATCGCCGGGAAGATCCGTCATCTGGCGAGCGTCATGCGCAGGCTGGCGGATGGTAACCTCCAGCAGGAGATCCCGTCCGTTGCCCGGCGCGACGAGATCGGCGCCATGGCCAAGGCCGTGCTGGTGTTCCGCGACAACGCCATCGCGCGCGAGCGCCTGGAGGAGGAGGCCGCGCAAACCGAGCACGAGAAGGCCAAGCGCAACGGAGAGCTTGAGGCCAGCCTTGCCGCCTTCCAGAGCGCGATGCGCAACGTCGTGAGCACCGTTGCGGGCAATACCGCCGAGATGCAGCGCACTGCCGAGGCCCTCACGTCGATCTCGACCCAGACCTCCCAGGAGGCCGATGCCGCGACAGCAGTGTCGGGCCAGACCTCCGAGCACGTCACGATGGTAGCGGCCTCCACCGATCAACTCTCAAGTTCGATCCAGGAGATCTCCCGGCAGGTGCAGGGGGTAGCCGAGATCGTGCGCCAGGGAAGCGAGACCGCGACGGCATCCGCGCGTCAGGCGCACGCGATGGCGGAGGTCGGCGAGCGCATCGCGGCGGTGATCGGGTCGATCCAGTCGATCGCCTCACAGACGAACCTGCTCGCCCTGAACGCGACGATCGAGTCGGCGCGCGCCGGGCAGGCAGGCAAGGGCTTCGCCGTGGTTGCCTCGGAGGTGAAGATGCTGGCGGGTCAGACAGCGCGCGCCAGCGACGAGATCGTCGCTCGGGTCGGCGAGATCCAGGCCACCACGCGCCATGTCCTGGCGGCCAACGAGCAACTGGTCACGATGATGCACGACATCCTGACGGCGACGACGGCGGTCGCCTCGGCCGTCGAGCAGCAGAATGCCGCGACCGGCGACATCGCCCGCAGCGTGCAGGTGGCAGCCGATGGGACAGAGAAGCTCGCCCTGAACATCTCGGAGGTGCGCTCGGGAGCGCGTGAGACGGAGAAGCATGCGGGCGCGGTTCTTGAGGTGACCAAGGCGATGCTGTCGCAATCCTCGCTGATCGAGGAGCAGCTTCGCGCCTTCGTACACGCGCTCCGGGTGGGTCCGATGGACCGCCGCAAGGGCAGCACCAGCAAGCTCTATCAGGGTCATGACCGGCGCTCCCAGTCCACCGATGCTCTGAAAAGTGCGTAGACTATGCACCACATGCTGGATCGCGAAGGCGAGCGCCTGGAAGCTGTTCATCGACTGGCTGCTGTCGGCACAGGGCCCGAGGCGCAATTCGACGCGATCTGTCGGGTCTTGCGCCGGATCTTCGATGCGCCAATCGCCCTCGTCTCAATCGTCGAGCACGACCGCGTATGGTACAAGGCCAAGTGCGGCCTTGAGGTCGAGAATGCGCCGCGCGACGTCGCGGTCTGCGCCCATACCATTCTCAGCGACGACGTTCTGATCGTCGAGGACCTCGCTCGGGACATCCGGTTCCGGAACAACCCGCTCGTGACCGGAGATCCCGGCCTGCGAGCCTACGCAGGCGTTCCCCTGGTCCTTGCCCCAGGGCTCAGGGTCGGCGCACTCTGCGTCATCGACACGTGGCCGCGCACCTTCCTCGCGGAGCAGATCGACCAGCTTCGCGACCTCGGTGAAGTCGTCGTCGCTCAGTTGCGGGAGTACGAAACGCGACGCGCAAGGGCGAACGCCGAGCGGAAAAGCAGCGAGACCGTCTCTGTCCTCAACGCCACCCTGGAGCACATGGACCAGGGCCTGATGATGGTCGACGAGTTCGACGTCGTTCGGGTTTGCAACGGTCGCGCGATGGAGATGCTCGACCTGCCCTCCGAGATGATGCGGGCGCAGCCGACCTTCGCGCAGGTTCGTCAATACCAACTCGATCAGGACGAGTTCCGCCAGTCGCCCGAGTTCATGCGACAGTGGGTGAAGAGTTCCGGACTGGAGAGGACCCATCACGTCTACGAGCGCGAACGGTCCAATGGCCGGATCCTTGAGATCCGCACGGTGCCGCTCGCCGCGGGCGGGGCGGTACGAACGTACAGCGACGTCACCGAGCGCAGGCGGGCCGAGCATCAGGTCCTGGCAAGCGAGGCGCGCTACCGCGTCCTCGCTGATGGGCTGCCGCAAATGGTCTGGGTCATGCGCGTCAGCGATGGCGAGTTGCTCTACCGCAACACGCGGTTCGTGGACTACTTCGGTGAGATCGGCACGGCGCGCACGGCCCGGGTCCAACGGAACCACCCCGACGATGCCGAGCGCGTCGCGCGCGAGTGGGCTCGCTGCTGCTCAGAGGGCCAGCCCTTCGACATCGAGGTTCGTCTTCGCCGCTGGGACGACGCCTACCGCTGGCACAAGTTGGTGATGACTCCTGTTCGCAAGGGAGACGAGGTCGTCGAGTACCTGGGCACGGCCCTCGATATCGAAGACATCATCTCGGCTCACGAGTCGCTGCGGGTCACGACGGACCGCCTCCGGCTCGCCCAGGCGGCGGCGGGGGCGGGTCTGTTCGACTGGAACCTGCTCGACGGCAGCGCGGTACTCTCGCCGGAGGCGCTGCGGCTGTTCGGCTTTCCCGAGGATCGCACCTCCCCGGTAACACGCGACGAGTGGTCGGCGGCGATCCAGCCCGACGATCTGACGACCCTGGCAGTCGAGGTCGAGCAAGCCTTGAAGACGGGCGAGACCCTCAGGATCGAGTACCGCGTACCTCAGCCGGATGGATCCCAGCGCTGGATCATGAGCATGGGCCGTGTGACGACGGGACCCGATGGGCAGGCGATCAGCGTCCTCGGCATCAGCGTCGACATCACGGAACGCAAGCAGGCCGAAGCTAAGATCGCCCATATGGCCCGCCACGACGTGCTCACCGACCTGCCAAACCGCGCGCTGTTCCGCGAGCGCGTCGAGCAGCGGTTGGCGGAAGTGCGCCGTCATGGAGGCTTTTGCGTGCTGATGGTCCTGGATCTCGATGGCTTCAAGGCGGTCAATGACAGCCTCGGCCATCTCGCGGGCGATGCCCTGCTCTGCGAGGTCGCGCGTCGGTTCCGGGCCGCGCTGCGCGTCGAGGACACGGTCGCGCGGTTCGGGGGCGATGAATTCGCGATCCTGCTCGGCGGGGCGCTGCGCCTGGAGGGCGTCAGGAACCTTGCCGAACGCCTCGTCGAGGTCGTGCGCGAGCCGATCCGGATCGACGGGCAGCAGATTGGTATCGGCGTCAGCATCGGCATCGCGATCAGCACCGGGCACGGTCAGGATACCGAGAGCCTGCTGCGTCACGCCGACCTCGCGCTCTACCGCGCCAAGCACGATGGCCGGAACACCTACCGGTTCTTCGAGCCCGGGATGGATCAGGCGGCCGAGGAGCGGCGGCGCCTCGAACTCGATCTGCGTCTCGCCCTGCGTCGAGGCGAGTTCGAGTTGCACTACCAGCCGATCGTGGACCTTGCCTCGGGCAAGGTCGTGGCGGTCGAGGCGCTGGTGCGCTGGCGACATCCGACACGCGGTCTGATCTCGCCGGGAGAGTTCATCCCGCTTGCCGAGGAGACGGGTCTGATCGTGCCGCTCGGCGAGTGGGTGCTGCGGACGGCGATCCGGGACGCGCGGGATCTCCCCGAGCATGTCCGGGTCGCGGTCAACATCTCGCCGATCCAGATTCGGCACGCCAGCTTCGGCGCGACCGTTCGTGCGGCCATGTCCGATGCTGCGCTGCCACCTGATCGGCTGGAGTTGGAGATTACCGAGAGCGTTCTGCTCGGCGATAGTCCCTTGGTGAAAGATGTTTTAGCCAGTCTACGGAGTATCGGAGTTCATTTGGCTTTAGACGACTTTGGTACCGGGTATTCTTCCCTGAGCTACTTGCGCCAGCACCCGTTCGGTCGCATCAAGATCGATCGCTCCTTCCTCGTCTCGATCGCGGATACGGCGGCGATGGAGATCCTGCGCGCGATCGTGAGCCTGGGACGAGGTCTGGGCATGACAGTCACAGCCGAAGGTGTTGAAACACAGGAGCAACTCGCGGTCCTTCGTGCAGAAGGCTGCGAACAGGTCCAGGGTTACCTGTTTGGTAAACCCCAGCGGTTGCTCGAATTACATACCCTAAAATCTCATGCCTCGAAAAGTTAAATGACTTGGTAGCAAAGCGGGCGGCGAACCTTGCGGACTTATCCGTAAACAATCGATGTCATTACATAAGTGATAGTATAGATTTCGCCCGTGCACACTAATTTTATTTAAAATTGTTGTATCATTCTGAATTGCCTCTATACCAGTTATTAGGCGACACTCGCGCCATTGTCATCTCCTCTCATCATCACAAACCGCTATTTGCGCAGACCGTTGAATGCGATCTTTGAAGTTATCTTCGCAAAAGCTACGTGGATGACGTCGATCGATGAACTTCCCGCATTTGGGGATATGGCCGGGCAGGCTCCTTGTTACAATGCAAGTGCATCGAACCGCCTGCCCGGCATAGATCATCGCGTGTGTCACGCATGACACTACGAGAAAACTACGGAGATGCTTGTTGTGTTGCTACATCGGCAAACATGAAGACGATTTTCTTTATGTTCTCTGCATCTGCTATAACGCTTCGCGCCAGTGCTCCTATGCCCTCATGAGGAAGATCAAGGTTGATCAACATATCCTCTATCTTTTTTATCTCTGACCGAATTATGTCGCAGGTCAGATCCAATTCTTGACTGAGCGATCGCATATGCTTAGTTCGGGATCCAAGATCAACACCTGCGATATCTGCCTTGGAAAACTCGAAACACAAGCGGTCTGCTTGATGATCACTCATGCATTTTTCAGGGAAAATACAGATGTCAGCCATCTTCGAACCTTCATGCAGCGCGAACAGATTGAAGAAAGCGATGAACTTCATTCGTGAGATGCTCGGACTGTCGGGAGAGTTCAGACGCGGAGGCGAGCACCTGACTGGCCGCAGCGCCGGTATCCTCTGACGCCTAGGCGACGCCGACGATGTTCGAGGTCACCTCGGCCGTCCCGGTGGCTGCCTGGGCGACGTTGCGCACGATTTCCTGCGTCGCCGCACTCTGCTCCTCGACCGCCGAGGCGATGGTCGTGGTCACCACGTTGATCTCGTGAATGCGCGCCGTGATCGAGCCAATGGCTGAGACCGCCTGACCCGTCACACCCTGGATACGTCCGATATGCCCTCCGATTTCGTCCGTTGCCCGGGAGGTCTGCGCGGCGAGTTCCTTGACCTCGGCGGCTACTACCGCAAAGCCCCGGCCAGCAGCGCCTGCCCGAGCCGCCTCGATGGTGGCGTTTAACGCCAGAAGGTTCGTCTGGCTTGCGATCGTAGAAATCAACCCGACGACGTCGCCCACCTTCGTGACGGCCACGGTGAGTTCCTCGACGAGGAGTGCTGTGCGATCCGCCTCGCTGACGGCAACCTGAGCGAGGGAAGCCGAGCCCTGCACCTGCCTCCCGATCTCCTGAACGGAGGCGCCTCGTTCCTCTGATGCCGCCGCCACGGTGCTGACATTAGACGCTGCCTGCTCGGCTGCTGCCGCAACAGTCGTAGATTGCGAAGCCGTCTCGGCGGCGGTTGCAGTCATCGTAGAGGCCGTGGCTTGCAACTCGGTCGCAGAGGCAGAGACCATGCCAACGATGCCGCCGATCGCTTGCTCGAAGACGTCGGCGAGTTCAGCCGTCGCGCGCCGCCGCTCAACGGTCGCGGCCTCATCGGCGATGTGCTTGATCTCGGCCTGTTCGGCAGCCTTCTGCGCCACCAGAGCCTTGATAACCTCAACCGCCTTGCCCACGAGACCAATCTCGTCTCGCCGGGCCGACTCTTGAATCTTAGCCTCGATGTTGCCTTTGGCCATGCCTTGCAGGACACCAACCAAGTTCGAGAGTGGGCGAGTAATGCCGAAGGCAGTAATGTAAATAGCGAGAACAAAGGTCAGAAACAACCCTGCGATGGCCGACACGGTCAGTCGCATCGTGGCGGCGTCCGCTTTTTCCTGTGCGTCACGCTTTGCGTCTGTCAACTCACTTGTAAGAATATTAAGGCGAGATTGAACAAACTACCGAACTTTCGTGCGAGCAGCAGCGCCCTCAAAAAGAGCGATTTCGCTCGCCGTAGCAGGCTCGCTCTTAAGTCCTGCTTCGGCCGACCGGTCTAGAGTTTTATAAAATGCTTCGACTTCTTTACGCAAATCCTTGAGCGTTGAGCGACGCTCTGATGTGTCTGCAAGAGTGATAGTCTTATCAATTGCGTCGTATGTATTCTTTGCGGCTTGATCGTAGCGAGCTTTGTAATCTGCCATTTCGGCTTCGCGTGCCTCAATAATGATGTTCCGGTTCTGAACTAGTGCCTCATTCACGTTGATGTGAACCGTTAACATGCTTTCGAGTCTGGCAACCTGGACATCGACAATATTCTAAGTTCGGTCGCTCAAAGCGCTAAAGGCTGTATGAGCATAGTACACCAGTCCTGTTGCAATTGTCGACACAAACACTAATGGAACTAATATCTTCGTGACTATCTTGAGATCGGAAAGTCGCAACATCTCATCAACTTCTTGTGAAGGTTAATAACTTGGATGACAAACACAAAAAATTGCTTACCATAACTTTACATTTCACCGTTAAATGAAGGTTTAATGATGTATGATGCTACGGTCGAAATCTAATCGCGACCCGAAGCGGATGGCCTGCCATACAGCGCTAGTGCACTGACGCCTTCAAAAGGTACATAGTTCGTTGCGATTTCCGCTGCGTTTGCAGGCGGTTGGCGAGATCGGGCGTGGTGCTTTCGTCGGCGTCAGTGCACTAGCATCAAGCGGGCAGGAGCAGATGAGCCTCATGAACCTGGTGCACGAGCTCGCGTCGGCTAGCAGGCGTCAGAGCTTTTTTGCGAGCACGTCCTGCAGGATGTGTTTGTCGAGGCTCAGATCGACCACAAACCGCTTAAGCTTGCGGTTCTCCTCCTCCATCTGCTTCGGGCGCTGTGGCTCGCCCGTGCCCAAGCCGCCGTAGAGACTCTCCCAGCGGTAGACCGTCCGCTCGGAGATCCCAATCCGGCGCAGCGCCTCCGCCACCGGTGTCCTGGTCTCAGCCTGTTTCCGGGCGAAGGCGATCTGCTCCTCGGTAAACCTGTTCTTCTTCACGGCTCTGCTCCTCCCGTCATGGGCTCACAAAACCGGAAAACTCGCACTCAGGCTGAACCAGAGCTATGGGGGGACGTCGTGCGCTCGTGCGCAACAGTATTCCTAATCTTCCAATCGGTTGAGCGCGAGCGCTGCAAGTGTGCACACCGCTCCGGAGAGGAGGTAGGCACCTACTGAGATCAGTCCGAAGGAGCTTGCCAGCAGCAAGGCGACGAGCGGCGCAAAGCCGGCTCCGATGAACCACGCGGCCGTGGCTGTCGTTCCCGCACCCGTGTAACGGTGCTTGGAAGAAAATCTATAGTTCAAAGCCCCAGACGACTGGCCGAAGCCAAGTCCCAGCAGGGCGAAGCCAAGCAACACATATGACCACTCGCCGCCCGGGCCCTTGCTGAGCAGTTGCGGTGCAAACCCGCTATAGGCTCCAATGAGGGCTGCTGAGACGGCAAGCACTTTCCGGCCACCGAAGCGATCCGCAAGGATGCCGGATGCGATCACAGCCACCAAACCGACAACAGCTCCTACCAACTCGATCACAAGGAAGCGCAGCGGCGCCTCGCTCGATGTGAGGACGACCCATGACAAGGGGAATACCGTGACAAGGTGGAAGAGGGCGAAGCTCGCAAGCGGCGCGAAGGCACCGAGAACGACCGTTCGCGCTTCCTCGCGGAGGAGGCTCGCCAGAGGAGAAGGTTGCAACTCACGGCTTTCGTACAGCCGCTCGAACTCGGGGGTGGAAATCAATCGCAAGCGGGCAAACAATGCCACCACGTTGATGACGAAGGCGACGAAGAACGGGTAGCGCCAGCCCCACTCGAGGAAATCAGTTGTTTTCAGCGTCACCAGCAGGAACGCGAAGAGGGCACTGGCCACGAACATGCCAATTGGTGCCCCAAGCTGAGGGATCATGGCGAACCAGCCGCGTCTCTCCGGTGGTGCATTGAGCGAGAGGAGCGATGGCAGCCCATCCCACGTGCCACCCTGGGCGAAGCCCTGTCCGATCCGGAGCAGGGCCAGGATAACGGCGGCGACATGGCCGACCTGCGCATAGCCCGGCAGAAACGCCATCGCGGCCGTCGAGCCTCCCAGCAGGAAGAGTGCCGTGGTCAGTTTGACTCCGCGCCCATGCCGCCGGTCGATCCACATGAACAGGAACGCACCAAAAGGCCGGGCGATGAACGCCAGCGAGAAGATCGCGAAGGAGTAGAGCGTGCCAGTCAGGGCGTCGGCATACGGAAAAACCAGCGACGGGAACACCAGTACCGACGCGATCGCGTAGACGAAGAAGTCGAAGAACTCCGACGACCGCCCGATGATGACGCCTACTGCGATCTCGCCGGGCCGGACCCGATGCTCTCTCGCGTTCACGAGCCGGGCGTCGCGCTCCAGGGGTGTCGAGCTCGCAGCACTGGCGGGTGTGGCAGCCATTCCTTCAATCCTCTCGTCCGTTCCGTCACGCGACTACGGGACCTCTCGACCGCCATAGAGGCAGCCATTCCGACGAGCTTTGACCGCGGTCAAAGTCCGCGGGCTCCAAGACCTCTATCCGGGAGCCATGTTCAGCCCTGGATCTCGTCTCATGAAACGGGCCTTTGGCCTCGCGCCCCTCGTTTTGCCGTTCCTGCTCGGCGGCTGCAACATGGTCACGATGAACCCAACCGGGGACATCGCGCTTCAGCAGCGTAACCTGATCCTGTTTTCGGTCGCCGTTATGCTCCTCATCATCGTACCGGTGATGGTGTTGACCGTCGTGTTTGCCTACCGCTACCGATCAAGCAATCCGAACAAGGTCTACGATCCCAATTTCGATCACTCGACGACGCTCGAACTGGTGATCTGGTCCTGTCCGCTGCTCATCATCATCGCTTTGAGTGCGGTGACCTGGACGAGCACGCACTTGCTTGATCCGTTTCGGCCTTTGGAGCGCATCTCGGCGGACAAGCCTATCCCAGCCGATACGAAACCGCTGATCGTCCAGGTCGTAGCGCTCGATTGGAAGTGGCTCTTCATCTATCCCGACCTCGGGGTCGCGACCGTGAACGAGCTCGCGCTGCCCGTGGACGTACCGGTGCGCTTCCTCATCACCTCCACGGACCAATTCAATACCTTCTACGCCCCGACCCTCGCCGGCATGATCTACGCCATGCCAACGATGCGCTCGGAGCTGAATGCCGTGCTCAACAAGCCCGGTGAGAGCTGGGGTTACTCCGGCAACTACACGGGCCGCGGCTACTCCGACATGCGCTTCAAGCTGCGAGGCGTCGAGACAGCCGATTTTGAACGCTGGGTGGCAGAGGTGAAGGCCTCGGGCAACTCCCTGGACCTGCCCAAGATGCTCGAGCTCGTGAAGCCGAGCGAGAAGGTGCCGGTGATGCGCTTCGCCCCGGTCCAGGAGGGTTTGTTCGACCGCGCAGTCAACCGTTGCATCGAGCCCGGCAAGCCCTGCATGATCGATATCATGCGTCAGGATATGCAGGCAGGCGGCGGTAACCCGCACGACTCGCACATGGGGCACGGCATGCCCTCCGGTCGCGAGGCCGAGCCGCTCACGGGCGAGCGGGCCAAGCCCGCTCTGCAGAAGGCGCCGCAGGAGAAGGGCACGAGCCCGAACGTCACCAAGCCCGTGCAGCCCGAGCCACCCGGCCAGCTCAAGCCGGGCGATCCCAAGAACCGAGACCAGTCAGCCACCGATCCGCTTCCGGCTATCTGCGCTCCGCGCTCGCCGCGCGCCTGATCTCTCGCCCCTGAGACCGCTATGACCGACACCTTAATCAAGACGATCTTCGGCCGCCTCGGCCTGGAGTCGTTCCCGATCCACGAGCCGATCCTGCTCGGCACCTTCATCGTCGTCGCGCTGCTCGGATTGAGCATTGTAGGTGCTATCGCCTACTTCCGCTTGTGGGGCTATCTCTGGCGCGAATGGTTCACGAGCGTCGATCATAAGAAGATCGGCATTATGTACGTGATCCTCGGCATCATCATGCTGCTGCGCGGCTTTGCCGACGCGCTCATGATGCGGGCCCAGCAGGCTATCGCTTTCGGCGGTAACGAGGGTTACCTCCCGGCCCACCACTACGATCAGATCTTCACCGCTCACGGAACGATCATGATCTTCTTCGTGGCGATCCCGCTGGTGGTCGGGCTCATCAACTACGTGATGCCGCTGCAGATCGGCGCGCGCGACGTCGCCTTCCCGTTCCTCAACAACCTGAGCTTCTGGCTGACGGCTGCCGGTGCGGCGCTCACCATGCTCTCGCTCTTCGTGGGCGAGTTCGCCCGCACGGGCTGGTTGTCCTACGCTCCCCTAGCAGGTCTCGACTACAGTCCAGACACTGGTGTCGACTATTATCTCTGGTCTTTGCAGATCGCTGGCGTCGGTACGACGCTGTCGGCGATCAACATGGTGGCGACCATTGTCAAGATGCGCGCACCCGGCATGACCATGATGAAATTGCCGGTCTTCTGCTGGACCGCGCTCTGCTCGAACGTGCTGGCAATCGCGATCTTTCCGGCGCTCACCGCCGCCTTCTTCCTGCTCATGATGGACCGCTACGTCGGGACGAACTTCTTCACCAACGATCGCGGCGGCGCGCCGATGATGTACTGGAACATGGTCTGGATCTGGGGTCACCCGGAGGTCTACGTCCTTGTCCTGCCCGCGTTCGGGATCTATTCTGAGATCACTTCCACTTTCACCGGCAAGCGACTGTTCGGCTATTCATCGATGGTGTACGCAACCGTCGTCATCACCATCTTGTCCTATCTTGTCTGGCTGCACCACTTCTTCACCATGGGCGCAGGTCCGGCTGTAAACTCGTTCTTCGGGATCGCCACGATGGTGATCTCGATCCCCACGGGGGCCAAGATCTTCAACTGGCTTTTCACAATGTATCGCGGCAACATCCGGTTTGAGTTGCCGATGATGTGGGTGGTTGCCTTCATGCTCACCTTCGTGGTGGGCGGCATGACGGGTGTGCTGCTCGCCATTCCACCCGCTGATTTCGTGCTCCACAACTCGCTCTTCCTCGTGGCGCACTTCCACAACGTCATTATCGGCGGCGTCGTGTTCGGCCTGTTTGCGGCCATCGTCTATTGGTTCCCGAAGGCGTTCGGGTTCAAGCTCGACCCGTTCTGGGGCAAGGTTGCCTTCTGGGGCTGGGTCATCGGCTATTGGGTGGCCTGGACGCCGATCTACGTGGTCGGGCTGATGGGTACCGCCCGCCGCGTCCGCCACTTCGACGATCCAAGCTTCCAACCCTACTTCGTCATCGCCGCCATCGGCGCCCTCATCATCCTGGTCGGCATCCTCGGCTTCGTGATGAGCATCGTGATGGGTTTCGTGAAGCGCGAGAAGTTGCGCGACACGACGGGTGATCCGTGGGACGGTCGGACCCTCGAATGGTCCACCACCTCGCCGCCGCCCGCCTACAACTTTGCCTTCACGCCCGTCGTGCACGATCTGGATGCCTGGTACGACATGAAGGCGCGCGGCTACGAGCGTCCTGCAAGCGGCTACCGCCCGATCCACATGCCGAAAAACACCAGCGCAGGCGTGATTATCGCTGGTCTATCGTTCACGCTCGGGTTCGGTATGGTCTGGTATATGTGGTGGCTCGCTGCTTTGAGCTTCATCGCCCTGATGATCGTTGCAGTCGGGCACACCTTCAATTTCAAACGGGACTTCTACATCCCCGCGGATGAGGTCGCGCGAACGGAAAGCAAGCGGCAGCGGCTGCTTGGTATGGAGGCCTGACATGACTGATCGCGCACTCAACACCCAAGAGTCTGCTATCACCTGGCACCATTTGGACCAGGAAGATCATGATCATGGTGGCGGCGCCACGATCCTGGGCTTCTGGATCTACCTGATGAGCGACGCTCTCATCTTCGCCTCGCTGTTCGCTATGTTCGGCGTGGTGAGCACCAGTTATGCTGGAGGGCCTGTCCCACGGCAGATTTTCGACATACCTCTTGTTGCCCTTAACACAGCGCTTCTCCTCGCCTCGTCAATCACCTTCGGGCAGGCCATCCCCCACATGGAAGCGGGCCGGCTCAGCTCGACGAGGCGCTGGCTCGCGGTGACAGGGCTGCTCGGCGCCGCCTTCGTTGGTGTGGAACTCTACGAGTTCGCACACCTGATCGCCGAGGGTGCCGGCCCGCAACGCAGTGCGTTCCTGTCCGCCTTCTTCACCCTGGTTGGCACTCACGGCGCGCACGTCACCGTTGGGCTGATCTGGATCGCGGTGATGCTGGTCCAAATTGGTCAGAATGGACTTAACGGTGAAATCAAGCGTCGGATCGTCTGCTTGTCGATGTTCTGGCACTTCCTCGACATCATCTGGATCGGCGTGTTCAATTTCGTCTACCTGTATGGAGTGATCCGGTGAGCACTCATTCTCTGCACGTCGCTAGTGACGGTAACCGCGGGCATGGCCGTCGCAGCTACTGGACTGGCTGTGCGCTTGCGGTCATTCTCACTGTTATTCCGTTCTGGTTGGTCATGGCTCGGCCGCTGCACGATCCGGGCTGGACGGCAGCGATTATCTTCGCGCTCGCACTCGTTCAAATCGTCGTTCACGTCGTCAGCTTCCTCCACCTCGACACTCAATCCGAGGAGGGATGGACGCTACTAGCCTTCCTGTTCACAGCGGTCATTGTGATCCTGACGATCGGTGGCTCCGTTTGGGTGATGTACCACCTCAACACAAACATGATGCCGATGCCCTAGCGCCTGGGTACGGGCGCGCTGACCACGACGAGGCCGTTGCGGGGAAATCCTCTGACAAGAAGGTGTTCCTGCCTGGCCTCCAGCTCGTTGAACAAGGTGCGATCGCGGCTGGGGCAGCAGCAAGCTACCCTGCATAGGAGAGCTTCATGAGCGCATTACAGTCTCTTACGTACAACGTTGTGTCCTCCTTGGGAGACGGGACTGGCATTCCAGAGGCTGAACTACATGATCTCATTGCTCGGCACGAGCGGCTGGCGCACCTGTGTGATCAACTCGAAGCCTGTGCCGACAAACTTCCTGTCTGGCCCAACGAAATGGAGGCCGGGCGGTTGCGAGAGGCGCTCGAAGCGTATGTCGAGCGTGCGGCGGAACACGAGGATCTTCTCGTCACCCAGACCTTCGGTCGTTCCCTTCAGAGCCCTCTGGCGGAGGCTCTGATACATCACGTCGATCTTCGGCACATCGACGACCTGATCCATGCGCAGGATCTGATTGCTGCGCTTGGTACCACACCGACTGCCAACGCGAGGATTTCGGCTGAGACGTTTGGCTACATGCTGCGCTGCTTCTTCGCCGCGAGTCGCCAGGCGATGGTACTCGAGGAGCTTGCAATCCTCATGCTCGGCCACGAAAGCCTGACACCTGACGGAAAGTCTTTGCTGATCAATGGGCTCTGTCGTCGGGTGGCCTGATGCTTAGGCCGCAGATATCTGCGTCTTGAGCGCACCAAGATCAGCAATCGCCACGGTTCGGCTGCCTGAAAGGGCGATCAGCCCCGCACCTTTCAACCTTGTCAGCTGCCGGCTCACGGTCTCGATGGTGATGCCGAGCACGTCCGCCATCTGGCCTCGCGTCAATGGAAGGTCGAACGTCACAGGCCCGCCATGGCTCGCCGAGCACCCACAGGGTCCCGCACGCGCAGCCATTTCGAGCAGCAGGCTAGTCACCTTTTCCGTGGCGGACATGCGGGCCAGCGTCAGCATGCGTCCACGCGCCTCGTTGAGCGCCTTGAGAGTGCGCTGAAGCAGAAGGTTCTCCAGGCGCACATGATGCTCGAGAACGTGCTCGAAGGCTCCCCGGGGGAACGTGCAGAGCTCCGCGTCGGTCAGAGCCGTGATCGTGAAGTCGACTTCATCTGCGTAGGGTTGGCCAAAAAAGTCAGCTGCATAGAGAAGACCAACGATCTGCTCGCGTCCGTCACTTGCAGCTGCGGCCATCTTCAAAATCCCGTCTAGAAGATTGCCACAAAGAAGATTTTCGGCGCCCGACCACATTACAGTGGTGCCTGCCGAGACATGGCGGCGACGGCCGACACTATTCAGCGCCGTAAGCTCTTCATCGCTGAGACTGCCGCACAACGCTTGATCACGAACAGCGCAGCCTGCGCAGAGATTGTTCATTTGCAATCTGTCCCCTTCAAACTACCAGAGCATGGTTCATGAGACCTTATATATTTGCGTCGCCAGAAGCATAAGCGTCTGGATTAATTTGGCTTGTGCATTGATTGCGACTTCAAAAGCTCCACATGGTCACATCAGGCTTCTCCGCCAGTAGGCGATGCAGCTGGCTTCAAGTCACACTTTTTATGCGTACCGATACGAAAAGGCGCAATAGGAATATACCTTATATGGCAATGGAGCTGCTGATCGGCCTCCAGGAGGTGGTCCAGGTTCAAAGTTAGTGCAGTGTTGGCGCTTGCTCCACGCGTGGCTTGGCCGGCGGTGCCGGTCGGGTGAACGCAGCCTGCCAAGCGGGCAAGCTTGGCACGAATACCTCTAGGGCTGGTGGTCGGTAGCCCAATGCGCCGCGCGCGCACCCCATTGTAGTGTCGCCGCCAGCTCTCGATGATGATCTGTGCCTCCTTTAGCGTGTGGAAGATCTCGCCGTTCAACAGTTCGTCTATTAGCTGTGCGTTGAAGCTCTCCGCGTACCCGTTCTCTCACGGTGAGCCAGGCATGGTGTAGGCTGCCTTTGCACCCACAGCGGTGATCCACTTCTGCACAGATTGGGCGATGAACCCCGGTCCATTGTCAGAGCGAACGTGCGCAGGTACGCTACACAGGATGAACAAGTCCGAGAGCACATCGATCACGTCCGCTGCCTTGAGCTTGCGGGCCACCCGGATCGCCAGGCACTCGCGGGTGAACTCGTCGATGACGTTCAGCAGGCGGACCTTGCGCCCGTCATGCGTGCGCACCTCGACGAAGTCGTAGGACCAGACGTGGTCGCGGTGCTCGGGCCGCAGCCGGACACAGGAGCCATCCCCGTCCCACAATCGGCCCTTCTTGGGCTGACGGGCCGGCACCCTGAGCCCCTCCTGCCGCCACAGCCACTCGACCCGCTTGTCGTTGACCAGCCAGCCTGCCGCCCGCAGCAGGGCGGCGATCTTGCGGTAGCCGTAGCGGCCGTACCGGCGCGCCAGCTCGACCAGATCGGCCAGCAGCGCCGCCTCGTCGTCTCTCCCCCGCGGCACCTTGCGCTGCGTCGAGCGATGCTGCCCAAGGGCGCGACAGGCGCGCCGCTCGGAGACCGTCAGCACGGTCCGGACATGCTCGATGCAGGCGCGTCGGCGCGCGGGGCTCAGAAGTTTCCCCTGGCGGCCTCCTGCAGGATCAGCTTGTCGAGCGTGAGATCCGCGATCGCCTTGCGCAGCCGCTGGTTCTCGGTCTCCAGCTCCTTCATCCGGCGCACCTGGTCGGACTTCAGCCCACCGAACTCCTTGCGCCAGCGGTAATACGTGACCCCGATCACGCCAATCGCCTGGATCGCGTCAGCCACGCTCTGCCCCTGCGAGACCAGCACGTCCACCTGCCGCAGCTTGGTCACCACCTCTTCCGGCTTGTGCTTCTTCGTTCCCATCGCGTCCGTCCTCCGTCGGCTCAAAGCCATACTTCAGGGCGGACCATTCCGACGGGGGCTGACCAATCGCGAAGTCGGAAACCCGGCGGGCCGGCGCCGGCCTGTCCCGATAGGTGGAGAGGTCGTGCAGGCGCAGGAGCACGGGGTCCGGCAACCCGTGCTCTCGCCCTTGAGCTTATTGCAGGCGATCAAAGGAATTGCCTACAACGGCTTGCAGGACGCCACGCCTCGGCGTACGTTGTAGGCAATTCGAGGGGGTGCCTACAATGAACGCGCGCTCCAATGAGCCGGAGAGCCTTCCCATTGCGCTCCAGTCGATGTTCGCCGACCTCGTCGAGCGGGCCTGGACGGGAAACCTACGCGACCTGGTTTCCAAAGGCGGCTCACCCTACGCGCGAGAGGTCCGCGGTCGCTCGTACTGGTACTGGCAGCCGGCCACGGAGCAAGGAAGGCGCCCTTCCGCCCGTTATATTGGCCCCGACAACGAACAGACCCGCACGCGCCTGCAAACGCTCAAGGATCACGCCGACAACCTGCGGGAACGCCGTGACCTGGTCCGCGCCCTGCGGGCGGCCCGCCTGCCCGTCCCGGACACCATGTCGGGCGACATCCTCGCGGCGATGGCCGAAGCCGGTGTCTTCCGGCTGCGTGCGGTCGTGGTAGGGTCCATGGCCTTCCAGACCTATCCTGGCCTCCTCGGGCACCGGCTTGCCGCCACGTTGAGCCGCACGGGAGACCTGGACGTCGGCCAGTTCCAGACCATCGCCATCGCGGTCGAGGACAGGATCGACGACGACCTGCAAAGCGTGCTGCGCTTCGTCGACCCACGCTTCGAGGCGGTCCCGGATGCCTTCGACGGACGTCGGACACAGCGTTATGCGCTGCGGCGGGGACGCGACGAGATCTTCTCCGTGGACATCCTCAGCCCTATGCGGGGTCCGGAGACATCCAGGGTCGCGGCCCTTCCCGCGATCAGGTCCGACGCGCAGATGCTGCGCTACCTCGACTTCCTCCTCTACCAGGAGGTCAACAGCGTCGCCCTGCACGGCGCGGGCATCCCGATCAACGTTCCCGACCCTACGCGGTACGCACTCCACAAGCTCATCGTTTCCCAGATGCGCCGCCATGACGATGCCCAAAGCCAGGCGAAGTCGCGCAAGGACCTCGACCAGGCCGCCGCGCTGATCACAATACTGTCGAAGGCACGGCCCCACGACTTGCAGGACCTATGGCAAGAGCTCTGCGAGCGGGGGGCGGCCTGGCGGGAGAAGGCGACGCGCGGCCTCGCCTCGCTGCCGCCGCGCATCGCTCTGGCACTTGGGGCGGACATCCAGATGGACACCCGGCATTCCCCTGCGAACCGTCAGCCCGCCGAGGACATGGAAGAGGAGGTGAGCAGGGAGGCCACCAATCCCATCGGGCACGGATAGGCGGGTTCGCTGGCCGGCCTCACGAAGGAGGCCCTCGCCGGCGTCGACGGGACCGGCGGATTGCATGTCGTGCGACAAATTCTGATCGGAGGATAGCTTGGAGTACGTGACAGCCTCCAGCGCGGCGGCTGAATCCGCCAGCGGCGCGAGCCGCCCCGAGGCGGCAACGGAGGTCGCCGTCATGACGCTCGACCGGGACGGCCGCGTCACGGCCTGGTACCCCGGCGCCGACCACGTCAGCGGCTGGCGCGAGGACGCGGTCGTCGGGCGGACGCTGACGCTTTTCCATCAGGAGGCGGACGTGGCCGCCGACAAGGCGAACCGCATCCTCGCCATCGCGCGCGAGACCGGCCGCTACGAGGAGCAGGGGATACGTCTGGATTCCGTAGGCAGGCCTTACGCCGCCAAGGTCCTGGTGATGCCGTTGCGCGGTACGGACGGCGAGGTCCTGGGCTACACCAAGGTGGTTTGGGGGCTGACGGAGCGGGTCGCCGCGGAAGAGGCGTTGCGCGCGCGAGAGGCGCACCTGCGCTCGATCCTCGACACCGTGCCGGACGCCATGGTGGTCATCGACGAGCAGGCCCGGATCAAGTCGTTCAGCGCCGCCGCCGTGCGCCAGTTCGGTTACGCGGAGGACGAGGTCACGGGCCGCAACGTCAGCCTACTGATGCCCGAGCCCTACCGCACCCAGCACGACACCTACATGGCCCGCTACCTCGCGACCGGGCAGCGGCGCATCATCGGCATCGGCCGCGTCGTGGTCGGCCAGCGCAAGGATGGCTCGACCTTCCCGATGGAGCTGTCGGTCGGCGAGATGCGCTTGGGCGGCGAGCGCTACTTCACGGGCTTCATCCGGGACCTAACCGAGCGCAAACAGACCGAGACGCGCCTGCAGGAACTGCAGTCCGAGTTGGTGCACATGTCCCGCTTCACCGCGCTCGGCGAGATGGCCTCCACCCTCGCGCATGAGATCAACCAGCCGCTGACCGCCATCGCCAGCTACCTTAAGGGCTGCCGCCGGCTCCTCAGCCGCATGGAGGGCCCCGAGGTCCCCATGCTCGCGGACGCAGTGAACGAGGCGGCCGACCAAGCCTTGCGGGCCGGGCAGGTCATCCGGCACCTGCGCGAGTTCGTGGCCCGCGGCGAGAGCGAGCGGCACATCGAGGGCCTGCCCAAGCTGATCGAGGAGGCGAGCGCGCTGGCGCTGGTCGGCGCCCGGGAGAAGGGCGTGCACGTGCGCTTCGACCTCGACCCGGACGCGCCCTTGATCCTGGCCAACCGGATCCAGGTGCAGCAGGTGCTGCTGAACCTCATCCGCAACGCCATCGAGGCCATGCAGGACGCACCGCGGCGCGAGTTGGTCGTCGCCACGAAGGCCCTGCCCCCGGAGGGTCTCGTCGAGGTGCGCGTGGCCGACACCGGGACCGGCATTGCGCCGGAGGTGGCGGCGCAGCTCTTCCAGCCCTTCGTGACCACGAAGGCGAACGGGATGGGCGTCGGCCTCTCGATCTGCCGCACCATCGTCGAGGCGCACGGCGGCAAGATCCAGGCCGGGCCAGGCCCGGACGGCGGAACCACCTTCCGCTTCACCCTGCGCACGTTCGACCGGGAGGAATTGACGCATGTCGGCTGACGCGCTCGTGCACGTCGTGGATGATGACGCCGCGGTGCGGCGCTCGCTCGCCTTCCTGCTCGCCACGGACGGCTTGGCCGTGCGCGTGCACGAATCGGCCGTCGCCTTCCTGGAGGGCGTTGCTGAGGTCTCGGGCTGCGTCCTGACCGACGTGCGCATGCCCGACCTCGACGGCATCGAGTTGCTGCGGCGCCTCCGGCAGCGCGGGGCGATGCCGTCCGTGATCGTGATGACGGGGCACGCGGACGTGCCGCTCGCCATTGAGGCCATGAAGGAGGGGGCCCGGGACTTCATCGAGAAGCCGTTCGACGACGAGGTGCTGCTCGCCAGCGTCCGGGCCGCCCTCGCGCAGGCGGAGAGGAACGCGGACCTCACCGCCGGGAGCAAGGCGGTGCGGGAGCGCCTGGCCGCCCTGTCCGGGCGCGAGCGCCAGGTCCTGGATGGCCTGGTCTCGGGCAAGGCCAACAAGGTCATCGGCCTCGACCTGGGGATCAGCCCCAGGACGGTGGAGATCTACCGGGCCAACGTCATGTCGAAGCTGCAGGCCGGCAGCTTGTCCGAACTCGTCCGCATGGCGTTGGCCGCCGGGCATCCGGCCGGCGGCGGCTGACGCCGGCCGGGCGGACTTGGCCGCCACGCCGCGCTTGAGGCAGATCAAGGCGACGGCTCGTCGTTCGACCTACGCGAGGACGACACTGAATCGGACGTTCCAATGCCAAACCGAACAGGACCGGTGCTCGTCGTCGACGACGACGCCGCCGTCCGCAACTCCCTGAAGTTCGCCCTCGAACTCGAAGGGTTGGACGTGCGCCTCTACGAGGACGGCGCCGCGCTGCTCCGCGACGCGGCACTGCCGCGGACGGGATGCCTCGTGGTGGACTACTGGATGCCTGGCATGGACGGGCTGGAGCTCGTCGGGCGCCTGCGCGACCGGGACGTCGCACTTCCAGCCATCCTGATCACCGCCCGACCCACCGGCGACCTGCGGCACCGCGCGAGCCGTGCGGGTTTCCACGGCGTGGTTGAGAAGCCACTCGAAGACGGAACCCTGCTCGACGGCATTCGGGACGCGCTCGTGGCGACAGCCTGAGGGGCGTGCCGCGCCTCCGTAAAACCCCTTAGGGGAGCCTCTTAAGGGAGGGACCGGAATTTTACCTGCGTCCGCCGAGGCGTAGCCATGGAGCCACGTTCCGCACCCCGGAGGCTCCCATGCAGACCGCCCTCGCCACCGCCGGCCTCCCGCCCGTCCTCGCGGCGTCGCTGGCGGGCCGCGCCGTCCCGCTCCCGGCGACGGAGACGCGGGCCGGACTGCGCCGCACCGTCGCCGCGGAGGCGGAGATCTTCGCCGAGGGCGACCGGGCGGGCATGTTCTACAAGGTCGTCTCGGGCGTCGTCCGGACCTACAAGCTCCTCTCGGATGGGCGCCGCCAGATCGACGCCTTCCACCTGCCAGGGGACATCTTCGGCCTTGAGACTGGCGCGGAGCACCGCTTCAACGCCGAAGCGGTCACCGAGGCCAAGCTCGAAGTCCACCGCCGCGAGCCCCGCGCGCTGGCCGGCGGCGACGGCGCGCTGGCGCGGGAGGTCGTGGCCGCGATGATGAGCGGCCTGGAGCGGGCGCAGGACCATATGATGCTGCTCGGCCGCAAGTCGGCCCGGGAGCGCATCGCGACCTTCCTACTCACGATGTCGCGGCGGATGGCCTGCGGCGGGGCCGCGATGGAACTACCGATGTCGCGCACCGACATGGCCGACCACCTGGGCCTGACCGTCGAGAGCGTCTCGCGCGCCGTGACGCAGTTGGAGCGGGACGGCCTGATCGCCCTGCCGCCAAACCGCCGAATGGTGGTCGTCCGGGATGCCAAAGCCCTGGCCCGGCTCGCCGCCTGACCTGAGGTGCCCGCGTCGGCGGCGGGACCGGATGCTCCCGTTGCCGAAGGTGCGTGGCAAATTCGCCGCCATCTGACTGCCGCCGAGGCGGCGGGCGACCTAAAACTGGTCAATCTGCAACCGGTTCTTTCGAGGAAACCCGGATTTTCTTCAATAGATTTAAATTTTCACCTCGAACCGCTCCGTATAATCGCGGGTTCCGGCGGCCGGTGGAAAGCGGCCGAGGTGGAGGCCGTCCGCAGGATAGCCTTGAGCCAGTTCCTCCTCACAGACACGCCCGCGCGCGCCGCGCGCTTGGCCCGGAGCCTCGACGCGCTGGGTCCCAGCCGGGTCATCGACCTGCTCGACCCCGCGGAAGTGGGCCTCGCGCCCGAACGGTCCACCGTCCGGGCCGTCATCAGCGACATCGCCTTCACGAGCTCCGCGCCGGTCGCGAGCCTCAAGCTGCACCTCGACCGCCTTGCGTCGCGCCGGACGCCCTACGTCTGCCTGCTGCGCGAGGACACCTCGCGCGCCCGCGCCCAGGCCATGGCGCTCGGGGCCGCGGGCATCCTGCCCCCGGGCCGGGCGTCGCCACCGGCTCGCAGAGGCCGTCTCGCCGCTCCTGCCCGCGCCGGAGGCGCCCGCGACCGTGCCGGAGGCGGCCGCCGGGGCCGGCGGATGCTGACCCGCATCTTCGAGCTCGCCCGCGGCGGCTCCGTCGTCCCGGAGGTCGTCTCCGCCGGAGCAGCCCTGATCGAGGGGCCCTGAGGCGCTCCGACCTGCGGGCCTGGCTCGACGTGGTCTGGCGCTTCGACGACGCCACGCACCAGCACTGCCTCCTCGTGGCCGGCCTCGCCGCCGGCTTCAGCCTCCACCTCGGCCTGCGCCGGGACGACTGCCGCAGGCTCACCGAAGCGGCCCTCCTGCACGACGTCGGGAAGTCGCGGATCCCGCTCGCCATCCTCAATAAGCCGGCCCGGCTCGACGGAGGGGAACTCGCGGCGATGCGGGCGCACCCGGTCCTCGGCCACGAGCTTCTCCGCGACGCCGCCTACGACGAGGCGCTCCTCGCCGTGGTGCGGTCCCACCACGAGCTCCTCGACGGGTCCGGCTACCCGGACGGCCTTCGCGGCGACGAGATCCCCGACATGGTCCGCATCGTCACCATCTGCGACATCTTCGGGGAGCTCATCGAGTGCCGCCCCTACAAGCCGCCGATATCGGGCGAGGCCGCCTACACCGTGCTGGAGGGCGAGGGCGTGTCCCGCCGCCCGAGACGGTCCGGGCCGTGCGGCGTGCCCTGGAGCGGGCCGGCGTCGAGCTCATCTTCGAACCGGGCAGGAAGCCCGGGGCCCGCGAGGCGTAACGGGCGCCCCGCTCACGGGAAAAGCAGCGTGCGCGGCGCGGCCCCGGACGCGAGCCGGGGGCCGACGGACCGACCGGCCAGCGGTCCCCCGGGCGCGTTCGCCACCTCGGCAAGCGTAAGGACGAGGAATCCCACCACGTCTTCGGCACGGTGGCGAACGTGCGTGGATGGCGCCGCAGCCGAAGCGCGGGGGCCGAGGTTAGGACGACGGCCGGCGCGCCCCGGTGCATCATGCCCCTTCCCGCCGGGAGCGGCGCGGGACCGGTCGCCGGTCACGCCGGACGTAACGGCGGCGATGGCTCAGGCCTCGCGCAGCCCGTCGAGGCGCTCGGCGTTCGGGCAGAACCCTCGATAGGTCCCGGCCGCCGTCCCGGCCCGTAGCTCGCGCGTGCAGTGGTTCCTCTCCGTGCAGCCGAGACAGGCTGCCTCAAGCGTGCGCATGGCCCCGGGCTCGCGCAGCCGGATGGCATCGGGGTCCAGATCCAGGCTGCGCATCAGCCTCACCAGGTTGCGGACCTTCGCGACGGCTTCCGAAGACAGGGACGCCGGGCCAGGCTCGTTCGCCTCAAGCAGCGTGTCCATCATCTCCGCGTCGATGTCGCCGAGTTCCCGTGCTGCCCCCAGGAGACAACACCAACCGTTCATCGAGGTGATGACGCCGAAGGGATCGAAGGGGTCGGGCGTGGACATGGCAGCCTCTAGGGGTCTCAGGGTACCGCCGAGCCGGGCGACCCTTCGGTCAGGCGGAGGGGTCGGCACTGCCGCGCGACCGCGGGTGAGGTGGCGCGTCTCACGTCGCGATGGACACGACGTAGAGCACCGCCGCGATGACCAGGATGCAGATCGCCAGCTTGACCTGCGCGTCGTCCGCGGGCGGGAGGTCGCTCCCCGTACGGGCGGGGGCTCGTCGGTCGAACGCTCGGTGCAACGGATCGGAGGTGATCGGGCATGGCCGGATCCTGGTGAACTCACCCGTTCAGTAGAAGTGGGGGGCCCGGGGTCGGTCCATGATCTGGAACAAGGCCGGCCCGTTCGCGGCCGCACCCTGGCCCGTTTGTGGCCAAGGGGCCGGTGCCGCGCTAGGCCGGGCGCAGCGCAGCGGTGCCCAGCATGGCGAGGACGGCGAGCAGCATGCAGGCTGTGGCCAGCCACCCGAGCAGCCTCAGCGGCCCACGCACCGCGAACGCGCCCATGACGTCGGTCCGGGCCGCCGCCAGCATCATCACCGCCATGACCGGCACCGCGATGACGCCGTTGACCACCGCGCTCCAGTAGAGCGCGCGGATCGGGTCGACCGCGCCCAGACTGATCACCATGCCCACCAGCGTCGCGAGCGCCACCGTGCCGTAGAAGGCGCGCGCTTCCAGGAGGCGCCGGCCGAAGCCCACGGGCCAGCGCCGCGCCTCGCCGACCGCGTAGGCCGCCGATCCCGCGAGCACCGGCACCGCCAGCAGCCCGGTCCCGACGACGCCCAGCGCGAAGACCGTCGCCGAGAACGGGCCGGCCAGCGGACGCAGCGCCTCCGCGGCCTGGGACGAGGTCTGGATGGCGGTGACGCCATTCGGGTGCAGCACGGCGGCGGCGGTGACCATGATGGCGAGCGCCACGAGGTTCGAGAAGGTCATCCCGACGAGGGTATCGATCCTGATTCGACGCAGGGCGCTCCGGCCCTGCTCGGGCGCGTGCAGCAGGTCCCTCCGCCGCGGGAAGGCGTGCAGGTCCTCGGCCTCCTCCGCCGCTTGCCAGAAGAAGAGGTACGGGCTGATCGTGGTCCCGAAGAGCGCCACCAAGGTGGTGAGGCTGCCATCGCTGACGTCAAGCCGCGGCAGGGCCATCGCCATTCCGAGGTCCCGCCAGGAGACGTGGGCGAAGATCACGACGCCCAGATAGGCGAAGAGGCTCAGCGTCAGCCACTTCAGGACGGCGACGTAGCGGGCGTACCGCAGGACGACCTGCATGAACACGCAGGTGCCGGCGAACAGGACGACGTAGAGCCAGCGCGGGCCCGGCAGCAGCAGGTTCAGCGCGTCCGCCATGGCGCCGAGGTCGGCCCCCAGGTTCAAGATGTTGGCCGCCAGCAGCAGCAGCACGACGGCCTGGAGCAGGCCGTTCGGGTAGTGCGCGCGTAGCACGCCGGCGATGCCGTAGCCGGTGGTGCGGCCGATCCGGGCCGAGACCATCTGCACTGCCGCCATCAGCGGCAGGGTGTAGAGCATGGTCCAGCACAGGCCGTAGCCGAGCTGCGCCCCGGCCTGCCCGTAGGTGGCGATGCCGCTCGGGTCGTCGTCCGAGGCGCCGGTGATCAGGCCGGGTCCGAGGACGCGCAGCAGGCGCGGCTTCGACGGCCCGACAGCGGGGCTCGGCGCCTCAGGATCGTCGAGCTCCCGAGCTGCTGGCAGCGCGGAAGCGCTCACGCCGCCGGCTCCAGCGGCGCAGCAGCGGCTCCGGGACGCTTCGCGCGCGCCACCCGCAGGGCCGCGGCCAGGTCGTCGCGGTCGGTGCCGTAGCGGCGGCAGAGGGCGTCCAGCCAAGGCATCGGTCCGGCATCGGCATCCCGGATCTCGGAATACGGGACGTGGTACATATCGTCGAGGGCCTCAATCCCATAATCGGTGACCGCCCATTGGCGGCCCCGCCAATGCACGCGCGCAGTCGATTCTTGTTTCATCTGGATCCCGTCAGGCGGCCTGTTCGGTGAGCTCGATAACTTCGCAGGTGTCGGCCCGCAGCCGCCAGTCGGACACGCCGGCGGCTTCGCGGAACATCGCCTTGGCCGCGTAGGCGGCGGCGACGTCCGAGCCGGCGCTCACGACCGCCTGCCGCTGCACGACGCGATGGTCGTGGCCGATGTCGTCGGGAACGGTCTTGTGGAAGGTGACAAGGTACTTGCGCATCCCGCGCCCCCGCTGGCTTCGATGCCGGAGGGGGTATCGTCGACGCGGTCATGCCGCCTTGATCCATCGCAAATGCGATGGCCCAGGCCATCGGTGAGCGATCCGGGACGCGGCGGTGCCGCCAGTTGTGCCCCCCTTCCCAACGTCATGCCCCATGACGGGCCTGGAAGTGGGAGACGATGAGGGCTGACGTCCAGGTGGACGAGGTTCCATGATCCACAAACATGCTGCCCGAGAGCGTGCCGGAGCGGCGGTTCGTCGAGGCTGGGGCCATCATCAGGTCCGGCGAGACGGTGGCCGCCGTGCGGATCGGCCAGGCCGCTGCACGGCATCGTCTCGCCCGCCGCGGGACGCCTGCACGTCATGATCCCGCCGAACGGGGTATCCCGGCCGTACCATCGCCGGGACGCGGCACAAGGCCTCCGGGGGCGGCCGCGTCCCAGACGAAGGGGGCTGCGGCACTCGCCTGCCTGGCCTGGGCCGTCGCCGATGGTCCCGCGTCGGAGGCTGGCCCATCGCCGCATGGACATCCCGCCGGCGTCACGTGGTCGGCGCCCGGGTTGCACGAGTGCGGCTTCCTGGGCCTGACGCGCGACGAACATCCCTGAACACGGTGCGATGGCACCTTGCGCTGGATCAAGGATGGCGCGGCCCCGGCTCGGCCAGGATGTCGTCCACGGGGCCGGAGCCGCGCGTACGTCGCCGCGGGTCCTTTGATCGAACGAGGCCCCTCGCAAGGAGCTTACGCATGTCGCACGTCCCTCACGACCTCGCCGCGGAGTTCCCGGGCCAGGCAGGCCGCATCCAGGCGCTGAAGCATGCGGACGACCGGTTCGCGGACCTGGTCGAGCGCTACCACGTCGTCAACCGCGCCCTGCACCGAATGGAGGAGCGCATCGAGCCCGTGTCCGAGGAGACCGAGCGGGCCTCGCGCCTGGAGCGGCTGCATCTCAAGGACGAGATCGCCCGCGCCCTCGCCGCAGTGACCGCCTGAGGCACGGGACGGGGTCCGCAGCCGCCGTTTGGGCGCTGGCAATGGAGGTGACGAACATGACGGACGCAACGGGACAGCGGACCACGATGATCGGCCTCGGCCAGTCCGCGACCCCAGAGGATGAGGCGGCGTCCCGAGCGGCGGACCGGGTGCCGCCGGATGGGTTGCCGGCACCCGACGCGAACGGCCGGAATGCGGACGCGGAAGTGCAGCCCGGATCGTCGCGGTCGGCCTTCGCAGAGCGCCACGATCCCGAGGCGGTCCGCCGAGCCTTCGAGACGGGCGAGTATCCTTACAGGACGCGCCTGACCGAGAAGGCTTACCAGGCGCACGTGCTGCCGCTGCAGATCGAGCTGCTCAAGCTCCAGAACTGGGTCAAGGAAGCGGGCGAGAAGGTCGTCGTGCTCTTCGAGGGGCGTGACGCCGCGGGCAAGGGCGGCACGATCAAGCGCTTCATGGAGCACCTCAACCCGCGCGGCGCCCGCGTCGTCGCCCTGGAGAAGCCGAGCGAGCGTGAGCGCACGCAGTGGTACTTCCAGCGCTACGTCCAGCAGTTGCCCGCCGCGGGCGAGATCGTGTTCTTCGACCGCTCCTGGTACAACCGCGCCGGCGTCGAGCGCGTGATGGGGTTCTGCACCGCGCACGAGTACCTGGAGTTCATGCGGCAGGCGCCCGAACTCGAACGCATGCTGGTCCGCTCCGGCATCCGCCTCGTCAAGTTCTGGTTCTCGGTCACGCGCGAGGAGCAGCTGCGCCGCTTCGAGGCGCGCGAGCGCGATCCCCTGAAGCATTGGAAGCTGTCGCCCATCGACCGGGCCTCCCTCGACAAGTGGGACGCCTATACCGAGGCCAAGGAGGCGATGTTCTTCTACACCGACACCGCGGACGCGCCCTGGACCGTGGTGAAGTCTGACGACAAGCGGCGGGCGCGGCTGAACGCCATGCAGTTCTTCCTGGCCGCGATGCCCTACCCGGACCGCGATCCGCACGTCGTGCACGGGCCCGACCCACACATCGTCGGCTCGACCGGGGCCGTCCTCGGCCAGCATGCGGGCCTGCTCGACCGGGCCGTTCACCCGGACATGCGGCGGGGTGGCTGACAGCTCCGGGAGGCCGCCTGACCGGTGAACCGAGCAGACGTTCGGAGCGCCCTCCGTCCCGCTCATGTCGCCGCCTCGCGTTCGGCCGCGGCCATCATGTCGGCCACGCGTGGCGAGAACCTGCGGACCGCCGCCAGGACCTCGCGGTCGCCGCCGCGCAGCATCCACGTCTCCATCGAGGCCTGGAGGCCGGAGCCATCGTACAGGCGCAGCGCGGTCAGGAAGGTCCTGCGGTGCCGGACGCGCCTGACCCTGGTCACCTCCCGCCACCGGATCATGAGCCCTCGGCCGTCGTGGATGCCGTCGACGACCACCGTGTACGGCGCCCGGCCCGTCGCCAGCCGCCACGACCATCAAGCCGAGAAGGCGGTCAGCGCCGCTGCCAGGAGGCCGAGAAGCACGACGCCGGCGACGTTCAGGAAATGCGCCCGCAGCGCGAGCGCCACGCCCGCCACGCCGCCGATGGCGAGGAGGAGCACGGGTACGAGCTGGACGGTTCCGAGCCGCAGGGTAACGGCATCGGCCGGCGGGCGAAGGGACCTACTGGGCGCCTCGTCGGACCGAGGATATCTCACGGGTGCGCTCCGAACTCTCGGTCGGGACATCGTCGGTTCCGTCGTGCGCCCTGGAATGGCGCCCGCGGGCGCAACGCGGTGAGAGGCGAATCCGGCCGATGACAGTGTCGGCACCGTCCGCCTCGGCCGCAAGCCGTGCGGGCGAGGCGAACGGTGCCGAGGACGGTGCCTCGCGCCCCGTGCCGCCCTTGCGCTGGATCAATGCACGGCGTGTCCCGTGGCTCATCCTCCGCGCGGCGGGAAACGACCGGGAGGGGCCCGGCAGACCCGACCGTGCGGGAGGCGGCATGCTGGTCGATACGGGCTCGTGCGGGAGGATCCCCCATGCCTGCCACCATGGGCGCTCCGAGAACGGCTGCGCCGACTGCAAGGTGCGCCTGATCAGCGTCTGCTCGGTCCTGGAACTGGACGAACTGGAGGAGTTGGAGGCGCTCAGCCACCACCTCACCCTCGACAAGGGCCAGGCCCTGTTCGGCCAGGACGAGCCGGCAGGCTTCGTCTTCAATGTCATCGAGGGAGCCCTGCGCCTCACCCGCCTGCTCCCGGACGGACGGCGCCACGTGATGGGCTTCGCCCTGCCGGGCGACTTCCTCGGCCTCGCCCTGCAGGAGCGCCACTCGGTCTCGGCCGAGGCGCTGGGGCCGGTGAAGACCTGCCGCTTCGCCCGCCAGGACTTCGCCGCCGTGGTCGAGACCAAGCCGCACCTGCTCAGGAGCCTGCACGAGCGGGCCGGCCACGAGCTGAACCTCGCTCAGGAGCAGATGCTTCTCCTCGGCCGCAGGACGGCCGAGGAGAAGGTCGCCACCTTCCTGCTGTCGTTGCGGGCTCGCTACGCCCGGGCCGGCCATTCGTCCGTCACGGTCGAACTGCCGATGGGCCGCCAGGACATGGCCGACCACCTCGGGCTGACCATCGAGACGGTCAGCCGCATGCTGTCACGCCTCGACCGGGCGCATGCCATCCTGCTCGTGCCCGGCGGCGTGCGCCTGCTCGACCTCCCGCGGCTGGAGGCGATGGCGGCTGGTTGATGCCGCCTCACCGCTCAAGCGTCTTGAGGTAGGCGATCAAGGCCTCCGCCTGATCAGGCTCGAAGCGGAACTCCGGCATGGTCGGATGTCCCGTGCGGATGCCCTCGGTGAGCGCCTCGGCGAGGTCCTCGACCGGGTAGCGCTCGTGGAGCGTCCGGAACGGCGGGGCTTGCCGGAGCGGGCTTACCCCCGTCCGGCCGACGGCGTGGCAACGTGCGCACTCCGTACGCGCCAGGGCGCGGCCGCGCTTGACCCGCTCGTCCCAGGCGGCGGCGGGGACGGCCGCGAGGCACATCAGGAGCGCGGACGCCGTCGCGATGGCAGGTGCCGTGCCCATCAGTGGCTCATCAGGCAGCAGAGCGGGGAGGCCCGCAGGATGTCCCGGGTCACGCCGCCGAACAACCATTCCCGAAGCCGCGAGTGGCCGTAGCCGCCCATCACGATCAGGTCGGCTTCCTCACGCTTCGCGAAGCGCAGGACCGCGTCCGCGACCGCGCCGCCCGGGGCGTCCAGCAGGTTCATGGTGATGTGCGCCCCGTGGCGGCACAGTAACTCGGAGACCTCCTCGGCGCCTTCGAAGCGGGCATCGCTGCCGGCCGCCGCGACGAAGACCTGGTCCGCGCGCCCGATGAACGGCAGCGCGGCCGAGACGGCGCGACGCGCCTCGGGCGCATCCTTCCAGGCGATGACGATGCGGGCGGCGGCCAGGTGCTCGACGCCCGGCGGCACGACCAGCACGGGACGCCCGGCTTCCATCAGCACCGCACCCGGGTCGGGCACCATGGCGTTGGGCGCCGCGCGCGGCGCGTCGCGTCCGACCACGAGCAGGTCAGTGCCGCGCGCCTGCCGGACGAGGAAGGCCTCGGCCCCGTCCTCGGCCTGCCGCCAGCCGGTGCGGAGGTCGCCTCCGGCAGCCGCCTGGAACACGTCCCTGGCCCGGTCGAGCTCGCCGGCCAGCTTGGCGCGCTCCGCGTCGTAGGCGGCCTGCGCCTCCCCGAGGTCGCCGGTGGGACCGGGACTGGGCAGCTTACGGGCCGCGACACCGGTGAGCGCGGCCTCGAAGCGTCGCGCGAGGTCCGCTGCGAGGCCGACGCGGCGGGCGGCCGCCTCGCTGGTGTCAAGGGCGACCATGATGCTGGCGATGGACATTGAACGTCTCCGGCTCGGGATGGAAGATCCTTGAAGGCTGTCTCACCGATCCATGAGGATGATCCTTGATCCAGCGCAAAACCGGCTGGCTCTTCGGGGCGGTCGCTGCGCGAGCCCGGACAAGCTTGGCCGTTTGACCTCGATCAAAGACGTCTGGTTCCGGGATGGGCGAGTGGACGCGCAGCCGAACGCGGCCCTGTCCCGAGACCGAACGAAACCATGCGCAAGAAAACCCTCCTCGTCGCCACGGCCGCCATACTGGCCTGCGGCCTCCCAGGCGCCCACGCCGCCGACCTGCCGACCTTCGCCGCGGCACCGACCCTGGAGCCGGCGCTGACGACGTGGTCGCCCTGGCTCGTGCGCGTGCGTGCGCTCGGCGTCCTGCCCGACGCGGGCGCCCGCCTCTCGGCCGGGGGAGCCCCGCTCTCCGGCGCCGGCGTGGCCATCACCGACTCGGCCATCCCGGAACTCGACATCTCGTACTTCTTCACCCGAAACGTCTCCGCCGAGCTGATCCTGGGCGTGACGCGGCACGGCATCCAGGGTGCCGGCACCCTGGCGGGCACCCGCATCGGCACCACCTGGATCCTGCCGCCGACGCTGACCCTGCAGTACCACTTCGACGGGTTCGGCCCGCTGAAGCCGTATGTGGGCGCGGGCGTGAACTACTCGATCTTCTTCGGCGAGCGGGAGCGGGGCGGCTTCACCGGCTTTCGCCTCTCGAACAGCGTCGCGCCCGCCTTGCAAGTCGGCTTCGACTACATGCTCGACGAGCACTGGGGTGTGAACGTCGACGTGAAGAAGCTCTTCCTCGACACGAAGGTGAAGCTCAACGCCGGCGCGGTCCGCGGTCGCGTCGACATCGACCCGTGGATCGTCGGCGCCGGTATCACCTACCGGTTCTGAAGAGGTCGGCCGGAGCGCCTTGCTAGGCTGCGACCGTGGAGGCTTCCGTCGCCTGGGCGGTGCAGTGCAAAAGCGGCTCTATCAGAGCCTCGACGTGGGCGGCGGCCGAGCGTGCCAGGCCGATCAGGTCGTAGCCACCCTCCAGCAGCGAGACGACGCGGCCGCTGCAGACGCGGTCGGCGACGTCGACGAGCCGCTCGGTCGCCCAGCGAAAGTCGTCTTCCGTAAGGTCCAACCCGGCCAGCGGGTCGCGCCAGTGGTCGTCGAAGCCGGCCGACACCAGGATGAGGTCGGACTCGAAGGCCGCGATGCGCGGCAGCACCGCCGTTTCCAGTGCCGCGCGGAACATCTCGCCGTCGGCACCTTCCGGAAGAGGCACGTTGACCACGTTGCCGTGCTCGCCGCGCTCGCACGCCGCACCGGTGCCGGGGTAGAAGGGCCATTGGTGGGTCGATCAGAACAGGACGGTCGGGTCGTCCCAGAAGATCTCCTGGGTGCCGTCCCCGTGATGGGCGTCCCAGTCCAGGATGGCGACGCGTCCCGCGCCGTGGACGGCCTGGGCGTGGCGGGCCGCGACGTTGTTGAAGAAGCAGAAGCCGGCTGAGCGTGCCCGTCCGGCATGGTGCCCGGGCGGACGCATGACCGAGAAGGCATTGCGGACCTGCCCGGTAATGACCTCGTCGACCGCCTGCACGGCGGCCCCGGCGCTTCGCAAGGCCGCGTCGAGAGTTCCCGGTCCTGCATGCGTGTCGCCGTCGAGATGGGGAAGGCCACCGCGCTCAAGACCGCTGAGTGTTGCCGCGACGTATGCCTCGTCGTGCGCCAGATGAAGGGCGTCGAGCGCGGCGCGGGGTGCCTGCTCGCGCACGAGCGCCGAGAAGCGCTGCCGCTCCAGGCAACCTTCGATGACGCGGATGCGGTCGGCGCGCTCAGGATGCCAGGGCGGACCGAGGTCGGTAAGCGCGGCCGTGTGGGTGAGGTGCAGTGTCGCCAAGCGTTGCCTCCCGGGCGGCGCCTGTCGTGGTTGTCTTCGACGGCATGGCCCGTCACGTCCGGGGAGACGTTACGGATCCATAACGTCCACCGCGATCTTCGGGTGCGCCGAATCCCGAACCGGGCCAAGCCTGTCTCAAGGGGCCGGTCTTTGACCTGGATCAATAGGCCGGGGGATAGGGACGACTAAGCGGGAAGGCCAAGGGCCAGGCAGATCCCGTGACCGAGGCGCTGGCTGGGCCGGAACGCCTTCCATCGATCTTCGCCTCCTCCAGCCCGAGAAACCGCCATGGGCCGTTCGAACCTCCCCTCTTCGATGCGTCCAGCCGAACCGTCGTCGGATGCGGAGGCACGGATGAACCTTCTCTGGGGCGCGCGGACCCATGAGGCGGTGGCTGATAACCTGTCCGACAAGGCCCACCGTCTCGATCCGACCGGAACCCTGCCGGCCCTGCGGCTCCTGCGCCGGATGGTGCGGGACCACCGCATCAAAGCCTTGCTCCTGCGGGGGCAGGCCGCCGTCGCGGACGGCAGTCTGCTCTGAGAGACGTGGCATGGCGGCCCCTGCCACGAGGTGTGGGCCCCCGCCGCACCGTCGCCCGACGTGCCGGTCACGCCGCGCGGCTGTGCAAGGCACCGGAAGTCCCGAGATGCCCGTCAAAGGAGGCGGCGACGTTCCGCACGAAGATCCTGGCTTCCGCTGGGATAACCAGGAGTTCGCCGTCCCAGCGGACCAGCCGATGGTCGGCCAACGTCGGCAGCCGCGTGAGCGTCGCGAGGAATGCCTTCGGGTCGCGGCCGTGAGCGCGGCAGGCCTGCCCGACATCGACGGCGAAGTCGCACATGATCCGCTCGATTAGGTCCGCCCGAAGCCGGTCATCCGGCGTCAGCACGTAGCCCTTCACCGTGGCGAGCTCGCCCTGACCGATGCGCTCGGCGTAGGCGCGCAGCCCCGGCGCGTTCTGGACGTAGCCTTGCGGAAGCCGCCCGATGGCCGAGGCGCCCAGTCCGATCAGCGCGTCGCTCGAGTCCGTCGTGTAGCCCTGGAAGTTCCGCCGCAGCCGACCTTCCGCCTGTGCGATCTCCAGCGGGTCGTCCGGCAGGGCGTAGTGGTCGAGGCCGATCCGCCGGTACCCGGCAGCGGTGAGCGTCTCGGCGATGGCCTCGGCCTGCGCGCGGCGCGCGCGCCCGTCCGGCAGGCTGGACTGGTCGATGTGGCGCTGGTGCTTCTTGAAGGCGGGCACGTGGGCGTAGCCGAACACCGCGAGGCGGTCGGGGCGCAGTTCCAGGCACTGCCGCACCGTATCGACGCACGACTCGACAGTCTGGTGCGGCAGGCCGTAGATCAGGTCGAGGTTGATCCCGCGCACCCCGGCGGCCCTGAGGCCGACGACCGCCGCGGCGGTGACGTCGAAGCCCTGCCGACGGCGGATCGCCTCTTGCACCACGGGATCGAAGCTCTGGACGCCGAGGCTCGCGCGCGTGACGCCGGCGTGGCCGAGTGCCTCGGTCATCGCGGGCACGAGTGTCCGCGGGTCGATCTCAACGGCGACCTCGGCCATCGGATCGAAGGGGAAGCGGGCCCGCAGGGCCGCGACGAGGCCGACGAACGCCTCCGGGGCCATCACGGTCGGGGTGCCGCCGCCGAAGTGGACATGGCGGACCAGGGGCGCGTGCTCGAACCGCGCGGCGACCAGCCCGATCTCCCGTCCGAGAAGGCCGACGTAGTCGGCGATCGGCGCGTCGTGCCGGGTGATGCTGGTGTGGCAGCCGCAGTACCAGCACATGGACCTGCAGAACGGGACGTGCAGGTAGAGCGATGCGTTGGCCGTAGGGGATGTTTCAGCCAGCCACGCCGCGTAGCGTTCGGCACCGATGCCGGCGGTGAAGTGGGGGCTCGGCGGGTAGCTCGTGTAGCGGGGCAGCCGCTCCTCCCCATAGAGCGCCCTCAGATCCTCCCGCATGCTCGCACCTCGTCAAGTTTGCCGGTCCGCCCGGGGAGCCGACCCTCGGTCCGCGGTAGGCTTCCGACCGGGGCCCCGCCTTGATGTGGCTCAAAGGCGGGCCGCCTTGATCGAGGTCATGGCTCGGGCGCGGCGCGGAGGGCATCACCGCGCTCACAGGCAACGCCCGCGGCCGTCGCGGCGACCTGCTCAGGCTGGGAGGGTTCGAGGTGCCGAGGGTGCTCAAGGTCGACAGCGGTCGGTTCGCCATCGTCGAGGGCGACCTGTGGTGGCCAGGACGCTTCGATTCACCCGGGACCGCACGGCGCGCGGCGGCCTTGCGAGAGGACGTCCTGGCCCGGTTGCAGGCGCGCAAAAACGCCGAGGCGCGTGACACCCGCGGCGTCATCACGGTCGCCGACCTCGAAGCCATCTCGTGACGGACCGTGCCGGCCGCCGCTAGGGGGCGGACCGGCCGCCCTGCCAGTGCCCCTGCGCCTTGAGGGCGCCGGCGACCTCGCGCGGCATGTATGTCTCGTCGTGCTTGGCGAGCACCGAGTCGGCGCGGAAGGTCCCGTCCGCGTCAAGGGCTCCTTCCGCCACCACGCCCTGGCCCTCGCGGAACAGGTCGGGCAGCAGCCCGCGGTACGTCACCGGCACCGTGGCGGTCGTGTCGGTGACCGCGAACGCGACGCGCTGGTCGCGGCCGCGGACCACCGAGCCTTCCTGCACGAGGCCGCCGAGGCGGAACCGCGCGCCGACGGCCGGCCCCCGCAAGGCGACCTCGCTCGGCGAGCGGAAGAACACGATGGAGCCGCTCATCGCCGACAGGACGAGGCCGACCGCGAGGGCCAGCACGGCTCCGCAGACGGCGATGATGACGAGGCGGCGAGACTTGCGGCGGGTCATGGCGCAGCCTGTGCCTCCGGGCCGTCGGGATTGCCTCCGCAGGCGACAGGAAGGACGCAGGCCGCGAGGAGGCACAGCGAACCCGCGGCGAGGAACGACGGCAGGTAGCTCTCCAGCCCGATCCGCGACACGCCCGCGCCGTAGGCGGCCGCAGCCGCGCCGAGCTGATGCCCGGCGAACACCAAGCCGAGCGTCGTCGGCGCCCGCTCGCGGCCGAGACGGTCCAGGAGGAGCCTCGCCGTCGGAGGGACCGTGGCGACCCAATCCAGGCCGTAGAGCGTCGCGAACAGGGACAGCCCGACGAACGAGAGGTCCGTGAAGGGCAGGCACACGAGCGACAGGCCACGCAGACCGTAGAACCAGAACAGCAGCCAGCCGGGCGCGAACCGATCCGACAGCCAGCCGGCGGCCGTCGACCCGACGAAGCTCAGCAGGCCCATCCCGGCGAGCAGGCCGGCCGCCGGGACCGGCCCGACGCCGAGGTCGGCGCAGAACGGCACTAGATGGACCTGGACGAGGCCGGCGGTGGTCGCGCCGCAGACGACGAAGCTGCCGGCCAGGACCCAGAACGGGCCCGACCCCGCAATCTCCCGCAGGGAGCCCTGCCCGGACCGGGGGACCACGGTTCGCGTACCGGTCCCCACCTCCCGCGCACCGTACGGTCGAAGGCCGACATCCTCGGGCCACTCCGGAACGAGGGCGTGGACGGCGAGCGCCCCCAGCGCCAGCAGGGCGCACGGGACGAGGAGGCAGGCGCGCCAGCCGTGCGCGTCCGTGACCGCGGCGAGGAGCGGCAGCGTCGCCAGCTGCCCCGCCGTCGCGGCGGCGCCGAAGAGGCCGATGACGAGGCCGCGCCGGGCCGCGAACCAGCGCGCCGCTACGGTCGTGCCGAGCACCAGGGAGACCAAGCCCGCACCGGCACCGACCAGCACGCCCCAGAGCAGCATGAGGTGCCAGGCCTGCGTCATGGTGAGCGAGTCGACGAGCCCGGCGGCGGCCATGGCGAGGCCGACAAGGGCCACCCGGCGCAGGCCGACGAGGTTCGTCAGGGGGCTCGCGAGCAGTCCCGCCACACCGAAGGCGGCGAGCCGGACGGCTGCGGCCGCCGAGAGGGTCGCGACGTCCCAGCCGAACTCCCGGCCGAGGGGCAAAATCAGCACGTTCGGCACACCGGCCGCCGTCGCCGCGGCTAGGAGCGCGAGGCAGGTTGCCGCCGCCACGGTCCAGGCCCGGTGCGGGACCCGAACGGCATCCGGCCGGTGCTGCGCGAGGGCGAGGTCAATCATCGTTGAGCACGCGGTACTCGGCACCCTCGATGTCGTCGTACTGGCCGCTGCGCAGCGCCCAGAGGAAGGCGGCCAGCCCGAGCGTGCCGAGCGCCAAGGCGATGGGGATGACGAGGAGGAGCACGGTCATGGCGGCCTCAGGCAGCTCCGGCGACGGGGACCGCGGCGGACGACCGAAGCGTGGCCGGTCCCGCGGAGGCCTTCGTCTTAAGGCGGGCTCGCATGGCGTTCGCCGTGACGACGAGGGACGAGCCCGACATGGCCAGCGCCGCGAACAGGGGCGTCAGGAGACCTGCTGCCGCCAAGGGGACCGCGAGCACGTTGTAGGCCGCCGAGAACCACAGGTTCTGCAGCATGAGCCGCCGGGCCCGCCGCCCCGCTGTCAGTACCGACAGGACTGGGGCGAGCCCGCGGCCCAGGAACAGTGCGTCGGCCGCGGCCTGGCTGACATGCGCGGCGGTGACCGGCGAGAGCGAGGCGTGCGCGGCGGCGAGCGCCGGCGCGTCGTTGAGGCCGTCGCCCACCATCATGACCCGGTGGCCGGCCCGCTGGAGTTCCTCAATGCGAGCGATCTTGTCCCGGGGGGCGAGACCCGCCTCCCACTCGGCGACACCGAGCCTGCGCGCGACCGCCTCGACGGCGGCGGCGCGGTCGCCCGACAGGACCAGGACGCGGTGGCCGAGCGCCGCGAGACCGGCGACGACCTCGGCCGCGTCCGGGCGCAGGCCCTGACGCACCGGGAAGGCGGCCGGCGACCCGTCCCCGGCTCGGAAGCAGATCACCGAGGCCTCCGGGTCGGCCTCCAGCGCCGCGGCAGCCTCGGCCTCGGCCCCACAGAAGAGAGCGGAGCCGAGCCGCAACTCCACGCCATCAACTTGCGCGCGCACACCTAGCCCGGCCGCCTCCTCGGCGCCGGGGAAGGGTTCCGAGCCCCCGGCCGCAACGGCCAGGGCCGTGGCCATCGGGTGCCGGCTCGACAGGGCGAGCCTCGCCGCGGTCTCCAAAGAATCGTGATCGAAGGTGCCGGCCGTCAGGACCGGCTCCGGCAGGGTCAGGGTGCCGGTCTTGTCGAACACCACGGTGTCGACTTGGGCGAAGCGCTCCAGCGCGGTGCCGTCGTTGAGCAGGACGCCCTCGCGGAACAGGGCGCCGGCCGCCACGACCTGCACGGCTGGGATAGCGAGGCCGAGCGCGCAGGGGCAGGTGACGATCAGCACCGCGACGGCGTCGAGGAGCGCCGCGTGCCAGCCGGCGCCCGCCGCGAGCCAGCCGACAAGGGTCAGCGCGGCAGCCGCGTGGACCAGCGGGACGTAGAGGCGTGTCGCCCTGTCGGCGAGGACGAGCACGCGCGAGCGCGCCTCCAGGGCCCGCCGCATCAGGCCCTCGACCTCGTCGAGGAGTGTGGAGCCTGCCGCCGCGGTCACCCGCACCGTCAGGGCGCCGCTGCCGTTGAGGGCGCCCGCGAAGACGCGCTCGCCGCCGCGCACGGTCACGGCGGCGGTCTCGCCGGTCACCAGGCTCTGGTCGAGGTCGGACGCGCCGTGCTCGACGACGCCGTCGGCCGGCACCCGCTCGCCCGGCCGGACCAGGATGCGCGCGCCGGGGGTAAGTTCCGTGAGCGGGACATCGCGCAGGCCGCCGTCCGGCTCGGCCAGCGTCGCGCGCTCGCTGCGGAGCGCCGCGAGGTTCTCCGCGAAGGCGCGGGTCCGCCGGCGCATGGTCTGGTCGAGCACCCGCCCGATCAGCAGGAAGAACAGCAGCATCACCGCGCCGTCGAAATAGGCGTGCGTGGCACCCGACAGCGACTCGACCACCGACATCACGAGGGTCAGGACGACGCCGAGGGTGATGGGGAAATCCATCGTCACGCGGCCTGCCTTCAGCCCGCGGAAGGCCCCCTCGTAGAAGGGCCGCCCGGCATAGGCGGCGGCCGGGAGGGCGATGACCGCCTGGATCCAGTGGAAGAGGTCGCGGTTCTCCGGCGTCATGTCCGAGACGTTGCCGGCCCAGACCGAGATGGCGAGCAGCATCACGTTCATCGACGCGAAGCCCGCCACCGCCAGCGCCCGGATCAGCCGCTTCGTCTCGGCGGCTTCCGCGTCCGCGAGCCTGCCGGGCGTGAAGGGCTGCGCGGTGTAGCCGAGCGCCGCGAGCGCCGCGAGGACGGCAGGGATGTCGGGCTCGACCTCACGCCGCCAGGTCACGGCGAGGCGCCGGTCTGAGAAGTTCAGCCGCGCGGAGGCCACATCGGGCAAGGGGGCGAGCCCACGCTCGATGGCGGTCATGCAGGCGGCGCAGCGCACGCCCTCGACGGCGAACTCCGCGCGGGCCGAGCCGTCCGGCAGGGTGGCGACGAAGGCGGTGTAGTCCCGGCCCAGGGAGGGCCGGGTGTTCGCCTCGCTCCAGGAGGCGTGGGCCTCCACGTAGGCGAGCGCCATGTCGGTGCAGCACATAGGAGAGACCCTCAGTCCAGGACGATCCGGTGCCTGCGCCGGAACGCGCCACCCTTCGGTCCGGCGACTTCCACGACGAGGTCCCATTGCCCGCTCGCGACCGGTTCGGCCCGGGCCGCATAGGTCCCTGCGCTGATCTCGACGAGGTCGACGCCCACATCCTGGCGCTTGTCGGTCGGGCGTTCGAGCCGGGCCTGCAGCGACTGTCCCCGGACCGGCTTTCCTCCGTCATCGGCCAGGGTGACGTTCACCGACATGACCGAAGCGGGAAGGCGGACGACGGTCGCGTCGAGGCGCCAACCGAGGGCGTCCTGCTCGGCCGCCCGCCTCAACTCGGCGTTGTAGCGTTGGCTGGCCTGGTAGGGGGACGGCTCGTCCAACCCGGACCACGTCCGGAAGGCGGACGTGACCAGGACTGCGTCCGCGCCGGCGACGGTGCCGAAGAACGCGACGAAGATCAGGAGCACCTTGCGGCCTGTCAGTCGGCCGGGAGCGCGCGATGGGCGCGGCGAGGCGATGGTCGGCATGGTCATGGGGCTTTGAAGGTGTCCTGCGCGCGGGCCGTCTCGCCGGTCGCGGCGTCGGCGATGCGGAAGGTCAGGGGGGCGGAGGCTGCCGGCTCGGCGCCGGCCGGAGCGAAGACGAGGACGCGGAACTCCTGCGTCGCATCGGACGGCACGGGCAGGTCGGCGGCCAAGCCGCCCACAACCTCGACCCGCGCCCCGGGCAGGCCCTCGACCGCCAGCGCGTAGTGTCGTTCGCCGGGGCGCTTGTTGCTGAGCCGCACCGTGTAGCCGTTGCGGATACTGCCGTCGGACAGGGTCACGTAGAGCGGGTTACGGTCGTGCAGGACGCTCAGGCCCATGAAGCTGCGCGTCACGAGGCTGTAGAGCATGAACCCGCCGATGCCCGCGACAAGGGCCACGTAGAGCACGGTCCGCGGGCGCACGATCCGGCTCACGGGGCCGCCGCCGGCGGCGCGGCTCCGGCGGTTGGCCTCGGTGTCGTAGCCGATCAGGCCCGCAGGGCGCCCGAGCTTGCCCATCGTCGTATCGCAGGCGTCGACGCAGAGGCCGCACTGGATGCAGTCCATCTGCAGGCCGTCGCGAATGTCGATGCCGGCCGGGCAGGCGGTGACGCAGGCGAAGCAGTCGACGCAATCGCCGGCGGGCTGGCCGGCCGCGCGGAGCGCGGTGGCCTGCTTGGCCGAGACCCGGGGCTCGCCCCGCGCGTCGCGGTAGAGGATGTTGTAGGCGTGCTCGTCGGTGAGCGCGGCCTGGATGCGCGGCCAGGGGCACATGTAGGTGCAGACCTGCTCGCGCATGTGGCCGGCGAGGAGGTAGGTGGTCGCGGTCAGCGTCAGGATGGCGACGTAGGCTGGCGCCGGCGCCTGGAACGTGGCGAGTTGCACGACCAGCGTCGGCGCGTCGGCGAAGTAGAGCACCCAGGCACCCCCGGTCCACCAGGCGATGAGCAGCCAGATGGAATGCTTCATCGTCCGCAGCGCGATTTTCTCCATCGACCAGGGCGCGGCGTCGAGCTTCAGCCGCTCCCGGCGGTCGCCCTCGATCAGGCGCTCCACGGCGAGGAACAGGTCGGTCCAGACGGTCTGCGGGCAGAGGTAGCCGCACCAGACCCGGCCCGCGACGGCGTTCATCAGGAACAGGACCAGGGCCGCGAGGATCAGCAGACCCATGACGTAGGTCACGTCCTGCGGCCACAGCTCGATGGAAAAGAAGTGGAACCGGCCCTTGTCGAGGTCGAGCAGCACCGCCTGAGACGGCTCGCCCGGGCCCCGGTTCCAGCGCAGGAAGGGAACGAGGTAGTAGATGCCGAGCGCGACGACGAGCACCGCCCACTTGATCCGCCGGAAGGTGCCGCGGACCAGCTGCGGCTGGATCTTGGTCCGCGCGGCGTAGAGCGATCCGTCCACGGCCGGGATGGCCGCCCGCGTCGCGCGCCGGCCGAACTTCGTGGTCGGTCGGGGTCTGGGCACGGGGGCTGGTCTTGTCGGCTCGGCGAGGGACATGGGTGCAAGGTTCCGTCCGGCGACGCGGCCGGCTCCGTCGGTCGTAGGTCCGGCTCGGGGCGGCTGCCTTGATCTCGCTCAAGCGCAGGTTCGAGCCCTGTCCGGTGCCAGTCGCACCGGACAGGGCTCGCGGGAGGCCAGACCCGAACCGTCCCCCTCCGGCCGGCCGGACCTGCCTCCCGACTACTGGCCGCCGCCCAGGCCGTGGACGTAGACGGCCAGCGACTTGATGGTCGCCGGGTCGAGGCGGCCCTCCCAAGCAGGCATCACCCCCTTACGCCCGTTCGTGACCGTGGCGACGACCTGCTCGGGCGACGAGCCGTAGAGCCAGATCGGGTCGGTGAGGTTCGGCGCCCCCATCTCGGGATTGCCCTTGGCGGCCTCGCCGTGGCAGCCGGCGCAATTACCCGCGAACACCTCGGCGCCCTTCTCGGCGCTCGCGCTGGCCACGCCCGGCTTGCCGGAGAGCGAGAGCACGTAGCTTGCCACCGCCTCAACCTCGTCACGCTTGAGCACGCCGTCGCGCCCGAAGGCCGGCATGTCGCCGACATGCGCCTCGCCGTGGCCGGAGCGGGCGCCGAAGCGGATCGTCTGCTCAATCGCCTCGGGGGTGCCGCCCCAGAGCCAATCATCGTCCTGGAGGTTCGGATATCCGATGCGGCCGGTGGCCGAGGTGCCGTGGCAGGCGGCGCAGTTGTCGCCGAACGCCGCCTTGCCAGTCGCGAGGGCGAGGCGCAGCAGGGCCGGATTAGCGCGGATCTCCGCGACGGAGGCGCTCGCGAGCTGCGATTGACCGCGCAGGTCGCGCTCCCGGCGCACCGCCTCGACCTCGTCGAGCACGGTCGCGCGCTGGGAGTAGCCGAGCAGGCCGCCGGTGTAGCCGCTGACCATAGGCCAGGCCGGGTAGAGCACCCAGTAGCCCATCGCCCAGACGATGGTGGCGTACAGGCCGTAAAGCCACCAGCGCGGCAGGGGATTGTTGTACTCGGCGATGCCGTCCCACTCGTGTCCGGTGGTCTCCGGGCCGGCGGGCGGCTTGCCGGGGTTGGCGGTATCGGCCACGGCTCAGTCCTCGATCAGGGGGAGATGGGCGGCCGCGTCGAACCGGGCGCGGTTGCGCGGCCAGAAGGCGTACAGGATCACGGCGAGGAAAATGCCGACGAAGTAGAGGAGGCCGCTGGTCTGGGCGAAGGCGGAAGCGTTCTCGTACGTCATGGCACTCACCTGAGGTTTTTCTTGTCTTCGTAGATCTTGAAGTCGACCATCGTGCCGAGCACCTGCAGGTAGACGACGAGCGCGTCGATCTCGGCGGCCTTGCCCTTATCGCCGCCGAAGTCCCGCACGGTGGCCCCCGGGTAGCGGCGCTGGAGGTCGGCGGCGCCGGCACCGTCCGGATCGAGCTGCGCCTTGAGGTCGGTCCGGGCCAGAGCGATCATCTCGTCGGTGTAGGGCACGCCGAGCGCCCGGTTGGCCTTCAGGTCGTCGGCGATGGCGTCGGCGTCGAGGGGCCGGTCGAGGAAGGCGTAGGCCGGCATGATCGAGGCCGGCACCACGGCGCGCGGGTCCTTCAGGTGCTCGCGGTGCCACTGGTCGGAATACTTGCCGCCGACGCGGGCGAGATCTGGGCCGGTCCGCTTCGAGCCCCACTGGAAGGGGTGGTCGTACATGCTCTCGGCGGCGAGCGAGAAGTGGCCGTAGCGCTCGATCTCGTCGCGCATCGGGCGCACCATCTGGCTGTGGCAGAGGTAGCAGCCCTCGCGGATGTAGATGTTGCGGCCGGCGAGCTCCAACGGCGTGTAGGGGCGGACTCCCTCCACCTTCTCGACGGTGCTTTTCAGGTAGAAGAGCGGCGTGATCTCGACGAGGCCGCCGATGGCCACGACGAGCAGCGCGCCGATGAGCAGAATGATGGAGTTCTTCTCGAAGATCTCGTGCCTCTTCCAGAGGCCGGGCTGGGCGGTGGCCATCGGACTTCTTCCGTATGTGACGGGCGTGACGCGTTTGCGGACGGGCCGCCCCTTCGGGCGGCCCGGAGACTTCACTCCGCCGGAGCGAGGCCGACGGTTCCGGGAAGCACCTCGCCGCCGGGCAGCGGCTTGCTCTCGACCGCGGTCTTGCCCGCGATGGTCATGACGAGGTTGTAGGCCATGATCAGCCCGCCGATCAGGAACAGCACGCCGCCCAGCGCCCGCACCAGGTAGTAGGGCTGCATCGCCTCGACGGTCTCCACGAAGGAGTATTCGAGGAAGCCCAGGGCATTGTAGGCGCGCCACATCAGGCCCTGCATGATGCCTGCGACCCACATCGAGGTAATGTACAGCACGATGCCCAGCGTCGAGACCCAGAAGTGCCACTCGACGAGCTTCAGCGAGTAGACCTCACGCCGGTTCCACAGCCACGGGACGAGGCAGTAGAGCGCGCCGAAGGAGATGTAGGCGACCCAGCCGAGCGCACCCGAATGCACGTGGCCGATGGTCCAATCCGTGTAGTGTGAGAGCGAGTTCACGGCCTTGATGGACATCATCGGCCCCTCGAAGGTCGCCATGCCGTAGAAGGCTAGCGAGACGACCATGAAGCGCAGCACGGGGTCGGTGCGCAGCTTGTCCCAGGCACCCGACAGCGTCATGAGGCCGTTGATCATCCCGCCCCAGGACGGCATCCACAGCATGATCGAGAAGGTCATGCCGAGCGTCTGCGCCCAATCCGGCAGGGCCGTGTAGTGCAGGTGGTGCGGCCCCGCCCAGATGTACATGAAGATCAGGGCCCAGAAGTGGATGATCGATAGACGATATGAGTAGATCGGCCGCTCGGCGCGCTTCGGGACGAAGTAGTACATGATCGCCAGGAAGCCGGCGGTGAGAAAGAAGCCCACCGCGTTGTGGCCGTACCACCACTGGATCAAGGCATCCTGCACGCCCGCGAACATCGGGTACGACTTGGAGCCAAGGAAGCTCACCGGCATCGCGAGGTTGTTGACGATGTGCAGCATCGCAATGGTGACGATGAAGGCGAGGTAGAACCAGTTCGCCACGAAGATGTGCGGCTCGGTCCGCTTGCGGAGCGTGGCCAGAAACACGAGGAGGTAGGCGACCCAGACGACGGTCAGCCATAGGTCGGCGTACCATTCGGGCTCGGCGTATTCCTTCGACTGGGTCACGCCCATGAGGTAGCCGGTGCCGGCGACGACGATGAACAGGTTGTAGCCGAGCACCACGAACCAGGGCGCGAGCTCGCCCGCGAGGCGCGCCCGGCAGGTCCGCTGCACGACGTAGAAAGAGGTGCCGATCAGGACGTTGCCGCCGAAGGCGAAGATCACCGCCGACGTGTGTAGCGGCCTTAGGCGGCCGAAGCTCGCGTATTCGAGGCCAAGGTTGAGGGACGGCGCCCAGAGCTGGAAGGCGATGATGCATCCGACTAGGAAGCCGGTGATGCCCCAGGCCATCGCTGCGACGGCCGTGAACTTGATCGGTCCGATGTTGTAGTTGGGCTTGCCGTCGATCTCTTGCGGGGGCGCCTCGACCGACCGTCCCTCGTAGCGCTTCAGGATGGCGGCGATGCCCGCCACCGCAGCGAGCGCGAACACGCCCATATGGACGGAGAACGGCGCGTCGACCGCGCGGGCCGAGGCCAGGGCGCAGAGGAAGGCGCCGGTGAGAAGAGCCAGGCTTAGGCCGACCTCCCCCTCGGTCATGTACTTGGATGCTGGTGTCGCGGCCATGGCTCGCTCGATTCGCCTCGCGCAAAAACGGCTACGCCTGCGCTTAGGTGGCTGGGTGGCCCGGAGCCTTGATTTCGATCAAACGGCCTGCCGCGGTGCCGCCCGCCGGCGGGCGGCGCCCGAACCGGTAGTTGTCCTTCCTCCACGAAGCCCGCTCGGGCCGGGTATCGGCGTCGTCCGCTAGTGCACTGACGCCGACGAAAGCACCACGCCCGATCTCGCCAACCGCCTGCAAACGCAGCGGAAATCGCAACGAACTATGTACCTTTTGAAGGCGTCAGTGCACTAGCGCCCCCTTCCGCGGGCTTGATGGCGAGGCGCGCATGTCCCACGTCCCGCGCGAGCCGGACGGCGGCCGCGACGACCGCGTCCGGCAGCGTGCCGCCCGACGGCTGCGCTGTGATCCTGTCGCTCACGTTCTGGGCCGCGCTGACATCGAGCTTGCCGTCGATGCGGTGGCGAAGACGGCGATGGCGTGTCCGCGCAGGTTCTGCAGCGTCGCCAAGCCGCTACCGCGCGGCGCCCACGTCAGGCGGCAAACGCCCCCGCGGCAATCTTGCAGCGACAGGCCGGGATAGCGGAGGCTGACGAGCGGAGGGCCCGTCGGTACCCTCCGCGGTGACGGGAGCCGCCGTGTAGCAGCGTTCATCGTGTTGCCTCGACGGGCCGGGCACCGGGCCGAGACAGGCGTGCTATCGTCGCGCCGGACCCGCGGCATCGTTCGGGACCGTAGGCCGGACGCGGGCGGGGCCGCCGGCGATGGCTGGACGAACGGGTCGCCTCAACCCCGTTGCGAGCGGCAGAACCCGAGCAGCCCGCTCGGCAGGATCATGGCCGCCAGGACCAGGGGCGCGAGGATCTTGGTGCCGGTGACCAGCGCGTAGAACAAGAAGCCTCCGGCATTGAGGACCAAGGTCACGGCAAGCAGCGCGAACGCGGCGGCCACGGCCAATCCCCCTACGGCGACCGCCGAGACGAACAGCGTCGCGAAGGCCCAGATCGGGTTCCACGCAAGGGATAGAGGGGCGCCCATCGAGGTACTCTCCGGTTGAACGCCGCTCACTTTCCACGGTCCCGGAAGCCTGGCCTTGGGATAGATCAAGGACGACGCACGGTCGCGATGCCGCCGCTCCGGGCGCTTCGGATTTCCGTGCAAGGTGCTCGCACGGGCTACTCCGCGGCCTCGACGAAAGCGGTGCCGGCATGCGGGATGCCGAGGGCGTCTCAGGTCTCGGCGAGCGCCGCGGTGAGCTTGCTGACCTGCGCCTCGTCGTGGAACGGCGACGGCGTGATCCGCAGGCGCTCGGTGCCGCGCGGCACCGTCGGGTAGTTGATCGGCTAGATGTAGATGGCGTGGTGCTCCAGCAGGCGGTCGGCCGCCACCTTGCACAGCTCGGCGTCGCCGACCATCACCGGCACGATGTGGGTCTCGGTCTCCAGGACCGGCAGGCCCGCCGCGCTCAGGGCCAGCTTGGTGGCCGCCGCCTGGCGCTGGTGCGCCTCGCGCTCGGTGCGCGAGCGCGAGGCGCACTGAGGCGCGCGCCGCCGCCGCCAACGCGGGCGGCAGCGCCGTGGTGAAGATGAAGCCGGGCGCGAAGCTGCGCACCGCGTCGCAGATCGCCGCCGAGGCGGTGATGTAGCCGCCGACGCAGCCGAAGCCCTTGGCGAGCGTGCCCTCGATCACGTCGACCCGGTGCATCACCCGGTCGCGCTCGGCGATGCCGGCGCCGCGCGGGCCGTAGAGGCCGACCGCGTGGACCTCGTCGAGGTATGTCATGGCGCCGTAGCGGTCGGCGAGGTCGCAGATCTTGCCGCCCGACGCCACGTCTCCGTCCATCGAGTAGACCGACTCGAACACGATCAGCTTCGGCCGGTCGCCGGCCTCCTGAAGCAGCTCCTCCAGGTGCTGGAGATCGTTGTGGCGGAAGATCTTCTTCGCGCTGGCGGGTAAACCGCAAGCGGGTCCACCGGCTCTACAGGGACGAGGGCCTGAGCCTGCGGCTCAAGCGGCCGCGCCGGCACGTCAGCGCGGCCCACCGAGAGCGTCGGCCTGCCCCAGTGCGGCCCAACGAGCGCTGGTCGATGGACTTCGTCTCCGACGCGCTCTTCGACGGCCGCTGGCTACGAGCCTTGACGGTGGTGGATGCCTTCACGCGCGAAGCTCTGCGGATCGAGGTGGATCAGGGCATCAAGGGCGAGCAGGTCGTGGCTGTCGTTGCCCGCTTGGCAATCCTGCGCGGAGTACCGGAGACGATTCAGGTCGATAATGGGCCTGAGTTCGTTTCGAAGGCGCTCGATCGCTGGGCCTACGAGAACAGCGTCGCGCTGGATTTCTCGCGGCCTGGCAAGCCAACCGACAACGCGCTGGTCGAGTCGTTCAACGGGCGGCTGCGCGACGAGTGCCTGAACGCGAACTGGTTCTTGTCGCTGGCCAACGCGAGGGCCAAGATCGAGGCGTGGCGGCGGCAGTACAACGAGAGCCGTCCTCACACAGCCCTGGGGTGGCGGACGCCCCAGGAATTCGCCTTGGCGGCGGCCCGAGAGGCTGCCGAATGAGAGCCGGAGGCTCAACCCTCGGCCGGACCAAGATCCGGGGGACCGTCATGTCCGTGACGAAGCAGGAACGCAGCTCTGCACCATCACCCTGAACCTTGAAGCCGCCTGCTATCCGGAACGGCAGAAGCGCAACGATTTGTGATTTTCGAAGACCGACGCCGCGCCCTGTGAGCCGGAAACTGTAGCTCGATCCGAAGGAGGTTCAGCGGATCTGAAGGGCGGCCAAAGCTGACGAACTAACAGTCAGCCGGCTATGTTTATTATTTGTCCGCTTTGGTTCTTGATTTGTATCCATCGACCCTTGCGGGTCCGATGGCATCAGCGTGCCGGGTATGGCCTGTCGTGCCGCTCATTGCGGCAGCAAGGGGTAACTCCTCGCCGCAAACCTTGGCCGTTTTAAGGTATGGGTATCTGAGCCGGACGTGCCGGACAGTGGCAATCAGTCGGCTTCGCTCGGTGCATCGCGGATGAAGGCCAGCACATCGTTCAGGGGTAGGGAGCTGGGATACTCAGGAAAGGCGAGGCTCACGGGGGCCCCAAGGGCCGTCATGATGTCCCGCAGCCCCTCCACCCAAGCTCCGGCCTCAGCCTGAGTCGCAAAGCCGGTTCGGACCATCGTCTTGTCCGGTTCGATAGTCACCGTGACGGCAAAGCGTCCGTCTGGTGTGTCGAAGATCTGGTAGCTCACGCGGCGGGCCATCTGGGATGACTAGCGCAATAAGTCGGTTCTGCCAAACGATGTGACGGCTATTTACTTTAGAGCGTTTCAACAAAGATACATCGATGATCGTACATGTGATTGCCATGGCGTGGTACGCCAGCAAGGACCAATCGAACCTGAAGCGGGCATGCATGATCTCGATCGAGAGGCGCAATCCAGCACAGGCTGGAGTGAGCATGATCTCTCAATTTTTTAAATTGTGACATAACAGCCATGGAAGCTGGGTCCATACGCCTCCCCTATGCGAGCGCCGCCGAGAAGTCCTGATGAGGGGGCGGTTCCTAGCGGCGTGCTATTGATTGCACTCGCGGGCGCTCGGCGCTCGGCGCTCGCATAAGCTTGGCGTATAGAACGTGATTACATCTGCGCGGCAATCACATCGTGCATCGACGTCGTCTCATGGCATGTTTCCGTATCCACTTATCCAAGTATGTCGAATTTTTATACTATTAACTGACTATGATAGCATTCTCTTAAATATCGAACTCGTATATTCATGCGCTTGATTATCTGCTGCTCGCGTGATCACGCGTGCTGCCAAGCGATGGCGCTCCGCAAAGGCCAAGCCGTCAGCGAGACCCAGCACCATCAGCGCAGTGGCCGCCACGTCTGCGACCAGACACGCTGCATGCAGGACTGTGGCGACAAGCGGTCCGTTCGAGAGCGGAACTCCGGTGCGAGGATCAAGGGTGTGACCATGGCGTTCTCCCTCGCATGAGAGAACGCGTCGGTAGTCGCCCGAGGTTGCGACGGCGAGCCCGTGCAGGGCGACGACAGTGGCAGGCCGCTCACTGCCGGGCGGCTCCTCTAACCGCACCCACCATGGTGTACGGTCCGGCTTGATGCCAGCACCGCGCAGCTCACCCCCAATCTCGACGAGGTGATTCGTCAACCCACGCGCGGTGAGTGCCTCCGATACCACGTCGACCGCGTAGCCCTTGGCGATGCCACAGAGGTCGAGCTGTATCCCGCCCGGCTGGAAGGCGGCGCCTGAGGCTGGATCAAGGCGAACGCGGGCAAAGCCGCTCCGCGCCTGCGCTGCCTGGATCGCGGCTGCACCAGGCCTGCATCGGATCGGGCCCGGCGGGCCGAAACCCCACAAGTCGGTGAGGGCCCCGATCGTCGGATCGTAGGCTCCGTCCGTGAGGCGCGCGAGGTCGAGCCCCGCTGCGAGAACCTTCCGCAGCTGGCTTGGTAATGGCACCCATGTGCCGGCCGGTGCCTGATTGAAGCGCGTGAGGTCCGACTCCGGCCGCCACTGGCTCATCTCGCGGTCGATGCCATCGAGGAGCAGCGTGAAACCGGTGCGAACATCCTCGGCCTGATGTCCATCAGGCACGACGGCCTTCACGGACCAGGTCGTACCCATCATCTCACCCGACCACGCGACGAGGGTACCCTCCGGCGCGGCGCAGCCGATCGGAGGCAGAGCGGGCGGGATCAGGACGCGTCGCACGGCGCTACGGAGGCAGAACTTCCAACGTCACGTTGTAGGTCGCCCGACGCCGCGCATTCGGCATCGTCGCCTTGCCGTCCTGCACGGTGGCGCTGAGCCAGTACATGCCGGGCGCCGGCCAGCTCACCACGAAGCTTCCATCCGCTCCCGTGCGCAGCTTGAAGTCGTTCAGCTTGTCGCGGTAGCGGATGCCGCCCGGCACGACCTCAATCTCGACGTCCGGCACAGGTAAACCGTCAAGGAGCAGGACGAACCGAGCCGCCTCGCCGGAGACGAGGCTGTTCGGGTGGGTCATGGGACGCAGCGACAACCCTGCAGCGCTGGGATCCGGGGCGACCTCGCTCGGTTTGCCGGACGTGACGAACACCTCCGTGCGCTGCTGCGACTGCGTCACCTGCAGCCCTTCTGCCTCGCGCGGCACCTCCTTCTCCAGGTTCTCTGGGGCGCCCCGCCAGCGCTTCGACATTCCGTTGAGCTTGTAGCTGGCAAACACGGCCGACTGAACCACGCTCCCCCGGTACGTACCCGGTTTGTCGAGGTGGAGGTCGAACGTGCTGCGGTACTTGCCGGTGCTGCCATTCTGCACCGGCACAGAGCGGCCGTCTGGCCCCGTCACCGTGAGCCCGTCGAGCCGCATCGGAAAGTGCTCGAAGTAGAACAGATCGTTCGAGATCGCCGCGTCGACCGTCACCCAGGCATCCGCGCCCGACAGCACGGTGGCCGAGGGCAGCATCCAGGCCCGATGGGCCTGCGCGGGCCAGGACAACGGCACAATGGCGGCGAGTAGCGCGGCCACGGCCGCGCGGCGGAAAGGTCGGAGGGGCATGAGGAGCCTCGCAGCAGGCAACGATTAGGGGGTGAGGGTGACAGCGACACGACCGAGTTCCTCGGCACCGCGCACCTCCTTGGCCCCGGGCTCACCGGCAGGCCAGGACAGCGGCAAGCGGACGATCTCGCGTCCGCCCACCTCGCGCGCCGCCTCGACGACGATCTGGTAGGAGCCGGGTGCGAGATCTTTCAGCGGCGCAGCATCGGCGGAGAAGCGCAGGGCGTGCTCCCCGACAGGTCGGGTGGCGCCGCTGACGCTGTCCACCGGCATCTCGAGCTCGCGGCCGACGCGGCGCCACCACTGCCGCATGTCCTTGAGCCACTTGGTGCCCTCTCGGCCGGGCTTGGCGATGTCGTACCAGACGGCTAGGTTGGCCGCGACGCTCTGGTCCGGCCGCTCGAGCCAGACGGCCACGTAGGGCCGGTGATACTCGGCAACCTCGAGGCGGGGGATCTGCACGCTGACGGTCAGCTCGCTCGCTCCGGTAGGCGCCGTGAGCAGGGCGGAGAACAGCGCGGTGACGCTCGAACGCAAGGGGCGGACCTCAGGCATGGATGAACAGCAGGGCGATGAGGAGCGGAGCCAGGAGGCCCAAACCGACCACCGGCCAGGTGGCGGGCCGGCGCCCGGCGTGGAACCAGAGCAGCGCCAGCCCGGTGAGGCAGAAGACCAGGCAGGCGGCCCCGAACCCGTCGATGAACCACGACCAGGCCGAGCCGGTGTGGCGGCCCTTGTGCAGGTCGTTGAGGTAGGCCAGCCAGCCGCGGTCGGTGACCTCGTGCATGACGCTCCCACCCCGGCGCGCGAGACTGACCCAGCCGTCGCCGCCTGGACGCGGTAGAGAGAGCGAGACCTCGTCGGACGAGAACTCCGCCTCGGGTGTCGGCCGGATCCCGATCTCTCGGCTCAGCCACGCATCGACAGCGGGCGGCAGTGGGCCCCGCCCGCGGGATGGCAGGGCTTGCACCAGGGGCAGCAAGTCGGCCGGCAGCGCCGCCTCGCGGGTCGCGACGCGCGCCCGTGCTTCCAACTGCGCCGCATGGTTCAGGGTGATGCCGGTCACTGCAAACAGAAGCATGCCGACGAGGCATAGGGCCGAGCTGATCCAGTGCCACGCGTAGAGCTGCTTCAGCCAGAACGCCCGCCGCTTCCGAGCACGGTGTCGATCCTCGCTGGCGGACGGCACCGGGTGCCCTGCGACCAAAGCGCTGTCCTGCGGCAGAACGTGGTCGCTCACATCTCGGCCCAGCGGCGCAGCAGGTTGTGGTAGCAGCTCGTCAGGGCGACAGCAGCCGGATCCTCATCCGAGAGCTTCTGCCGAACCCCGGTGATACCCTGGTCCATGGCGAAGAGCAGCGCGCGCTGACCGTCGTCCTTGACCATGGACTGCGACCAGAAGAACGCTGACCACCGCGAGCCGCGGGTGATCGGCTCGACCCGATGCAGGGAGGTCGCGGGATAGACAATCATGTCCCCGGCCGGCAGCTTCAGCGAATGCGCGCCAAAGGTGTCTTCGATCACCAGTTCGCCGCCGTCGTAGGCGTCAGGCTCGGTGAGGAACAAGGTGGTCGAGACGTCGGCACGCATCCGGATCCCGGCGCCCGGCACCATCCGGACCGCCCCGTCGACATGGGCGCCGAAGCCCATGCCGACATCGTAGCGGTTGAACAGCGGCGGCAGCACTCGCAGGGGCAGCGCCGCAGCGTTGAAGAGCGGGCTGCGCCCGAGCGCCCGCAGGATGAGATCGCCGAGGTCCCGGGCGATGGGCGCGTCCTCCGGGATCTGCAGGTTGTTCTTGGCGCGTGCCGCCTGAGCACCGGCAGTGACGCGGCCGTCGACCCACTCACTCGCTTCGAGGCGAGTGCGGCAATGGGCGACCTCCTCGGTTGTGAGGACGTTGCGAACGTGGACGAGCATCTCAGAACCGCGTGCCCAGGCTGACCAGGACCGTGCGTCCCGAGGTCGGGATGGCCCGGGTGGAGAAGGCACCCGAATAGTTCAACTCGTCCGTCAGGTTGTACGCGTTGACCGCGATCCGGTAGTTCTCGGTCTCGTAGGAGACCAGCGCGTCGAGCGAGAAGGTGCCGGGGATCCGCGTGACGTTGTCGCTGGCCGGGAAGTAGCCATCATCGAAGGTGACGCCGCCACCGACCGTGATCTTGCCGGGCAGGTCCCATAGGGACCGCATCACCGAGGTTAGGTCGTAGGTCGTCCACAACGTGAAGGCGTTCTCGGGCACGTAGGGAGCCACCTTGCCGATATTGGCACCCGACAGGACCTTCCCGTTCAGATGCGTGTACCCGGCAAGCAGGCTCCACTCCTCGGTGAGCCGCCCCGTCGCCGTGAACTCGAAGCCGTCGACGCGCCGCCGCTCACCCGCATCGAGCGCGCCAAGGATCAGGCCGCCAGTGACGGGATCGACGTCGAAGCTGTTGCTCTTGTCGACCCGGAACAGGGCCGCGGCGAGACCGAGGCGCCCACCGAGCACGCTGACCTTGCCGCCGATCTCGTAGAGGTCGCTTTCCTCAGGCTTGAGGGCGGCCGTGCTCGGCACCTCGATGCCGGTCGAGTTCGCCACGTACTGTCCCTGTGGCGAGAAGCCTTTGGCGTAGGTGACGTAGTAGGTCTGATCCGGCGTCGGCTGCCAGATCGCCGCGCCCTTCGGGCTGACGCCGGTGGAGGCCGCCGTGACCGTCGAGCCGAAGATGCCCGTCGTGGTGTTGGTGGTGGCATAGGTGCTGACGAACCGGTCGACACGTACGCCCCCAAGCAACGAGAACTGCTCGGTGAGCCAGATCCGGTCGCTGAAAAAGCCGGCGAGGTTCGCACCGTCACCCACGCGCTGGTTGTTGTAATTCCGGTAGAGCGCGTAGCCGGATTGTGTCGGGTCGGGTGCCAGCAGGCGCTGGTTCGGCCGGGTGCCAGCCACCGCGAAGTTGATGCGGCGATCATTCTGGTAGAAGGCATCGAGGCCGGCCACCACCTCGTGGCGCAGGAAGCCCGTGTGGAACTTAGCCACCGCGGTCGTGACGTTCTGCGCACCCCAGGCGTCCTGATCGAACGCCGTGCCACCGCCGGCGCTGTAGGTGACAAACGGATTGCCGCCTGCAAAGAAGTCCCGGGCGCAGAAGGTCGCTGGCGCAGCGGTGCTGTTGGTGCAGAGCGGGTTCGTGCTCGCGAAGTTGCGGCTGTAGAATGAGAGCCGCGTATCATTGGTGACCGTGAGCCAAGGCGTGACCGTCCACTTCATCAGCGAAGTGAGGAGGTGCACGTTGGCGTTATCGCGGTCTGTCTCGCGTGCGTAGGACGTCGAGCGGTCGAGCCCGAACTCGGTGATCGGCCGTGCGTAGCGGTCGCCGGGGCGCTGCACTGTCGGCACGCCGTAATCGGGCGTGCGCTCGCTGTGTTGGAACAGGTAGTTCAGGTGCCAGGTGGTGTCGGTGCCGAGCCCGAAGCCGAGCGAGGCGGCGAGGCCGTAGCGATCAGACTTCGTGTGGTCCCGGTCCTGGATGTCCTGGCGGTGGGCCACGCCCGTGATGCGGATCGCGGTGGTCTCGTCGATCTTTCGATTAATGTCGAAGGTGCCTCGCGCGGTGGGACCGCTGCCGCCGAGCGCGTCGACGGCCGTGAAGTCTGTCAGCAGGGCGCGCTTCGAGATGATGTTGATCGCCCCGCCCGCGGTGCCGAGGCCGAGGGTCTCGGATGACGGTCCCTTGATGACGACGACGTCACCGATGTTGAAGCTGTCGCGGGCGTAGACGCCGAAGTCGCGCAGGCCGTCGAGGTAGACGTCGTTCTTGGCCTGAAAGCCGCGGATGCGGAACTGGTCGCCGTTGAGGCCACCGTTGCCCTCGCCGGAGCTGAGTGTAATGCCCGGCACGTTGCGCAGGGCCTGCTCAAGCGTGGTGGCCTGCTGCTGACGAATGACCTCGCCTGGCACCACGGTGACGGCCTGCGGGGTGTCTTGAACGCGGCCGGGAAAGCGGGACAGCCCGAGATCGGCGTTGAGAGTGTTGGGCAGACGGCCATCGTAGCCCGCGACGGTGATCTCCTCGAGGGGGATTACCCCGCTATCCACGGGAGCGGATCCTGGGTTCTGAGCGTAGGCGTCGAAAGGAATGAACGTGCCGAGACTGGCTGCGAGACCGACGCCCAGCGAGCCTACGGTGCCCGCGTCTCGAAACGACAACTCCGTACGCATCTCTACCCTCCAGGAACAATGGAGGCATAGACGTTCACGTGGGCGTGAGGCAATGGATGATATATGCTGTTTCCACGTATGATGCGCTGTCGCAACAATCTACAATAGTTACAATCTAGCTCTCTCGAGAATCTTCGTCTGATGTTAAATGGAATAATTCTACTTTTCCAAGCGAGTGACGGCTGCGGGAGAGCGGCGAAGCCGTGAGATCCACCGGCGCGAGGCGGACACAATCTATGGGTACGGCAGAACCTGCGCTCTGGGAGCTGCACCACAACACGGAAGCCGACTGGCGCCGCATCCTTGACGGATCGCCGGACAGCGCAGCGCGCTGGATCCGCTTCGCCGCGGAGCGTGGCTTCCGCTCGGCCCAGGTAGTTCTCGGGCAGATGCTGCTGGATGGGCACGGCGTGCCGCGTGATCCCACGGCGGCCTTCACCTGGTTCCGGCGCGCTGCATCCATCGGCAGCCTTGACGCATGCAACATGGTCGGGCGCTGCCACGAACTTGGTTGGGGCGTGCCGGCGAGCCACGCGGAGGCGCTCAGCCATTATCGCCGCGCGGCTGCGGGCGGGCATGCGTGGGGCCTCTACAACACCGGGTGCCTGCTGCTGTACGGAGATGTGCGGCGTGACCATGCGGAGGCGTTTCGCTGCTTCTCGGCAGCGGCTGAGCGCGACGAGCGTGAGGCGAGCAGCAAAGCCCTCGGTATGCTGGCGCGCTGCCACGAAGAAGGGTGGGGCACTCCTGTCAACCGCGTGGCTGCCCTCCGCTGTTACCGAGCCGCTACGGCTGCGGGCGATTGCTGGGCCGCCCTCAACCTAGGCATGATTCATACCGAGAACGATCGGGTGGCCGAGGCACATGCCGCTTTCGAGACCGCACTCGCGCATGCCACCCCGCACTGCCTGCCCATGATTGTCAGCGCGTTGAACGACGTGGCCGACCCCAGATTGGCAGGATTGATAGCTGATGCGATGAGTCGTGCGCAGCAACTCGATGGGATGCAAATGCCAGTATCTCTTCCATATCATAAGCGCGACGCGCTGCAGCGACACAAAGCAGCTTGGATCCTAAAGACTTCTATCATTGCAGCCTACTTGATGAAGTTACTTGTTGATAGCTGGCCTCGAGGGTTATCGTGAAATCGAATAGGATAATTTTTTGATTTTGATGGTGTCTAAGGTAAAATATATTTTTCAGAGCCTCGTCCACCGCTACGATCCGCATGTCTTCCGTCTCACCGCGGCGCTTGGGCATTACGCCCGCAGCAAGGATCATCTGAAAGGCAAAATCAGATTGAAGAGCGAGCACGGCTAACCAGCTGTTATATAACGTCAGCGACTTGGTAAGGCATTCACTTCTCTTAAGAAGCAGAGCGTCGGGCAGGATGAATCAACCCTGCCCGATGCCTTGCCGGCAGAAGCTATGCCGTGCCTTGTCAGATTTTGCTGTTGGTCACCGGCGGAGCTGTCATTTGCTCCTTCTGCGCACCTGAGTCAGGCCGGGCCGGGCCGAGCACCGGCTCCTCGCCAAGGGGCTCGAACGCCTTGAAGTGGAACTGGCCCTTGCCGTCGATCGATGGGCCTTCCGAGTAGCGGCCGGGTGGAACCGGCGTGCCGTTGCGCTCGGTGCCCATGAACATGTAGCTGAACTCCTGCGCCTCCTTCGACTGGTCGAAGCTGTTGGGCACCGGCAGCGACTCCTTCAGTCCGCCCATGTCCTCGATGATCGCCAGCCACTGCTGCTGGTGCATCGTGTCGCGGGCGATGAGGAAGCTGAGCATGTCCTGCATGCCCTTGTCATGGGTGGAGTTGTAGAGCCGGACCGCCAGGGTTCGGCCGGTCGCCTCCGCCGCCACGTTGCAGAACATGTCGCCGACGAGGTTGCCGCTGGCATAGACGTGCGAGCAGTTGAAGGGTGCCCCATCGCAATCGGCCGGGAATGCGGCCATACCGGTGGAGAGCAGGTGGCGCTGGAGCATGCCCTCGACCACGTGGCGCGGCTGCTCACCCCCCATCACCGCGCCGACGATTGGGTTGCCTTGGACCGAGGTCTCCTGCAGCGTCGCCGGCGCATCCTCGAGGTTGAGGGCGACCGCCGTCGACAGCATCTCGATGTGGCTGATCTCCTCGGTCGCGGTGTTCAGCAAAATGTCGCGGTATTTGGTGCTCGGCCCGCGGGCGCCCCAGGCCTGGAAGAAGTACTGCAGGCAGACGCGGATCTCGCCCTCGATGCCGCCGATCGCCTGCTGGAGCTGGCGGGCGAACAAGGGATCGGGCTTCTCGACCTTCACCGGGTACTGCAGGCGCTTGTCGAAATAGTACATCGGGGCCTCCTGATTGGAATTTTCCTAGTCGGAGCTCGGTGGCACCCTCAGCACGGTACTCCACCGGGGTATGCGACTTGCGCTCCAACGTTCAGGCGGTCGATGGGTTCATCTTAGAGTAATTCTAAATTAAGCTATTCGTTTGGTGTCGCGCGGGCATTCCAGCATCCCATCCTGTGGCCAAGATGTATGAAAAATGACCGGACACTGTTGTCGAATTCCAGCGGCCTTTCGGCTTGGCGTCTCGCGCGGCTGCTTCGCCCGAGTGCGATCCCAACGAGCGCCGGCCTCCTGGCATTCCCAGACGGAATTCGCCAACAGTGTCTGACCGTTTTCCTTACATGCAGGCGGGTCGGCCAGAGCTGACGCGCCTTACGCCACAGCCGCGCGTGCCGGAGGTTGTCAGGAAATCCTGTTAGCCATCCAAATTTCAGAAAAAGGGTCCGACAATCAATCGATGATCCTATCTGCCTTGTCCATTAGAGCCTTCCCCCATGGACCGTTCCATGCCCTGGCTGTTTTCTTTCCACACGAGCGGTATCAATATTAGGAACAGCGACACCTCTTTGCTGTAAAATATTATTTGTATAACGCAAATCGCCGCAGGTCTTACATAATTTTTCTTTCCTCATAGACATGTGTTCTCATGTCGAAATTGCCTCGTACAGACACAGCCTTCAGCTCTTCCGCGCTCCTTCACTCAAGCATGCTTCTGCAGACAAGCCGCGAGATTATGCAGAGCGATCGCGGCAAGTGCTCGCAATCAATAGGATCTCACCTATGGTAATTACCCACGGGGTGTTTTTGACGCGGGCGTTCGTCGTCCCGTCCTGTTCGGGATGGTGGGGGGTGATCAGGCGGTGATGGTGGTGAGCAGGGTGGCGAAGGGCGTGGCCTTGGTCTTGAGCGCGGCAGTGGCGACGACGGTGCGCACGTCTGCCTCGCCCTTGGCCGCCCACATCGCCCGATAGCCGTTCGTCACCTTGCGCTGGACCACCGCCGGCCGCAGGTCGCGCTCGCAGGCGTTGTTGG
>NZ_LABY01000300.1 GCF_001043975.1 Methylobacterium variabile
GCCCTCGAGGCGCTGATCGCGCAGGAGAAGCCGGACCTGCTGCTGATGCAGGAGGCGACCGTCGACATCACCGAGCTGCAGGCCCGGGTCGGCGGGCATTACGCCTGGGCGCCGCTGCCGCGCCGCATCCACGGCCTGGCGATGTGGAGCCCGACCCCCTGGCCGAACCCGCCCCGGGTGGTGGCCCTGCCCTCGGGCGCCCTGATCGACCGGGTCTGCCAGATCCTCGACCTCGGCAGCTTCGGGGTCGCCAACGTCCACCTCTCGCACGGCCAGGTGCTCAACCGGCGCCAGCTCCGGCGCATCGCCCAGCACCTGCCGGTGCGGGCCGCGGTGCTGGGTGACTACAACATCGTCGGGCCGGCGCTGCTGCCGGGCTTCCACGACGTCGGGCCCCGCCTCCCGACCCACTCGATGGTCGAGCTCGTGCCCCTGCGCCTCGACCGCTGCCTGGTGCGCGGCCTGACCTGCCGCGACCACGCCGTGCTGCCCCGCGGCGCCTCCGACCACCGGCCGATCGTCGTCCACCTCGAGCCCGGCAACCCGCAGGGGCGGCGCGAGCCCAAGCGGGAGCCCTTGCGCGAGCGCATCGAGGCGTTCCGCGACCGGGCCGAGGATTTCCGCAAGCGGGTGCCGCTCAGAGATATGGCAGCAGCAATCGGACGGCGGCGTCGCGCAGCCGCACGGCCATCCCGCGAGAGTTGAGGTCCTCGGTCGTCAGCCGCTGCTCCATCTTGGCCCGCATCAGCCGGCCGAGATCGGCGGCGAAGTCGCTGTCGTAGACCTCGACGTTGAGCTCGAAGTTCAGCCGGAAGCTGCGGCTGTCCCAGTTGGCGCTGCCGACGAAGCACCAGGCGTCGTCAACCACCATCAGCTTCGAGTGATCGAAGGGCGGCCGGTCGAGCCAGATCCGGACGCCCGCCTCGAGCAGCGGCCCGACATGGGCCCGGGTCGCCCAGTCGACCACCCGGTGGTTGCTGGCCTGCGGGATGATGACGTCGACGGTGACGCCCCGCATCGCCGCGAGGCCGAGCGCCGTGAGCAGCATCTCGCTCGGCAGGAAGTAGGGCGTTGCGAAGCGCACCGAGTGCCGGGCGGTGGCGACCGCCTCCAGCACCACGAACTCGATCTTCTCGATGTCCGCGTCCGGTCCCGAGGTGACGACCCGGGCGAGGGACGGGCCGGCGGGCGGGATTTCCGGGAACCAGGCGGGTCCCTCGAGGTCCTCGCCCTTCACGAAGGCCCAGTCGCGCCAGAAGGCCTGGGCGAGCTGTCCGACCACCGGGCCGTCGATGCGGAAGTGGCTGTCGCGCACCGGATCCGGCGGATCCTTCGCCATGACGTTCTCGTCGGCGATGTTGACTCCGCCGACGAAGCCGACCCGGCCGTCGATCAGCAAGAGCTTCTTGTGGGTGCGCAGGTTCAGGAACGGCATCCGCCAGGGCAGGGCGGAGTGCATGAACAGGCCGGCCGGGATCCCGAGGGCCCGCAGGCGCCGGTACATCGCCGGGAAGAAGTAGCCGCTGCCGATGCCGTCGATCAGCACGCAGACCGCGACGCCGCGGGCCTTCGCGGCCGCCAGGGCCGCCGCGAAGGCCCGGCCGCTGTCGTCGTCGCGCATGATGTAGCTCGACAGGGCGACGCTCGTCTGTGCCTCGCCGATCGCCGCCAGCATTGCCGGATAGGCCTCGTCGCCGTGGCGGAAGCGCTGGATGCGGTTGCCGGCCACCAGCGGGAGGCCGCTGATCCGCTCGACGGCCCGCTTCAAGGGCTGGAACGCGTCGGGCACCTCGGCCACCGGCGGCGGCGGGGCGCCCGGCCGCGGGCCCGGCAGCACCGGCAGCTTCCGGGCGCGCCGGCTCACCCGGTTGATGCCGAACATCACGTAGAGCGTGCTGCCGAGGAGCGGCGACAGCCAGGCGAGGCCGATCCAGCCGATCGCCGCCCCGACCTCCCGCTTGTTCATCAGCGCGTGAACCGTGACGACGACCGCGAGGGCGAGGCCGAGGGGCGCCAGCACGTCGGACCGGATCGAGGTCAGGATCCCTAGCCAGCGGTAGATCTCGTGTTCCACACGGCCTCCTGCCGCCGCTGTCCGGTCCCGATCCGTCCTACCGGATACGGGACGAGGAACCGGGAATCCACTTGAGCGGGCCGGCCGTCCACTCTCCGCCATGAAAAATCCCTCGCCCCGGGGAGGGCGAGGGATGAATCAGCGGCCGCTCGTGGCGGGGATCAGGCGCTCAGCGCCTCCTTGGCCCGCTCCGCCCGCTTGCGGTCGTTCGGGTCGAGCACGGCCTTGCGCAGGCGGATCGACTTCGGGGTCACCTCGACGAGCTCGTCGTCCTGGATCCAGGCCAGCGAGCGCTCGAGGGTCATGCGGATCGGCGGGGTCAGGCGCACCGCCTCGTCCTTCGAGGTGGTGCGGATGTTGGTGAGCTTCTTGCCCTTGAGCACGTTCACCTCGAGGTCGTTCTCGCGGTTGTGCTCGCCGATGATCATGCCCTGGTAGACCTTCCAGCCCGGCTCGATCATCATCGGGCCGCGATCCTCGAGGTTCCACAGGGCATAGGCCACGGCCTCGCCCTGCTCGTTCGAGATCAGGACGCCGTTGCGGCGGCCGGCGATCTCGCCCTTGAAGGGCTCGTAGGCCTTGAACAGCCGGTTCATGATCGCGGTGCCGCGGGTGTCGGTCAGCAGCTCGCTCTGGTAGCCGATCAGGCCGCGAGTCGGAGCGTGGAAGACGAGGCGCAGGCGGTTGCCGCCGGACGGGCGCATCTCGAGCATGTCGCCCTTGCGCTCGGACATCTTCTGCACGACGGCGCCCGAGTGCTCCTCGTCGACGTCGATCACCACCTCCTCGATCGGCTCGAGGACCGAGCCGTCCTCGGCCTTCTCGAAGACGACGCGGGGCCGCGACACCGCGATCTCGAAACCCTCGCGGCGCATGGTCTCGATCAGGATGGCGAGCTGCAGCTCACCGCGGCCCGAGACGTAGAACGAGTCCTTGTCCGCCGCCTCCTCGATCTTGAGCGTGACGTTGCCCTCGGCCTCCTTGAACAGGCGGTCGCGGATCATGCGGCTCGTGACCTTGTCGCCCTCGGTGCCGGCGAGCGGAGAATCGTTCACGATGAACGACATCGTCACGGTCGGCGGGTCGATCGGCTGGGCCTGGATCGGGGTCTCGACCTGCGGGTCGCAGAAGGTGTCGGCCACGGTGCCCTTCACGAGCCCTGCGATCGACACGATGTCGCCGGCCTCGCCGACCTCGATCGGCTGGCGCTCGAGGCCGCGGAAGGCCAGGATCTTCGAGACCCGGCCGGTCTCCACGACCTTGCCCTCGCGGTCGAGGACCTTGATCTGCTGGTTCGGCTTCACGGTGCCCGAGGCGATGCGCCCGGTGATGATGCGGCCGAGGAAGGGGTTCGACTCGAGGAGCGTGCCGAGCATGCGGAACGGGCCCTCCTCGGTCTTGGCCTGCGGCACGTGGGCGAGCACGAGGTCGAACAGGGGAGCGAGGCCCTCGGACTGGTCGCCCTCCGGCGAGGTCGCCATCCAGCCGTTGCGGCCCGAGCCGTACAGGATCGGGAAGTCGAGCTGCTCGTCGGTGGCGTCGAGCGCCGCGAACAGGTCGAAGACCTCGTTCACCACCTCGTTGATGCGGGCGTCCGGCCGGTCGACCTTGTTGACCGCCACGATCGGGCGCAGGCCGATCTTGAGCGCCTTGGAGACCACGAACTTGGTCTGCGGCATCGGCCCCTCGGCGGCGTCGACGAGCACGATCACGCCGTCCACCATCGAGAGGATGCGCTCGACCTCGCCGCCGAAATCGGCGTGGCCGGGGGTGTCGACGATGTTGATGCGGGTGTCCTTCCAGACCACCGAGGTGGCCTTGGCCAGGATGGTGATGCCGCGCTCCTTCTCGAGGTCGTTCGAATCCATCGCCCGCTCCTCGACCCGCTGGTTCTCGCGGAACGAGCCGGACTGCTGGAGCAGCTTGTCGACCAGGGTCGTCTTGCCGTGGTCGACGTGGGCGATGATGGCGATGTTGCGCAGCTTCATGGGATGTCCGAAGCAAACAAAGCCCGGCACGCCGCGGGCCGCCAGGATGGCAGCCGGACGCATCGAGCCGGGGGAAAACTGTTGCGTCGCAATATAAGGTGTGACGCCGCTTCGCAAGAGGGCCCGGGCGGGTGCCCTGGTCACTCCGCCGCGGCGGAGAGCGGATCCGGCCCGCGCTCGACGGCGGGGATGTCGGCGCCGTGGACCTGCCGCTCCAGCAGGTGGGCCCGGCGCTCCGCGATGGCCCGCCTCGCCTGGTCGAGGCCGAGCGTGAAGGCCGCCACCCCGGCATTGTCGATGGCGCCGGTGCCGGCCCGGGCGAGCGCCTCGGCCAGGATCTCGTCGGCCTGCCGGTCGAGGTCGGCGAGCTCGAGCTCGTCCTCGACGTCGCGGCTCGCCCGCACGATGGTCAGCAACTGGCGCAGGAGCGCCATGTCCCGGGCCCGGGAGCGGTTGGCGGCCCGCGACACCAGGGTGGCGGCGGCCGAGCCGAGGATCGAGACGCACATCACGAGCAGGTAGAACCAGTCGCCGTAGCGCTCGAAGAAGCTCTCGACCTCGCCCTCGTAATAGGCCTGCGCCCCGGGATGGACCGGCAGGGAGGCGCTCTTCGAGGTGTCGGGCGCCTCGATCTGGTTGGCGAGCGGCACCTCGGCGGCGAGGCCGGGCCGGTTGACGAAGAGCAGCCGGGTCAGCTCCGAGACGGTCGAATCGGACAGGCTGGCCTGGGCCACCAGCCGGTGGCTGACCCCGACCGTCGTGAAAGTCTCGGCCGGCCGCGGCGGCGTGCCGCCGAAGGTGCCGCGGGCGATCTCGATGCTCTCGAGGGCCGGCCAGCGCCGGCCCAGGACCGCGGCCTCGCCGATGGGGATGAAGCTCGGGGTGCCGCCGGCCGAGTTCCCGTCGCCCTTGGCGATGCTCGCCACCACGTCGCTGGCGGTGCGGCCGGTGAGCGGGCTCACCACCAGCACGGCGTCGACCCGGCCCTCGCGCAGGGCCTCGCCGGCCTCGCGCCCGTCGCCGAGGGACACGGTGGCGACCGCCTCCGCCGGCACTTCGTAATGCTCCAGGATGCGGGCGAGGAGCCGGATGTTGCCGGCCGGGTTGCGCACGATGCCGACCCGGCGCCCGCGCAGGTCCGGCACGGCGGACAGGGCCGGGTCCGTCGTCATCAGCAGCACGGCGTCGCGGTGCAGGATCGCCACGGTCTGGGTGCTGGCCGGGATGCCGACATCCGAGCGCACCACCGCGAGGTCCGCCTTGCCGTGCTCGGCGGCGCCCGCGCTCTCGGCGACCCCGCTCGTCACGACCAGCCGCAGGCGCACCTCCTCGTGGGTGCGGGCGAGCGACTGGGCGACCGCCGCGACGAGCCGCGCATCCTCGCTCCCCGACGGCCCGATGGCGACGCGCAGGGTCGTCGGCTGGCCGAGCCACTGGTAGGCGAGCAGGCCCGTCGCCACGAGGGCGAGGAGTGCCGCGAGGACGATGGGTACGTGGCGCCGCATGGGCCCTCACCCTGCGTCGCGGCGCGGGGTGAGGCAACACGGCCAAATGGCGCGGGCCGCCCGCGTCGGGGGAGCCAGGGGTGAGGGCTCCCGGCGCCGGACGACGGCGAAGCTCACGGGATGTGGATCTTTCGACCGCGCGGCGATCATCTTGGCTGAATGTCGCCGTCTTCATTGAAGACGGCTGATATTTCAGATAATTAACTGGAAATTTCCCAATTTAATTGCAGATGAAATCCAATTTTTACAATTATATTCGTTGATCTGCGACGATTTGAGCAAAAATTAATCTGAATATCGGGCGTGAAATACGAAGTTTATTCCACTTTTGATCGTTATGATAAGTCCAGTTGCGTAGTATTCAGTAGTGGCATCACCCAAATGGGATATGCCGGTAACGGCCTAGCTCGTGTAGAAGCGTCCTGGGGAGAATGGCGAGGTGCCGAGTCATGGCGTGTTCGGAGCTGCCCGTGATTGACGGAAATTCATAAACATTCATGCATACGGGGCACCACATGAGCAGCAATGGCGCATTTCCGATTCGAGAAACGATCACTCAGGTTTCAGCTGCTTCGTATGTTGTCGCTCGCGGACTTTTTATCTGTGTTTACAGTGAAACCATACTGGAAACGCTGGTTTCTCTGGCGATCGCATTCACGATTGAAGTGGCGGCTTTCGTGGTGCTCGTTGCCATCGTGGTCAACGTCGTCACGCTGCACGTCCTGGCTCCGCGAATCAGGAGCACGCTGCGTGCGCTGGAGAGCGGGCAGGATCGGGTCGGGCAGCGATCGGACACGTCCCATGCGGGTCCTGCTTGACGATACCGCGCGCCGGCTCTCGTCAGGCGTGCCCGACGTCGAGGGGAGCCCGCCTTCCCCGGCGCGATGTCGGTGCTGCCCGGCGGACCCGCTCGCCGGCGGCCTCACCTGAGATCGAGGGGCACGTCACTCCGTTCCCGCCGCGTGCTCCGGCCGGCGCAGACCGCCCTCCCTCAGAAGGCTGCCCGCAAGCCCAGCGCGATCACCGCCAGGATCGCCGCGCCGAGCGCCGGACCGGCGGCCGCGATGACGAGCGCACCCGGGTGGTAGCCCGGGGCCGCGAGGTAGCGCTGGTGCGCATTCTTCTCGTTCCGGAGCAGCGGCGCGGCCGCGCGCGCCGCTGCTCCGGGCGTCCAACCCTGTCGCATGATGCCGTCCCCGCCCGCTTGAGCCGCCCTCTCGGGCGGCGCGAGACCTGTTGTGTGAGGCCCATCAGGCGCCGGGCGGCGTGAAGAGGTGGTGAATCCGATCCCTCGGATTCTCCGCGTCGTGAATCGGGGGTTAGCGGGCGCCGAGAGGGTCGAGGCCCGTCGCCGCGACCGTGGGCGCCGCCTCCGGCGAGGCGAGCCAGGCGATCAGCGCCCGGGCCTCTTCGGGATGGCGGGCGCCCCTCGTGATCCCGGCGGAGAAGACCGTCACCTTCTGCACCTCGGCGGGGATCGGTCCGACGATCGTGATGCCCTTGACCGGCTTCAACTCGCTCGTCTGCTGGAAGCCTAACTCGGCGTCGCCGCGGGCGACGACGTTGCCGACGCGCTCGGCGACGATCATCCGGCTCTTTCCCGCCAGCCGGTCCTCGAGGCCGAGCTTCCTGTACATCTCCTTCTCGATGTAGACGCCGCTGGCACTGTCCGAGTAGGCGATTGAGCTTGCCGCGAGCAGGGCCTTCTTGAAGCGCTCCAGGTCGCCGATGTCCGGCACCGGCGCTCCCGCCTTCACCGCGAGGGCGATGCGGGAATCGGCGAGGGCGACCTTGCTCCCGGGCGCGATCTTGCCCTCGCGGTCGAGGTCGTCGAGGGCGTAGCCGACCATGATCAGCACGTCGGCCGGTTCGCCCTTCGCCAGCCGCACCGGGATCGCCTCCGGCGCCGTGCCCATCGAGGGGCCGTAGGCGGTCTCGACGCGGTGGCCGGTCTTCGCCTCGAAACCCGGCAGCAGGGCCTGGTAGGCCGCCGTGAAGCCGCCCGAGATCATCACCCGCAGCTCCGCCGCCCGGGCCGGGCCGGCGACGACGAGCCCCGCCAGCAGGCCGATGGCCAGCCGGGCGAGGATGGTTCTCCGGCGCAGTGTCATGCGGTCCATGGTTCCCTCCCAGGCGGCGTCCCGCCTCTCCTGTTCTCGGTCCGCCGCCCCGGGCGGCGTCCTTCCCGTTGGTAACGCGCCGCTCGCGCGGTCTCCACCGGATCGGCGGCGAGATTTTTGGGATTAGATTTTTCTGTCAAACGTGCTGCCGATGGCTGTAGACAGAGGGCATCAGAGAGAGCCCGAGGTCGGGAGGAATCAGCATGGCAGGTCCGGTCCACGGCCCGCAGGGGTCGAAGGTTGCCACGGTGTTGCGCGTCACGAGCGGCAACTTCCTCGAGATGTTCGACTTCTTCCTGTTCGGCATCTACGCGAGCCACATCTCGAAGGCCTTCTTCCCGGCCGGGAACGAATTCGCCTCCCTGATGCTCACCTTCATGACCTTCGGGGCAGGCTTCCTGATGCGGCCCCTCGGCGCGATCTTTCTCGGCGCCTATGTCGACCGCATCGGCCGGCGGCAGGGCCTGATCGTCACGCTCGGCATCATGGCGGCCGGCACGGTGCTGATCGCCTTCGTGCCGTCCTACCAGACCATCGGCCTCGCGGCGCCGTTCCTGGTGCTGATCGGCCGGCTGCTGCAGGGCTTCTCCGCCGGCGTCGAGCTCGGCGGCGTCTCGGTCTACCTCGCCGAGATGGCGACGCCCGGCCGCAAGGGGTTCTACGTCTCCTGGCAATCCGGCAGCCAGCAGGTCGCCGTGATGGTGGCGGCGCTGATTGGCTTCTCGTTGAGCCACGCCCTGATGCCGGCCCAGATGTCGGAGTGGGGCTGGCGCATCCCGTTCTTCATCGGCTGCATGATCGTGCCGTTCCTGTTCTACATCCGGCGCTCGCTGGAGGAGACCCAGGAATTCCTGCACCGCACGCACCGCCCCTCGCTGCCCGAGGTCTTTCAGTCGCTGGGCGAGAACTGGCGCATCGTGGCGCTCGGCATGCTGCTCGTGGTGATGACCACGGTGTCGTTCTACACCATCACGGTCTATACCCCGACCTTCGGCAAGTCCGTGCTGAAGCTGTCCGAGACCGACAGCCTGATCGTCACCTTCTGCACCGCCCTGTCGAACCTGATCTGGCTGCCGGTGATGGGCGCCCTGTCCGACCGCATCGGCCGCAAGCCGATCCTGATCGCGTTCTCGGCCCTCGCGCTGCTCACCGCCTACCCGGTGCTCGCCTGGCTCGTGTCCCACATCTCGTTCACCAACATGCTGCTCGCGCTCCTGTGGCTGTCCTTCCTCTACGGCAGCTACAACGGCGCGATGGTGGTGGCGCTGACCGAGATCGTCCCGGCTCATGTCCGCACCACCGGCTTCTCCCTGGCCTACTCGCTCGCCACCGCGATCTTCGGCGGGTTCACCCCGGTCGTCTCGACCTGGCTGATCGAGCGGCTCGACAACAAGGCGGCGCCGGGCCTGTGGATGGCCTTCGCGGGGGCCTGCGGCCTCGTCGCGACCCTGCTGATCTACCGCCGCGGCACGGCGGCGACCGACGCGCTGCCCGGCGGCGCCCGCCCGGTGGCGGGCGAGTAGCCGGCCCGGGCCCTCGGGTGGCCCTCAGGCGAGCAGGCCGTCGAGGGACGCGATCACCCGGACCGGCGCGAGGTCCGGGTACTCGTCGGGCTGGCCGCTGCGGTCGACCCAGATCGGGAGGAAGCCGTAGGCCGCCGCCCCGGCGATGTCCCACCGGTTCGAGGACAGGAAGGCGATCCGCTCCCGCGCGACGCCGAGGCGCTCCGGCGCGAGGGCGTAGGCGCGGGCGGACGTCTTGAAGGTGCCGGCCGGATCGACCGACAGCACCGCGTCGAGATGCGTCTCGAGGCCCGCTGCCCTCACTGCCGCGTCGAGCATCGCGGTGTCGCCGTTCGACAGGATCGCGGTCCTCAGGCCGGCGTGGCGCAGGCGCTCGAGCGTGCCGGGCACCTCCGGATAGGCGTCGAGCGACCGGTAGGCCGCGAGCAGATCCGCCCGCACGCCGCGATCCACCCCCGTGTGCTTGGCGAGCGCGTAGTCGAGGGCCCGCTCGGTCAGCGTCCAGAACGGGGCGTAGCGCCCGCACAGGGACAGGACCCAGGAATATTCGAGCTGCTTCTGGCGCCAGGTCTCGGACAGGGCTTGCGCCTGCGGGCCAATCGCGGCGGCGTGGCGCTGCACGGCGGAGTGGACGTCGAGCAGGGTGCCGTAGGCGTCGAACACCACGGCCTCGGCGCGGTCGAGGGGGGCGGGGAGGGGCATAGGGGCCTCGGATTGGGAGCCTTCAGGTCGCGTGATCGACCCCGACAACGCCCGAGGGCCCGCCCCGGCCCCGCAATCTACACCCGCCACACCCGCACCCCGAACAGCCGCAGCGC
>NZ_LABY01000301.1 GCF_001043975.1 Methylobacterium variabile
CCCGCAGCGCAAGACCCCGCAACGCAAGACCCCGCAACGCAAGCCGACAGGAGCCGGAACGACGCCATGACCGACGAGCGCACCGTGACCACCCGCGAGGGCATCGCCTGGACCTGCATCGAGGCCCTGGCCGGGCTGCAGGACGCGCCGGATTCGGCGAAGGCGAAGCTCGCCGGCGAGGGCCGCCGGGTGGTGGTCTGCACCCCCTCGGGCGGCGCGCACTCGGTGCGGCTGACGCTCGCGGAGGGCTGGCGGGAGACGCCCGACGCCGACCTCGCTGCCGCGATCGAGGCGCAGCTCGCGCGCGAGGACCGCTGAGGTCGTCCGGGCGCGCATCAAGGACCGCGACGTCGCGCAGGCCGGGTCGCGCCGGGTTGAGGCGCGGACCTCAATCGTGGTGAAACACCTCCTCCATCCGCGCCCACCACTCGCCCTCGGCCCGGGTCTCGAGGGGGCGCTGGCACGGGATGGTCAGGCTCCACCATTCCTGGTTCCTGGCATCCGCCGCCATCCTGGCCATGTCGGCCTCGAAGTCGGTGCCGTGGTATTCCCAGGTGCCAAACAGCAGGTTCTCCGGCTCGCGCAGGAAGATCGTGTAGTTCCGGATGTTGCAGCGGCTGATAAGGTCCAGGACCTCCGACCACACGGCCTCGTGCAGCCGCTTGTAGGTCGCGACCTGATCCGGGTTCACGCCGATGACCATGCCCATCCGTTGCATGCGACGATCTCCTCAGGCGGCGTCCAGGCGGTAGAAGGACACGGCGTTGCCTCCGAACACGGCGTCGTGGTCGGCGGGCGGCACCAGGCCCTGGCACTGCGCGAGCCAGGCGCCGTACGAGCCCGCCAGGTTCAGCACCGGCCAGTCGCTGCCCCAGATCACCCGTCCGGGGCGAAACAGCGCCAGGATCGCCTCGGCATAGGGCCGCACGGCCTCGTGTCCGCCGCCCTCCGCCTCGGTCAGGAGGCCCGAGAGCTTGCAGGAGACGTTCGGCAGGCGGGCCAAAGCCGCGAGCGCGTCCCGCCACCCGGGCGAGCCGCCCTGCCCGATCGCGGGCTTCGCCCCGTGGTCGATCACGATGCGCAAGGTCGGATGCCGCGTCGCGAAGGTCAGGAGGTGCGGCAGCTGGCGCGGCCGGACGAGGGCGTCGAAAGCGAGGTCGTGCGCGACCATCGCGGCGATGGCGGGCGCGAGGGCCGGGTCGGCGATCCAGGCATCGTCGGGATGGTCCTGGAGCATCGGGCGCAGGCCCCTGAGGCGCGGCTCGCCCGCGACCCGCGCCACCGCCGCCGGGGCGTCCGCGGCCTTGAGGTCGGTCCAGCCGACCACGCCGCGGATGAACGGGTGGCGCGCGGCCAGCGCCAGCATCGCGGCGGTCTCGGCCTCGTCCTCGAGGGTCTGGACCAGCACGGTGCCGTCGAGCCCCGCGGCCGCGAGGAGCGGCGCCAGGTCGTCCGGCCCGAAGTCGCGGTGGAGCGCCGCGAGGTCGGGCGGCGGCCACCGGCCGGGCCGGTCGGCGAGCCGCCAGAGATGGTGATGGGCGTCGATGCGCATGGGAGCCTCAGGACTGGACGGGGGCGTCCTCGGCGATCAGGCCGCGGGCCTTCAGCCGCGTCCAGAACCCGGCCGGGATCGGCTCCTCGAACCAGGCGGCGTTGGCCTCGACCTGGGCGGCGGTGCGGGCCCCGGTCACCACCGTGAGCGCGGCCGGGTGGAGCAGCGGGAATTGCAGCGCGGCCGCCTCGAGCCGCACGCCCTCCTCGGCGCAGGCGGCGCGCAATGCCTCGGCCCGAGCGGCGACCTCCGCGGGCGCCTCGGCGTAGTTGAACGTGCCCCGGCCGGCGAGCAGCCCGGAATTGAACGCGCCCGCCACCGCGATGCCGATCCCCCGCCGGGCGCACGCGTCCATGAGCGGCAGGCTTGCCTGCTCGAGCAGGGTGTAGCGGCCGGCCAGCATGCAGAGGTCGAGGTCGGCCACCTGCACCGCCTCGGCGATGATCTCCCACTCGTTGACGCCGAGGCCGATCGCCCGCACGGCGCCCTCCTCGCGCAGCCGGGTCAGGGCCCGGAAGCCGCCTCCCGTCGTCAGCTGCTCCCAGTAGCGGGGATGGCGGTCGCCGTGGGTGAACGGGCCGATGTCGTGGACGTAGAGGATGTCGGGCTCAAGCACGCCGAGGCGCTGCTGGCTCGCCGCGAAGGCGCGCATCACGCCGTCATGGGTGTAGTCGAAGGTGGGGCGGAACGGCAGCGGGTCGGCGTAGCCCTCCTCCAGGGGGCCGACGGTCGGGTCGGGCACCATCAGGCGGCCGACCTTGGTGCTCACCGCGTAGCTCCCTCGGGGCTCCTCGGTCAGCAGGGTGCCGAGGCGGCGCTCCGAGCGGGTGAAGCCGTAGAACGGCGCCGTGTCGAAGTAGCGGATGCCGCGCTCCCAGGCCGCCCGGAAGGCGCCCGCGGCCTCGGCGAGGCTCGTCGCCCGGTAGAGGCCGCCCATCTGCGCGCAGCCGAGCCCGAGGGCGGTGACGGTGACGCCGCTGCGGGCGTGGGTTCTCGCGTCGGCGGCCTTCATGACGATCCTCGCGATGGGGCGCCCGGCGCCGGATTCGCTCCTCCGGCTTCATACACCCTCCCGCGGATCCGATCTGCCGTCCGTTCGGCTGCGCGGCGCGGCGGCCGCACAGGCTCCCTCCGGTGATCCTACCCGACGAAGAACAGATCGCTGACTTTCCCGATCAGCGGCGTGTCCCAGGACCAGTTGGACTGGCCGATGAGGTCGTGCTCGCGGGTGTACGTGCCGCCGGCGAGATCGTCGAAGCGCACCTCGGCGAAGGCCTTGAAGGCGCCGTCGATCTCCGGAATGGTGTTGCGGGGGGTCACCAGGTCGTCGACCGCGCCGATCAGCGCCGTGTCGGCCGCCCGGTTGGACCAGCCGACGAACTACACCCTGGGCCTGCGCCAAGGGAGCGCCATCCTTGAACAACCGCACCCAGCCGTCGGCATCGGCATCGACGGTCCAGGTGGCGGCAAGGCGTTCGGCGCATCAGCGCCGGCGCCCATCCGGGCCTAGCCGGTGCCTGCGACCGAGTCCGTTCGAGGGCGCAAGGCCCAACGTGAGACGATCGAGGGCGGACGGGCGCGGGCGTAAGCCCCGATGGTCCTCACGCCGAGGGCGGCTCCGGCAGGTAGCCGGCGGCGCGCAGGGCCTC
>NZ_LABY01000302.1 GCF_001043975.1 Methylobacterium variabile
CGAGGTGCGCCGCCTGCTCGACTCGGTGCGGCTCTTTCCCGAGCGCACCCACATCGTCGGCGCCTATGCTCTCGGCAAGGCGCAGCGGGTGATGGCGCTCCTGCGCGAGGAGGGCTTTTCCGACCCGATCTACCTGCACGGCGCGATGGAGAAGCTGACGGATCTGTACCGGCGCGAGGGCATCCCCCTCGGCGAGACCGTCAAGGTCGTCGCGGCGGAGCGGCCGAAGCTCGGCGGCAGGATCGTGATCTGCCCGCCCTCCGCGATCCAGGACCTGTGGTCGCGCAAGTTCCCCGATCCGGTCACCGGCTTCGCCTCGGGCTGGATGCGGGTGCGCGCCCGCGCCCGCCAGAAGGGCGTCGAGCTGCCGCTCGTCATCTCCGACCACTCGGACTGGGATGACCTCTGCCGCACCATCCGGGACACCGGCGCCGGCGAGGTCTGGGTCACCCACGGCCAGGAGGACGCCCTGGTGCACTGGTGCGGCACGCAAGGGATCCGCGCCAAGCCCCTGCACATGCTGGGCTACGGCGACGAGGGCGAGGCGGAGCCCGAGCCGCGGGAGCCGGCGGGTGGCGAAGCCCCGGGGAGCACCACTGCCGAGAGTGCCGCGTGAACGACTTCGCCCACCTCCTCGACCGCCTCGCCTACGAGCCCCGCCGCAACGCCAAGCTGCGCCTGCTCCAGGACTTCTTCCGCCACACCGCCGACCCGGACCGCGGCTACGCCCTCGCCGCCATGACCGGCTCCCTGAGCTTCCGCGAGGCCAAGCCCGGCCTGATCCGCGGCCTCGTCGAGGAGCGGGTCGATCCGGTGCTGTTCCGGATGTCGTACAACTACGTCGGCGACCTCGCCGAGGCGACGGCGCTGATCTGGCCCGGGAGAGCGGATGGGCCGGGCCTCGGCCACAACAACCCGCCGGTGCCGACGCTCTCCGAGGTGGTGGAGGCGTTGCGCACCATCGGCAAGGGCGAGCTGCCGGCCCGCCTCGCCGCCTGGCTCGACGCCCTCGACGAGACCGGGCGCTGGGCGCTCCTCAAGCTCATCACCGGCGAGCTCCGGGTCGGTGTCTCGGCGCGGCTTGCCAAGACCGCGGTGGCGAGCCTCGGCGGGCACGAGGCCGACGCGGTCGAGGAGGTCTGGCACGGGCTCGAGGCGCCGTATCCGGAGCTGTTCGCCTGGGTCGAGGGCCGGGCCGGCCCGCCGGAATCGCGCAACCCGGCGCCGTTCCGCCCGGCCATGCTCTCGCACCCAATCGAGGAGGAGGCAGACCTCGACAAGCTCGAGCCGGAGGCGTTCTCGGCCGAGTGGAAGTGGGACGGCATCCGGGTCCAGCTCGCCGGCGGGCGCGACCGCGACGGCCGCCAGGTCCAGAAGATCTACTCGCGCACCGGCGAGGACATTTCCGGCGCCTTCCCGGACCTCGCCGAGGCGATCACCTTCTCGGGCGCCCTCGACGGCGAGTTGCTGATCCTGCGCGAGGGGCGGGTGCAGAGCTTCAACGTCTTGCAGCAGCGCCTCAACCGCAAGGCGGTGACGGGCAAGCTCCTGCAGGACTTCCCGGCCCATGTCCGCGCTTACGACCTCCTGGCCGAGAACGACGAGGACCTGCGCCCGCTGCCCTTCAGCGAGCGCCGGGCCCGGCTCGAGGCCTTCGTCGCCGGCCTCGACCACGCCCGCATCGACCTCTCGCCCCTGGTGCCGTTCGGGACCTGGGCGGATCTCGCGGCGGCGCGGGCCGATCCGGCCTCGGTCGGCGCCGGCCCGGATGCCGACGCGATCGAGGGCGTGATGCTCAAGCGCCTGAGCAGCGCCTACCAGCCGGGCCGGCCCAAGGGGCCGTGGTGGAAGTGGAAACGCGAGCCCTACCTCGTCGACGCCGTGATGATGTACGCCCAGCGCGGGCACGGGAAGCGCTCGTCGTTCTACTCCGACTACACGTTCGGCGTCTGGCGCGAGGCGCCGGACGGGGTCGAGGAGCTGGTGCCGGTGGGCAAGGCCTATCACGGCTTCACCGACGAGGAGCTGGGCAAGCTCGACCGCTACGTCCGCAACCACACCACCAAGCGCTTCGGGCCGGTGCGGGAGGTGGAGTACGGCGTGGGCAAGGGGCTGGTGCTGGAGATCGCCTTCGAGGGCGTGCAGCGCTCGACCCGGCACAAGTCCGGCGTGGCGATGCGCTTTCCCCGGGTCAGCCGCATCCGCTGGGACAAGCCGCCGGCGGAGGCCGACCGGATCGAGGCGCTGGAGCGCATCCTGGCCCGCGGCGAGAAGGAAGTTCACCCCGGACGGGAGATTGCCGAATGAGACGCGTCGAGATGCTGGCCGAGGGCGCCGTCACCCGCCAGGCCACCGGGCGGCTCGCGGTCGACACCAGGGGCCGGGGCTTCACCGAGATCACGGCCGAGGCCGCCGGCTTCCTGCGCGAGGCCGGCCTGCGCCAGGGCCTGCTGACGGTGTTCTGCCGGCACACCTCGGCCTCCCTGACGATCCAGGAGAACGCCGACCCGGACGTGCGCACCGACCTGATGACCGCCCTCGACCGGCTGGCGCCGCGTGACGTCCCTTACGTCCACGGCATCGAGGGGCCGGACGACATGCCGGCCCACATCCGCACCATGCTGACCGACGCCGTGCTGACCATCCCGGTGGTCGACGGGCGGCTCGCCCTCGGAACCTGGCAGGGGATCTACCTGATCGAGCACCGCGACCGGCCGCATCGGCGGGAGATCGTGCTGCACCTCGTCGGGGCCTGATCGTCCGGGCGGCCCGCGTTCCGGCTCCGCCCGGCTACAGCCAGTTCAGCCGGTGGTTCACGCCGATCCGCAGCTGGTGCACGTCGAAGCCGGCGTTGAAGCGGGCCTGGTAGGGGCTGGCCCGGACCGTGACCGTGCGGTCGAGGTCGGCGTAGAGGTATTCCGACTTGACGGTCCAGTTCGGCAGGACGGCGTACTCGATGCCGGCGCCCACGACGTAGCCGTCGACTGGCATCGACCGGCTGGCCGAGCCCGAGAAGCCCCCGAACGTGATCGCCTGCGGGATCGGGAGGCCGGCCGGCAGGTTCTTGAGCTTCACCGGCACCGAGAAGCCCGGGACCGTGACGCCGCCGTTCACGCCGATCTCCGACGCGGCCCAGCCGCCGGTGGCGTAGACGAGCAGGGGACCCCAGGCGTAGCCGACCCGGCCGCGGAGCGTCGCGAAGTAGGTGTCGGTGCCGAGGCCGCCCTCCGCCGAGAATCCGAGCGTCGGGACAGAGACCGACGATTGCGAGCGGAACGACGCGTAGCCGCCATCTGCCTCGATGCCGACCACGAGGCCGCCGCCCGGCGCGAGGCCGGTCAGGAATTGAGGCGCGAACTGGTAGTTGAACCCGATCGTGCCGCCGCCGGTGAACCCGCCGAGGGAGGTGCGCGCGCTCACGGCGGGCAGCGGTGCCAGCGTCTCGCCGTGGAAGCCGCCGTCGGCGGCCGCGCCGACATGGGCACCGAAGTACAGGCCGGTCCAGTCCGGCACCGGGACCGACTCGGCGGCCGGGAAGGCCGGCCGCAGCACCGCCTCCCGGAACGGGAGATCCGCGGCGGCCGCGGCGACGATCTGTGCTGCGAGGGCCGGGACCGCGGCCAGATAGATTTTCACGGGTGCCTCTAACCAACGTTGGTTCGAAGGCAATAAGTCACAAACGTGGTTAAGCCCAATTTAATGCCGACATGATCTTCCGTATCGTCAATGCATCGGGCCCGGATCACGCCGCCGGCCGGGCCGAGTGGCGGCTGCGCAATCCTCCGAACCCTTTGCCGGCGTGGATGGCGCGCGCCGACCGGTTTCAAGCTCGCCAGAAAAAGCTATAGAGAAAAAAGAAATAGGCCGAGAGACGCCGGGAGCGCGAGTGCCGTGGCGGGGAGTGAGTTGGGTTCCGAGACCACCATCGTCGTCGCGGACGACCACCCGCTCTTTCGCGGCGCCCTGCGGGGCGCCGTGACGGCGATCATGCCCGGCGCCCGGATCATCGAGGCGAGCGGGCTCGAGCCGCTGACGGCGATCCTCGACCGCGAGCCCGAGGTCGACCTCGTGCTCCTCGACCTCACCATGCCGGGGGTGCAGGGCTTCTCCGGGCTGATCTACCTGCGGGCGCAGCACCCGGCGATCCCCGTGGTGATCGTCTCGGCCAACGAGGACCCGGTGGTGATCCGCCGCGCCCTCGATTTCGGCGCTGCCGGCTTCATCCCCAAGTCCCTCGAGGTCGACCGCATCGGCGAGGCGATCGGCCAGGTGCTGGCCGGGGGCAACTGGTCGCCGCCCGACATCGAGCTGACGACCTCGGAGGACAAGGAAACGGCGGACCTGATGCGCCGCCTCGCCACCCTGACACCGCAGCAGGTGCGGGTGCTGATGATGCTCTCCGAGGGTCTGCTCAACAAGCAGATCGCCTACGAGCTCGGCGTCTCGGAGGCGACCGTGAAGGCCCACGTCTCGGCGATCCTGCAGAAGCTCGGCGTCGAGAGCCGCACCCAGGCGGTGATCGCCTCCTCGCGCATCGGCGCGACGCTGAAGCCGCCGGCGGGGGTGGAGTAGGCCGGCCGGGCCCAGACAGGTTTCGCGGGCTCCGGGCGGGCGCTCAGGGTGCCCGCTTCTTCAGCACCCCCACCAGCACCGCCGTGACCACGCTGCCGGCGACGAGGGCCGCCACGGCGCCCAGCACCGGCGTGATCGCGTTCGGGATCGGCAGCACGAACAGCCCGCCATGGGGCACCCGCAGGGCGACGCCCAGCGTCATCGACAGGGCGCCCGCCACCGCCGAGCCCGCCACCAGGGCGGGGATCACCCGCAGGGGGTCGGCGGCCGCGAAGGGGATCGCCCCCTCGGTGATGAAGGCGGCGCCCAGCACCGCCGCGGCGCTGCCGGCCTCGCGCTCCTGGGCGCTGAAGCGGCCGGGGAAGAGCCGGGTGGCCAGCGCGATGCCCAAAGGCGGGGTCATGCCGGCGAGCATCACGGCGGCCATCGGGGCGTAGACGCCCGACGAGATCAGGGCGGCGGAGGAGGCGTAGGCCGCCTTGTTGATCGGCCCGCCCATGTCGAGGGCCATCATGGCGCCGAGGAGGAGGCCGAGGAGCAGCGCACTCGCGCCCTGCATGCCCTTGAGCCAGCCGGTCAGCGCCGCGAGCAGGGCCGCCACCGGCACGCCGACGACGTAGACCATCAGGAGGCCGGTGACGAGGGTGCCGAGCAGCGGCAGGATCAGGACGGGCTTGAGACCCTCGAGGTTCTTCGGCAGGCGGATCGTGCGGCTCAGGAAAGAGACCGTGTAGCCGGCGATGAAGCCCGCCGCGATGCCGCCGAGGAAGCCCGCATTGAGGTTCGCCGCCAGCATGCCGCCGATCATGCCCGGCGCGATGCCGGGCCGGTCGGCGATGGAGTAGGCGATGTAGCCGGCGAGCGCCGGGACGATCAGCGCGAAGGCCGCCTTGGCGCCGATCTCACCGAGCGCGAAGCCAAGGGTGCCCTTGTTCTCCGGCGCCATGGCGTCGATGCCGCCGAACGCGAAGGCCAGGGCGATCAGGAGCCCGCCCGCCACCACGAAGGGCAGCATGAACGAGACGCCGGTCATCAGGTGCTTGTAGGCCCCGGCCTTCTGCTCGGCGGCGGCCGGCCGGGCCGGGCCGGCCTCGGTGGCTGGCGCGCCCTGCAGCTCGGCGTCCTTCAGGGCGGTGGCGATCAGGCCCTTGCCGTCGCGGATCGCCGCCTTGGTGGTGGTGGCGTAGACCCGCTTGCCGGCGAAGCGCCCGCGATCGACGCCGGTATCGGCGGCGATCAGCACGAGGTCGGCCGCCGCGATCTCCTCCGGCGTCAGGGCGTCGCGGGCGCCGACCGACCCTTGCGTCTCGACCCGCACGTCGTGGCCGAGGGCTTGGGCCGCGGCCTGGATGCCCTCCGCCGCCATGAAGGTGTGGGCGATGCCGGTCGGGCAGGAGGTGATGGCGACGATGCGCTTCTGTCCGGTGCCGTCCTGCGCGGCCTCCTCCTGGCCAGCCTTGACTTGGCCCACCTTGACTTGGCCCACCTTGACTTGGCCCACCTTGACTTGGCCCACCTTGTCTTGGCCTACCTTGTCCTGGCCGGCGAGCGCCCGGTCGATCACCCCGTCGACGTCGGCGAGCACGTCCTCGATCGCCGCCCGGGCGCGGCGGAGCGCCCCGAAGCGGTCCTCGCCGAGGTCGCCGGTGCCGACGAGGAGCGCCGCGTCGGCGCCCCGGATCGCGCCCTCGCTCAGCGGCGCGCCGCTCGCGCCGCGGCCGCGCAGCTCGAGGTCGAGGCGCTGGTTGCGCCGCCCCGCCGCCCGGCGCAGGGCCTCGGCCGCCAGCACCGCGTGGGTGCTGAGATCGCCGCCGCCGACGACGGCCACCAGGTGGGTCATGGATCGTTCCTCCTCAGTATTCTGCGTGATCTCGCTGGTCGTACCGATACCCTCCGTGGTCATTCCGGGGCCGCGCAGCGGCGCCCGGAATCCAGATCCGTCGGTGTTTCCGAAAGAGGCGGACACGCTTCCGCGTCGTTCCGAACCACTTGAGTTTCTGGATCCCGGGCTCTCGCCTTCGGCGAGCCCCGGGATGACCCGGAGATATGGAAGCGGGGTGCGACTTGCCCGATCGCCCCGAGTCTTGCTTCACATCACGCCGGCAGGGCGCGAACCTCGATCGTCTCCGCGATCGCCTCGACCTGCCGGCGCCCCGGCAGGTGCGCTCCGGCCCGGGTCAGCTTGCCGGCCGCGAAGGCGAGCGCCAGGCGGGCGGCGTGATCGAGGCTCAGGTCGGCGCAGAGTCCGGCCACGAGCCCGGCCACCAGGGCGTCCCCGGCCCCGACGGTGCTCGCCACGCTGATTGCCGGGGCGAGGGCGTGCAGGGCCTCTTGCCCGGGTCCTTGCCCGCCCACGAACACCGCGCCCTCCGCCCCGAGGGACACGACCACCAGGGCGATGCCGCGGCGGTTGAGCCCGCGGGCGGCCTCCACCACGTCGGCCAGGCCGGGGAGGGGCCGGCCGGCCCATTCTTCCAGCTCGTGCCGGTTCGGCTTGACGGCGTCGGGCAGGATTTTTTCCGCGAGGGCGGCCGCCAGGGCCGGGCCGGACGCGTCGAGGAGCACCCGGGCGCCCCGGGCCTTCAGGTCCGCCGTCAGCTCGGCGTAGAGGTCGGGCGCGGCGCCCTCCGGCAGGCTGCCGGCCAGCACCGCGAGGGTGTCCGGGCCGGCGGCCTCGGCCAGCACGGTCCGCACCGCCCGCAGGGTCGCGGGGTCGAGGGCGAGCCCCGGCAGGTTCACGTCGGTGGTGCCGGCGGGATCGACGAGCTTCAGGTTGGTGCGGGTCTCGCCCGGGATCCAGACGCAGCGATCGGCGATGCCCTTGGCGGAGAACAGCGCCTCGAAGGCGGCGGCGTTGCCGGCGCCGAGCACCCCGGCCGCGGCGACGGGCAAGCCCCAGTCGGCGAGGCAGCTCGCGACGTTGACGCCCTTGCCGCCGGCATCGTCGCGCACCGCGCGGGCGCGGTGGACCTGGCCGGGCTCCAGCCGGTCGAGGGTGATCGTCCGGTCGATCGCCGGGTTCAGGGTGAGGGTGAGGACGCGGGTCACGGGCGGGCCTCTCACGGGCGGGACTCCTGACGGTCGAGAGCCCGCACCGCGGCGGCGTCGGCCTGGGCGCAGGCTTCCTCCGCTTGCGCCCGCAGGTCGGCGAGCGTGCTGGCGCGCAGGCGGGCCTTCACGGCCGGCAGGTCGCGGGGCGTCATCGACAGTTCGTGGACGCCGAGGCCGGCGAGCAGGCCCGCCCCGAACGGGTCGCCGGCGATGCCGCCGCAGACCCCGACGAAGCGCCCGTGCCGGGCGGCGCCCGCGCAGGTCATCCGCACGAGGCGCAGGACCGCCGGGTGCAGGGAATCGGCCTCGGGCGCGAGGTCGGTGTTCTGGCGGTCGATAGCCAGCGCGTACTGGGTCAGGTCGTTGGTGCCGATCGAGAAGAAGTCGCAATGGGCGGCCAGTGCGTCGGCCTGGATCGCCGCCGCCGGCACCTCGATCATGATGCCGATCGGCACCTCCGGCGCCCCGATCTCGGCCCGGATCCGGTCGCAGGCCCGGCGCAGGGCCATCACCTCCGGCACCGAGGTGATCATCGGGAACATGATGGAGAGCGGCGCGTCCTTGCCGCTCGGTGCGTCGGCCGGAAGGCAGTCCCTCGCGGCGCGGTAGAGGGCGCGCAGCTGCGGCTCCATCAGGTCGGGCCGGCGCAGGAGCAGGCGGGCGCCGCGCACGCCGAGGAAGGGGTTCTCCTCCTTCGGCAGGGCGAGGTGCGGCACCTGCTTGTCGCCGCCGATGTCGAGGGCGCGCACGATCAGGGGCCGGCCGTCGAGGGCCTCGAGCATCGCCCGGTAGGTGGCGTACTGGTCGTCCTCGTCCGGGGTGTCGCCGCGCTCGAGAAAGAGGAACTCGGTGCGCATCAGGCCGACGCCCTCGGCGCCCTGCGACAGGGCGAAGGGCACCTGGTCGGGCGTGTTGACGTTGGCGCCGACGGCGAGCGCGTGGCCGTCGCGGGTGCGGGCCGGCAGGCCGCGCTCGAGGGCCTCCGCAGCTTGCGTCGCGCGCAAGCACTCGCGCCAGGCGGCGGCCGCGGCGAGGTCGACCTCGCTCGGGTTGACGTAGAGGCGCCCCGTGGTGCCGTCGAGGATCGCGGTCGCGCCCGTCGGCAGCGCCATCAGGCCGGGCCCGGCCGCCACCACCGAGGGGATGCCCAGCGTCCGGGCGAGGATCGCGGTGTGGGAGGTCGGCCCGCCCTGAGCGGTGGCGAGGCCGAGCACCCGGGCGGGGTCGAGCCCCGCCGTGTCGGAGGGCGCGAGGTCGGGGGCGACCAGGATGCAGGGCTCTTCCGGCAGGGCGTGGCCGGCCTGCAGCGCCGGGTCGATCTGCGCCAGCACCCGGCGGCCGACGTCGCGCAGGTCCGCCGCGCGGGCGGCGAGCACCGGGTTGCCGAGGGCCGAGAGCTGGCCCGCCATCCGCTCCACCGCCTGGTGCCAGGCGAAGGCGACGCCGTGGCCCTCGACCATCAGCTGGCAGGCGAGGGTGATCAGGTCGGTGTCGGCGATGAGGTCGCCCTGCGCCTTGAAGATCCCGGCATCGGCCTGGCCGAGGCGCCGGCCGGTGTCGTCGGCCAGCGCCCGGAGCTGCGCCGCGGTGGCCTCCAGCGCCGCGTGCAGCCGGTCGCCGCCGCTCGTCAGCGGCTCGGGCTCGTCCGGCACCGCGACCTCGGTGGACCCGAGCACGTGGATCGGCCCGATGGCGATCCCCGGGCTCGCGCCGATGCCGGGGATCGCCCGGGCCGGATCGGCCGGGTTCCAGCCCGCGACCGGCGCGCTGGCCCTGGCGGCGGCCTCGGCGGCGCGCTCCGCCGCGGCCTTCTCGCCGGCGCTCAATCCCGTGACCGTGGCCTTCACCCGTGCGAGCGCCGCCGGCGCGTCCTCGCCCTCGGCCGAGATCACCGCCGCGTCGCCGGCGCGCAGGCCGAGCTGGAGCAGGGCGATGAGGTTCCTGGCGTCGGCGACCTCGGCGCCGTGGCGCACCTGGATCCGGGCCGCGCTCCCCCGCGCCGCCTCGACCCAGGCCGAGGCAGGCCGGGCGTGCAGGCCGGTGGGATAGTCGACGACCCACTCGAACCGGTGCGCCAGGTCGGCCGCCGGACCGGCGGTGCCCGGCGCGGCCGCGTCCTCGGCCAAAGCCGCCGCGATGTCGCCCGCGTTCCCGGTGATGCGCAGCTGCGCGAGCCGGGCCTCGTCCTGGATCAGGCGGGTGAGGCGACGCAGGACCGTGATGTGGGTGTCGGACTGGGCCGCGATCGCCACCACCAGGTGGGCGTCCTGCCCGTCGTGCCAGGCGACGCCGCCGGGCACCTGCAGCACCGCGAGCCCGCTCTCGCGCACCAGGTGCCGGTCGTCGACCATGCCGTGCGGGATCACGACGCCATGGCCCAGATAGGTGTTCGCCACCCCCTCCCGGCGCAGCATGCTGGCCTCGTAGGCTGGGTCGATGCAGCCGGCGGCGACGAGGAGCTGGGCCGCCTCGCGGATCGCCGCCTCCTTGGTCGAAGGGGCCGCGGCGGTGCGGATCAGGACGCGCGGCGTCGGCTGCGGTGTCGGCGCGAGCATGGCGGGCTTCCTCCCGGAAGACGATCGGGTTTTCCTTGCGGACTATGAAAACGTTTTCACAGCACCTGTCAATCTGGAACGCATGGGCCCGCAGCGTCAGGGCTTGCTCCGCGCGACGGCGCCTGTCACAAAGGAAGGAGTGAAGTTGAAAACGTTTTCGAGGCGATGGCCGTCGGCATCCGTGATGTCGCCCGCGCGGCGGGCGTTTCCACCGCGACCGTGTCGCGGGCCCTGGGCAAGGGCCCGGTCAGCGAGGCCCTGCGCGAGCAGGTCGAGGCGGCGGTGCGCGCGACCGGCTACCGGCCGAACCTCTCGGCCCGCCGCCTGCGCTCGCAGGCCGCCCAGACCATCGGGCTGATCGTCGCCGACATCCGCAACCCGTTCTTCACCGCGGTGAGCCGGGCGGTGGAGGACGCGGCCTACCAGGCCGGAATGCGGCTGATCCTGTGCAACACCGGCGAGGACGCCGAGCGCGAGGCGCTGTACCTGCGCCTGATGCAGGAGGAACGGGTCACCGGCGTCGTCTTCGCGCCGACCCGCCGCACCGCCGAGCGGCTGCGGCCGGAGGATTTCGCGTTCCCGCTGGTGCTGATCGACCGCACCGGCCCGCCCGGCGGTCACGACGGGGTGGTGCTCGACAACCTGGCGGCGGGCGCTGCCCTGGTCGACCACTTGGTGGAGCAGGGCTTTTCCCGCATCGGCGGCCTGTTCGGCTCCACGAGCTCCACCGCCGAGGAGCGGCGGGACGGCTACGGCGCGGCGATGCGCCGGCACGGCCTGGAGCCGCGGATCCGCACCGTGCTGCCGGACGCCGAGCCGGCGGAGGCCGAGGTGGCGCGCTGGCTCGCCGAGCCCGGGCGGCCCGAGGCGCTGATCCTCTCGAACGGCCTGATCCTGATGGGAGCGGTGCGGGCGGCCCGGGCGGCGGGGCTCGACCTGCCCGGCGGCGTGGCCCTCGCGGGCTTCGACAACGAGCCCTGGACCGACCTGGTCGCGCCCGGCCTGACGGTGATCGAGCAGCCCGTCGCCGAGATCGGCGCCCAGGCGATGGGGCTGCTGTTCGACCGGTTGAAGACCCCGGGCCAGCCCGTGCGCAAGGTGGTGCTGAGCGGCCGGCTGATCGCCCGGGGATCGACGGCGCGGCGGTGAGGCCGGCCATCCCTTGGCTCTAGGCAGACTTGCGGTGGCAGGCCCACACGACACGACACCCGGCGGCATCCGGGCTGAACCGGCGAGACGCTCTTCCTCGGGCTCTTCCCTTTCCCGGAACGAGTGCAGCGTCAGCGGAAGGAGATCCGGGATCCAGCGCAAAAAGTCGCGAAGCGTCCTCATGTCCGCAACGTCGCAACATGCGGAGCCGCTTCGCGACACTTCTCCCCTGGATCCCGGACCTCCTTCCGCTCCTGCCGTCCGGCGACAGGGGGAGGAGCTTGGCTGGACTGCCAGTCCGGCAGGGTCTGATAACAGCCGTGTGCCGTAGGGCAGGCCAACTCAAGCCAGCTTAGGCCTTTGTTTTGTCGCAGACTTTTATCGGAAAACCAGCCACCGATTTTGCGAAGCCTGCTTAGGGCTTCTCCTCCGCCGGGCTGTGCTTCTGCGGCTTGTGGCCGTCCTGCCCCGGGTTGTTGTGCTTGTTGTGGTCGCGGCTCTCCTGGTGGGTGGAGGGCGGCCGGGTCGGGTCGGCGCTGGTGCGGATGCGGGCGCCGCCGCCGGCCGGCACGTTGGGGCCGTCCTTGCCCTCGATGAGCCGGATGTTCTGCGCGTGGGTCTTGTCGCCGTGGGGCTTCTCACCGGCCATGGGCTCCTCCTGTCGCGATGAGCCGGGCCAACGCGGGCTCGCTCGCCCTGTTCCTCACCAGGCCGGCGCGACCGCCCCAAGGGGACCGGCGGGCCGGTCCCAGCCCATCGGCACGCCGTCGAGCGCGAGGGCGGGGCGCAGGCGCAGGGCAGGGCCCCAGGCGGCCGGCTCCGGCGCGTCGGCGAAGTCGGCCCGTGTCGGGGCCGCCGGCCCGTCCTCCGGAGCGGCGGGTGGTGCGCCGGCGAGGAGCGCCGCGATCCGGGCCAGCGCCGTGCGCGCCGCGGTGCCCCGGCCGGTGGCGAGGCGCCCGGTCAGGCCGCGCAGGACCGCCGCCGCCATCACGTAGCCGGTGGCGTGGTCGAGGGCCTGGACCGGCAGCGGCACCGGTCGGTCGGCGCCGGCGTGCCGCATCCCCGCCTCGGCGAGGCCGGCGCTCATCTGCACCAGGCTGTCGAAGCCCCGCCGCTCCCGCCATGGACCGGTCCAGCCATAGGCGTCGAGGCTGACGTCGACGAGGCCCGGCCGCAGGCGGGCCCGGGCCGCGGCGTCGAGCCCGAGGCGCGCCAGCGCGTCCGGCCGGTAGCCGTGGACGAGCACGTCCGCCCCGGCGAGCAGGTCCTCGAAGCGCGCCCGGCCGGCGGCCTCCCGCAGGTCGAGGCGGGCGCAGGCCTTGCCGAGGGTCATCTCCGGCACCATGCCCGGCTCGTCCCACCCCGGCGGGTCGAGGCGCAGCACGCTCGCGCCGAACCCGGCGAGGAAGCGGGTCGCCACCGGCCCCGCCAGCACCCGGGTCAGGTCGAGGACGCGCAGACCCGCCAGGGGCCGCTCCGGCCGCGCCGCCGCGAGGCCGTCCGGCCCGGTCCCGTCCGGCTCGCAAGGTTCCTCCCACGACACCAGGGGCTCGCGCGCCACCGCCGCGCCCTGCGGGTGGGCGGCCCAGGCCGCGGCCGAGCGCATCGCGGCGGCGCAGCCCCCGGCCCGCACCACGGCGCTCTCGAGATCGTCCGCCCGCCAGCGTGCCACGGCCGCCGCCACCGCCTCCCGCTCCGGCGGGGCGCCGAGCACGCGGAGCGCCGCGGCGCGGTGATGCGGCACGTTGGTGTGGAGCCGGATCCAGCCGTCGGCGGCGGGATAGTCGCCGGCGACCGGGTCCCAGGGTGGCGGCAGCGTCCAGCCCTGGGGATCGAGGGAGCGGGCGAACCAGTGCGCGGCGAGGCGCCGGTCGACCCGCACGGCCGGCCGCCGGCCGAAGCGGGCCTCGACCAGCTCGGCCAGGGCCAGACCCGCCGCCGCGACCGAGGCCGCCGCGAGGTCGCTGACCGGGTAGCAGGAGGGCAGGGCGCCCGACCCGGTCACCGCGACCGGCGGCACGGCCGCGCCGCCCAGGGCGCGCCAGATCGTGTCCAAGATCATCCGGAAGGCCGGCCCGGCCGCGTCGTCCACCATCGCCTGCTCCTCATCATGCAGGTGACAGGAGCGCGCCGCGCGGGCCAGATCGTCAATCTTGATTACCCGAATCAACCCTGATCCCGATCGACCCTGATGCCGTGGCAGCGAGCCGATGCCGTGACCGCCTACCTCACCGCCGCCGAGGCGGCTGCCCGCCTCGGCGTGACCCGCCAGACCCTCTACGCCTATGTCAGCCGCGGGCTGATCGAGGCCCATCCGACCGAGGATCCGCGGGTGCGGGCCTACGCGGCCGAGGCCGTCGCCCGCCTCGCCGAGACGCGCCACCGCGGACGGCGCCCGCGGGAGGTCGCCCGGGCCGCCCTCGACTGGGGCCTGCCGGTGCTGGAGACCGCCGTGACCCTGATCCGGGACGGGCGGCTGTTCTACCGGGGCGCCGACGCCGTCGCGCTCGCCGGGACGGCGACCCTGGAGGAGGTCGCGGCCCGGCTCTGGGACCTCCCGCTCGACGCCGCCTTCGGTCCGGACGCGCCCGAGGGGGCGCCGCGCGGCGGCGACCTCATCGGGGCCTTCGCCGCCGCGACGGCGGATGATCCGACGGCGCCCTGGCAGACCGACCCGGCCCGGCTCGCCGCCGGATGCGGTGCCCTGGTCCGGCTGCTCGGCGCCTGCGTGACCGGCGGAGCGCCCTCCGCGGCGCCGCTGCACCGGCAATGCGCGGCGGCCTGGGGTCTCGACGCGGCCGGGGCGCAGGCCGTGCGCCGGGCCCTGGTCCTGTGCGCCGATCACGAGCTGAACGCGTCGGGCTTCACGGCGCGCTGCGTCGCCTCGGCGGGGGCGAGCCTGCGGGCGGCGGTCATCGGCGGCCTCGCGGCGTTGAGCGGCACGCGCCACGGCGGCGCGACCGCCCGGGTCGAGGCGCTGTGGGACGCCCTCGACGCGGCGGATCCGGCGGCGTCCCTGCGCCGCCAGCTCGCCGGCCGCGACGGCCTGCCGGGCTTCGGCCATCCGCTCTATCCCGCCGGCGACCCGCGGGCCGCCGCCCTGCTGGCGCCGCTCGTGGCCGACGATCCGCGGCTGCGGGCGGTCGTGGCGGCGGCGGAGGAGCTGACGGGGGCCCGGCCGGCCCTCGACGTCGCCCTCGTCGCCCTGCGCCGCCACCTCGGCCTGCCACGGGGCAGCGCGTTCGGGCTGTTCGCCCTCGGCCGCTCCGCCGGCTGGATCGCGCAGGGGCTGGAGCAGCGCCAGGGCGGCCTGATCCGGCCGCGGGCGGTCTATGTCGGGCTGGAACCCTGAGGCTGCCCGGTCAAGCTCCACCATCGGCGGGGGCCACCGACCATCGCGCCTGTGCTTGAAGCGCGGCCGCGCTTGACTTTCCGGGCCGCGGAAAAACAGTTGAGGTTAGACATCGCGGATGCGGGGGCGGACGATGGTGCGCGGCAAAACCGGACGCTCCGCGATGCTGGCGGCCTGCCTGATTGCCGCGGCGCCGGCCCGGGCCGAGATCCAGGTCCTGGCCGCCCGGATCACCGCCGGCGAACTCTGGGTCCTCGGCGCGGCGGACGATCCGGAGGCCGAGGTCAGCCTCGATGGACGCTTCGCCACCAGGGCCGATTCACGCGGCAGGTTCGAGTTCCGCCTCGTCTACCATCCGGCGACCTGCATCGTGACCCTGCGCGCCGGCCGCCAGGAGCGCGGCGCGGTGGTGGGCGAGTGCGGGCAGCAAGGCCCGCCCGGACCCGAGGGCCGGGCCGAGTCCAGGACCGTAGCGGGACCGCCCGGCCCTCCGGGCCCCGCCGGACCCCAAGGGGAGCCGGGGCCGCGAGGGGAGGCCGGGCCGCCCGGCGCGCCGGGCCCGCAGGGCGAGGCAGGCCCGAGGGGCGAGGCCGGTCCAGAGGGCGGGCAGGGGCCGCGTGGGGAGACGGGCCCGCGCGGCCCCTGCCCGCCCTCT
>NZ_LABY01000303.1 GCF_001043975.1 Methylobacterium variabile
CCACCGACCACGGCGGTGGCGACTATGCCCTCGTGGCGTCTCATGCCCGGCTCATCGTCGACACCAGCAACGTCATGCACCGCCATGGACTAACAGTCGCGGCCGTCGTGAAGGCGTAAACCCGGGAAAAACTCCTGCCCGACCGGCACATGACTCCGATGGAGGCGGCTCATGCCCTGGCGAGCGGGGCCGCGGCGGGCTAAGAACGCGGGCGGGACCGCCCGCGCCATCGCGGCCGGGTCGGCGCCGACGACGCAGAGGTTGTGGCTGTCGTGCCCGACCGAGGAGGCGATGGCGCCCGACCTGAGCCCGAAGCCCTGCACCAGGCCGCGGCCGATGCTGCGCGTGCCGTGGCGCGCCACCACGGCGACCGCCACCACGTCCTGCGCCGGGTCGGGCACCGCGGCCAGCGTCAGGCGCCGGTGTTCGGTGATGATGCGCCCGGGCACCACGCCGATCACCGAGGTCTCGCCCGTCGGCGCGGCCACGGCCAGGTCCTCCGGTGCCACCGGCTCGGCCCGCACGCTGCCGCGGCCGGGGGCCGGCGTGATCCGCCGGCCCGCGAACAGCGCCTCATCGACGAGGCGGCCCGCCGAGAGCACGGCCGAGACCGCGCAGGATTCGATGTCGTCGAGGAGCACGATGTCGGCCCGCCGGCCCGGGGCGATCAGGCCGCGGTCGGTCAGCCCGAAGGCGGTGGCAGCGCTGAGCGAGGCGGCCCGGTAGGCGGCGAGCGGCGGCACGCCGAGGGCGATCGCCGTGCGGATGAGGTGATCGAGATGGCCCTCCTCGGCGATGTCGAGGGGGTTGCGGTCGTCGGTGCAGAAGGCGAGGAACGGTGCCGTCCGCTCGGTCAGGAGCGGCGCCAGGGCGTGCAGGTCCTTCGAGACCGATCCCTCGCGGATCAGCACCGTCATGCCCTTGCGGATCTTCTCCAGCGCCTCCGCGGCCCCGGTCGCCTCGTGGTCGGTGCGGATGCCGGCGGCCGCGTAGGCGTTGAGCGCGGCCCCTGAGAGCAGCGGCGCGTGGCCGTCGACGTGGCGCCCGGCGAAGGCCGCGAGCTTGGCGAGGCAGGCCGGATCGGCCGCGACCACGCCGGGAAAGTTCATGAACTCGGCGAGCCCGAGGGCTTTGGGATGGTCGCGGTAGGGCAGAAGGTCGGCGGCTTCGATCCGGGCGCCTGCGCTCTCGAGGTCGGTGGCCGGCACGCAGGAGGAGAGCTGGACCCGGATGTCCATCACGGTCTCGCCCGCCGCCGCGAGGGCGTAGTCGAAGGCGGCGGGCGAGACCGTGA